>DASVTN010000029.1:0-19060 GCA_036387555.1 Allosphingosinicella sp. | reverse complement strand
CTCGCCGCGGGCGTGCTTCTGGTTCGCGAAGCAGGCGGTTTCGTCAGCGATTTCCGGGGCGGCGAGGCGGGTCTTGCCAAGGGCCAAGTGCTTGCCGCCAACGACCAGCTTCATTCCAAGCTCCACAAGCTCGTCGCGGGGGCCCTGCGCGCCTGAAATAGGCTTGTAATTACAAGCGCCTACCCTCACCTGCAGCGGCGTTCCCCAAAGCCCCCGCTGAAGTGTTGCGGTGGCCGTGTCCCTGCCTTAGAAGCCGCCTCACCTTAGCCCTGGAGAGTCTCGATGGCGTCCACCGCCGCCGATTATCTGCCCATCCTCCTGTTCCTCGGCATCGCCCTTGGCCTGTCGCTGTCCTTCGTCGTTCTGCCGATGCTGGTCTCCCGGCTGACCGGCGCGTCCAACCCGTATCCGGACAAGCTGGCCGAATATGAATGCGGCTTTCCCGCATTCGAGGATACGCGCTCGCAGTTCGACGTGCGCTTCTATCTCGTCGCCATTCTGTTCATCATCTTCGATCTCGAGGCTGCCTTCCTGTTCCCCTGGGCGGTCAGCCTCGGCCATATCGGCCTTGCCGGCTGGGGCGCGATGATGCTGTTCCTGGTGGAGCTCACCCTGGGCTTCGCCTACGCCTGGAAAAAGGGAGCGCTGGAATGGGAGTGATCCTCGATCCGCGCCATGAAAATGAGCGCCCCGCCGACCTGCAGCAGCCGGACCCGGACTTCTTCAAGCAGTTGAACTCCGAAGTCACCGACAAGGGCTTCCTGGTCACTTCCACCGAGGATCTGTTCCAGTGGGCCCGCACCGGTTCGCTGTGGTGGATGACGTTCGGCCTGGCCTGCTGCGCGGTGGAGATGATCCACGCCAACATGCCGCGCTACGACCTCGAGCGCTTCGGCGTCGCCCCGCGCGCGTCCCCGCGCCAGTCGGACGTGATGATCGTCGCCGGCACCTTGTGCAACAAGATGGCCCCGGCGCTGCGCCGCGTTTACGACCAGATGTCGGAGCCGCGCTACGTCATCTCGATGGGCAGCTGCGCCAATGGCGGCGGCTATTACCATTACAGCTACTCGGTGGTGCGCGGCTGCGACCGGATCGTTCCGGTCGACATCTACGTGCCCGGCTGCCCGCCGACCGCCGAGGCTCTCCTGTACGGGGTCATGCAGCTGCAGCGGAAGATCCGCCGAGTCGGAACGATAGAGCGCTGATATGGGGAACAACTCCGCTCCCAGGATCGCGCCCCGCGAAGGGCTGATCGGCGAGGTCGCCGCAGCCCTGGGCGACGCCCTGATCGAGACGAAGGACGCCGTCGGCGAAGTCTCCCTGACCGTGCGCCGCGAGAGCATCGTCGAGGTGTGCCGGATCCTTCGGGACAGCTTCGAATATCAGCAGCTGATGGAGATCGCCGGGGTCGACTATCCGCAGCGGGCGGAGCGGTTCGAGGTGGTCTACCACCTGCTTTCGCTGACGAGGAACCACCGCATCCGGGTCCGGGTGTCGACCGACGAGGACCTGCCGGTGCCGTCGGTGACGGGGCTGTGGCCGGTGGCCGGCTGGCTGGAGCGCGAGGTGTTCGACCTCTACGGAGTCGTCTTCGACGGCAATGACGACCTTCGCCGGATCCTCACCGACTACGGCTTCCGCGGCTTTCCCTTCCGCAAGGATTTTCCGCTCTCGGGCTATGTCGAGCTTCGTTATTCCGAGGAGCAGAAGCGCGTGGTCTACGAGCCCGTGAAGCTCGCCCAGGATTTCCGCCCGTTCGACTTCCTCAGCCCCTGGGAGGGCGCCCAGTACATCCTGCCGGGCGACGAGAAGGCGCCCGAGGCGCCGGGAGCGCCGACGCCGCTCAAGGCCGAGGAGATCAAGAAGTGACGAACTTGTTCGTCATCCCGGCGAAGGCAGGGACCTCAGGACGAGAAGTCTCGGCGGGTCTCCCCGAGGGTTCGGCTTTCGCCGGGATGACGGGGAGGGCGGCATGACCATCGCTTCTCCCGCCCAATCCCACGAGCAGCAGGTCGCCCGCTCCGGCGCAACCGAGTCCGAGATCGCGAACTACACGATCAACTTCGGACCTCAGCACCCGGCCGCGCATGGCGTGCTTCGCCTGATCCTGGAGCTCGACGGCGAGATCGTCGAGCGGGTCGATCCGCATGTCGGGCTGCTCCACCGGGGCACCGAGAAATTCTGCGAATACAAGACCTACATCCAGTCCATCCCCTACATGGACCGGCTCGATTACGTCTCGCCGATGTGCATGGAGCATAGCTACGTCCTCGCCATCGAGAAGCTGCTCGGGCTGAATGTGCCGCTGCGCGCGCAATATCTGAGGACCTTCTTCGCCGAGCTGACCCGGATCAAGAACCACCTGCTCAACATCGGCAGCCACATCATGGACGTGGGCGCGATGACGCCCAATCTGTGGCTGTTCGAGCCGCGCGAAGACATCATGAACTTCTACGAGCGCACGTCCGGCGCCAGGATGCACGCCAACTACTTCCGGCCGGGCGGCGTCCATCAGGACGTTCCGGCGGGGCTGCTCGAGGAGATCGGCGCCTGGTGCGATTCCAAGCTATTGCCGATGTTCGAGGATTCGCTCAGCCTCGTCGTCGACAACCGCATCTTCAAGCAGCGCAACGTCGACATCAGCACCGTCTCCAAGGAGGACGCCATCGCCTGGGGCTTCTCCGGGCCGATGATCCGCGCCGCCGGCGTGCCCTGGGACATCCGCAAGGCCCAGCCCTACGACGTCTACGACCGCGTCGAGTTCGACGTTCCCATCGGGACCAAGGGCGATTGCTACGACCGGATGATGGTCCGGGCCGAGGAGGTCCGCCAGTCGGTCCGGATCATGAAGCAGTGCATCCGCGACATTCCGGACGGGCCGATCGCCTCGCTCGACCGCAAGGTGGTGCCGCCCAAGCGGGCCGAGATGAAGCAGTCGATGGAAGCGCTCATCCATCACTTCAAGCTCTACACCGAGGGCTTCCATGTCCCCGCGGGCGAGGTCTACGTCGCCACCGAGAGCCCGAAGGGCGAGTTCGGCATCTATCTCGTCGCCGACGGCACCAACAAGCCCTATCGGGTGAAGATCCGGCCGACCGGCTTCAGCCACCTTCAGGCGATGGACTTCATGACCCGGGGCCACATGCTCGCCGACGTCACCGCCATCCTCGGCTCGCTCGACATCGTCTTCGGGGAGATCGACCGGTGAGCCAGGCTCTGTTGATCGCCATGTTCGTGCTCGCTCCGGCCCTGGTGCTCGCGCAGCTTCCGGCGAAGGCGCGGCGCTATTTCCTCGCCGCGGCGGTCACCGCGCTTCTCGCCTACGCCGTGCTGATGGGCCCGAACCTCGGCGGCGGGGCGCTTCTCGTCCTGCCGCTCGCGCTGATGGGAATCATCGCCGCGGCGCTGCTCATCGAGGCCGTCGCCTTCGTGCGGCGGCTGCTCGGCAAGAAAGGGAGGCCCGCGGCCCATGGCTGACCGTCGCACCCCCGCAATGGCCGCCGTGACCGTCGCCGTCGTGGCGGCCGGTGCCTTTTACCTCTTCACCCCGGACGACCATGCCGACGGCAGTTCGATGCGCACGATCGGCGGCATCGGCGCGGTGCTGGTCCTGCTTCTGCTAGTCCTGCTCGCCTCCGGCGGAAGCCGCGGCAGGCGCCCGACCAGTGACGACGATGGGCCCAAGAATGGCTGATATCCGCAATATCGCCCTGGCCTTGGCGTTGTTCGCGACCCCCGTTGCAGCGAGCGCGACCTTACCCCCGCCCCCGCCGCCGCATACGCCACAACGTGCAGGGTGTGCCATGGCCGCTCTGGTGGCGGCGATCGACAGCAAAGACCGCTCATTCTTTTCGAATGGTCCCAAGGTCTATTCGGAACGGCTTGGTGAGGTCACGCCGGGCGAGCTGGATGAGTTCTTCAGTGAGTTCGCGGCTCGATCCGTAAGCAAACGCGCGGAGAATCTTCGCCTCCACGATTGGGGGTTCCTGGAGGCCTCCGGAACAATGCCGCTCTACGTCATGACTCTCCAGCGGGGAGCGGGAGATGGGGGGCACTGGTCTGCTTGGCTGATCCAGTTCAAGTCGGATGCAATTATCAGTGTAAGGCGGGCTGACGAACTGTGGCCATTTGCCGACCACCGCCACCGTTTCGAATCCGACTGTTCCAAGGCTTGGGCGAATGGCTGATATCCTTCCCACCTCAATCGATCTCGACGAGGTTCGCGCCCGCTGGGCCGCGTTCGCGTTCAGCGCGGAGAACGACAAGAAGGCGAAGCTGCTCATCGGCCGCTACCCGCCGGGGCGGCAGCAGAGCGCGGTCATCCCGTTGCTCGACCTTGCCCAGCGGCAGGTGGGGGCCGAGACGGGGACCCAGGGCTGGCTGCCCATTCCGGTGATCGAATATATCGCCGCCTATCTCGGCATGCCCTACATCCGCACCTATGAGGTCGCGACCTTCTACACCATGTTCAACCTTCGCCCGGTCGGCCGTTTCCATGTCCAGGTGTGCGGGACGACGCCCTGCATGCTCCGGGGCTCGGACGACGTCTTCGCCGCCTGCAAGGCGAAGGGGATGAAGAAGGGGCAGACGACTCCGGACGGCCTCTTCACCCTCTCCGAGGTGGAGTGCCTCGGGGCCTGCGCCAACGCGCCGATGGTCCAGATCAACGACGACAATTACGAAGACCTCACCTTCGAGACCACCGGCGCGATCCTTGAGGCCCTGGCTCGCGGCGAGACCCCGAAGCCCGGCCCACAGGGCGTCGCCCGCCGCACCAGCGATCCGGAAGGCGGAGTGACCAGCCTGCAGGCGATGGTGAGCGAGAATCACGATTATCGCGGGGAGTGGTCCTGATGGAGCAGTTCCTCCCCGTCGCGCTGGGCGTCGTCGCGCTCGTCGTCGTCCTGAAGATGGTCAAAGGCATGGTGAAGCTGGTCGCCGCCGCCGTCATCGTCGCGCTGGTGGCAGCGGTTTATTTCGGAATGGGCGGCTGATGCTCGAGGACAAGGACCGGATCTTCACCAACCTGTACGGCTTCCAGGACTGGGGGCTGAAGGGGGCGCAGGCGCGCGGCGACTGGGACGATACCGCGGCCTTGATGGCGATCGGCGAAGATTCGATCATCGACGAGATCAAGGCGAGCGGCCTTCGCGGGCGCGGAGGCGCGGGCTTCCCGACCGGCATGAAGTGGGGCTTCATGCCCAAGGCGCCAACGCCCGGCCGGCCCAACTTCCTCGTCATCAACGCGGACGAATCCGAGCCTGGATCGTGCAAGGACCGCGAGATCATCCGCCACGATCCGCACAAGCTGATCGAGGGGGCGCTGATCGCCGGCTTCGCGATGCGCGCCCGCGCCGGCTACATCTACATCCGCGGCGAGTTCATCAGGGAGGCGCAGACGCTCGAGGCCGCCGTCCAGCAGGCCTATGACGCGGGGCTGCTCGGCAAGAACGCCGCGAAATCCGGTTACGATTTCGACCTCTTCGTCCATCGCGGCGCCGGCGCCTACATTTGCGGCGAAGAGACGGCGATGCTCGAGAGCCTCGAGGGCAAGAAGGGCATGCCTCGCCTCAAGCCGCCCTTCCCGGCCGGCGCGGGCCTCTACGGCTGCCCGACGACGGTCAACAACGTCGAATCGATCGCCGTCGTCCCGACCATCCTCCGCCGCGGCGCGGGTTGGTTCAAGGGCATCGGGCGCGAGAAGAACGAGGGCACGAAGCTCTTCCAGATCTCGGGCCATGTGAACAAGCCGTGCGTCGTCGAGGACGCGATGTCGGTGCCCTTCCGCGAGCTGATCGACCGCCATGCCGGCGGCATCCGCGGCGGCTGGGACAATCTCCTCGCGGTGATCCCGGGCGGTTCCTCCGTGCCTCTCGTTCCCGCGGAGCAGATCATCGACGCTCCGATGGATTTCGACGGGCTGAAGGATCTCGGCTCCGGCCTCGGCACCGCGGCCGTGATCGTCATGGACAAGTCGACCGACGTGGTGAAGGCGATCAGCCGAATTTCCTATTTCTACAAGCATGAGAGCTGCGGCCAGTGCACCCCCTGCCGCGAGGGCACCGGCTGGATGTGGCGGGTGATGGAGCGGCTGGTCGAGGGCAATGCCGAGATCCACGAGATCGACACTCTCTGGGACGTCACCAAGCAGGTCGAGGGCCACACCATCTGCGCGCTCGGCGACGCCGCCGCCTGGCCGATCCAGGGCCTGATCCGCCACTTCCGGCCGGAGCTGGAGCGGCGCATCGTGGAGCGCCGGGGCCGGACCCTGGAGGCTGCGGAATGAGGGGCCGTCTCCTGATTTGCGCGGCGATGACCGTCTCGAGCTTTCCGGCCGCGGCCGCGGAAGTCGAGCAGCCGAGCGCGGAAGCCTGGGCGAATTGCGCCTGGCGCGAGGTTCCCGTGACGGCGCAGAACTGGCTTGACGATCACCAGGGGAAGCCGGTGACGGCTAACCCGAGCAAGAATCCGTTGGCCAAGCCGCAGGCCGTGTTGGAGCTGCGTATGAATACCGCATGCCCGAAATTGCTGCCCAAGCCTCTGCGATCGATCTTCTCCTCGGCGAAGAACGGCATGAGGCTGGCGCTGGAAAAGGCGAGGCCGGCGACCCCGGGGCGAGACAGGCCTGACGTGCGGGCATTCGTCTGCGAGTACCATCTGGAAGGGCAGCTCGCCTTTACCGTGCTCTCGTCCGAAAAAGCGGGGACTGCCGACGGCGTGAAGCCGAAATGTTTCAAGGCCCAGAGCGACGGAAGCCTGATCGATGCGTGAATCCAACGGTTCCGGCATCGAGCACGCTGCGGGCGCGACCCTGTTCCGGCTTCGCCTTGCGGCGTTCTCGCGCCTGGCTCTGGGCGCGGCGGCCCTGGCCTGCGCGGGCGCGGCGTCGGCGCAGCTCGCGCCCGGCCGGTCGGGCAGCTCCACGACGAAATATCTCTCCAGCGAGGAATCGATGGTCGCGCTGGTGGTCTTCGGCAGATGCTATGCCAAGCAGCAGCCCGAAAAGGCGATGAGGCTGATCGCCACCGAGCCCACTTCCAGGGCGGAAGCGCAGACCTACATCGAATTGTTCAGGAAATCGGATGAAGCCTGCCTTGGCGACGTCAGCTCGATGAGCATTGACCTCCCGCTCGTTCGCGGAGCCATCGCGGAGGGTTTGTACAAGAGCAACGTCGCCCTGCCGCCAGCGCTGATGCAGACGGCGCCCGCCCCCGCGGAGGTGAGGAACCTGGCCGGCGCCGCCCGCTGCTACACCGCCGCTCACCGGCAGGAGGTGAGGGCCTTGCTTGCCGAGACCAAGGCGGGGAGCCGCAAGGAGTTCGACGCCGTCTCGAGGCTGATGCCCGACTTCTACAAATGCGTGCCTGGAGGCGCGAAGTTCAACTTCAGCGCCACCGTGATCCGCTTCCGGCTCGCGGAGGCGTTGCTCCGCACCTCGATTTCCGCTGCCGCGGAGGCCAAATGACCTTCGCTTTCGCCGTTCCCGCTTTGCTTGCCGCCGCGCTGAGCGCCGCCGCCTCCGCGGGTGCGCACGCCGCCGAACGCCAGCCCTCCCGGATCCCGGACTGGAAGCAGTCGCATCTGGAAGAGGGCAATGTCGCGGTGCAGACGGTCTACAGGCTCGCCGTTTGCGCCAGGACGCGCAGGCGGCCGGCGGTCGAAGCGCTGCTGGCCACCGCGCCGCAATCGGCGGAGGAGTCGTCGCTTGCCCGGGCGGCGATGCCCAGCGGGTTGACCGATTGCCCGATCCGGACTCGAAAAGTTTCGATCCGAAGCAAGCCTTTCCTGCGCGGAGCGTTGGCCGAGGCACTTTACAACGGCGACGGAATGAAGCCACGGCCGGGATTGGTCTTGCCCCTTGAGGAGACCTTCCGGCCAACCAGCGGCGACCTGCCGCTGGACGTGGCCCGTTGGGTGGCCCGGTGCGCAGTGCGGCGTCAGCCGCGCCTCGCGCACGAGATCGTCAGGTGGAATCCAGGCTCTATCGGCGAGGCGAGGGCGCTTCGCTCGCTGGAGCAGGCCTTCCTTGGCTGCCTGCCGCCCGGGGAGCGGCTCCGGGCCTCCCGGCTCCATATGCGGGCTTTCGTCGCGGAGGAGCTTTACCACGCGTCCGTCACCTTCAAAGAGTCGTTCGCCAATGCCCAAGGTTAAAGTCGACGGAGTCGAGATCGAGGTCCCCCTGGGCGCGACCGTGCTCCAGGCGTGCGAGGAGGCGGGGAAGGAGATTCCTCGTTTCTGCTACCACGAGCGGCTGTCGATCGCGGGCAATTGCCGGATGTGCCTCGTCGAGGTGAAGCCGGGGCCGCCCAAGCCGCAGGCGAGCTGCGCGCTTCCGGCGGCGGACGGGCAGGAAATCTCGACCATGTCGCCGACCGTCAAGAAGGCGCGTGAGGGGGTGATGGAGTTCCTCCTCATCAACCACCCGCTCGACTGCCCGATCTGCGACCAGGGCGGAGAGTGCGACCTCCAGGACCAGGCCATGGCCTATGGCCGGGGCCACAGCCGCTTCGCCGAGAACAAGCGGGCGGTGACCGAGAAATATATGGGCCCCGTGGTCAAGACGATCATGACCCGCTGCATCCAGTGCACCCGCTGCGTCCGCTTCGCGGAGGAAGTGGCGGGGGTGGAGGAGATCGGGGCGATCGGACGCGGCGAGAATATGGAGATCACCTCCTATCTCGAGGGCGCGGTCACTTCGGAGCTGAGCGGGAACGTCGTCGATCTGTGCCCTGTCGGAGCGCTCGTCTCGAAACCCTACAGCTTCGAGGCGCGGCCCTGGGAGCTGCGCAAGGTGCCGGGCATCGACGTCATGGACGCGGTCGGGACCAACATCCGCATCGACCATCGTTTTCGCGAGGTGATGCGGGCGCTTCCGCGCCTCAACGAGGATGTCAACGAAGAGTGGGCGCACGACAAGACCCGCCATGCCGTGGACGGGCTGGTGCGCAACCGGCTCGACCGCCCCTGGGTGCGCCGCGACGGCAAGCTCCGGCCGGCGACGTGGGAAGAGGCGTTCGCCGCGGTCGCGGAGCGGCTTGCGGGAGCGACGGGCGACGAGGTGGCCGCCATCGCCGGCGACCTGCAGGATCTGGAATCGGTCTTCGCGATGAAGAAGCTCCTGGAGGCTTACGGCTCCAGCCTGCACGAGTGCCGGCAGGACGGAGCGAAGTTCGACGTTTCGAGCCCGGCCGCCTACCGCTTCAACCCGACCATCGCGGGCATCGAGACCGCGCCCGCCATTCTGCTCGTCGGCGCGAACCCGCGCTGGGAGGCGCCGCTCGTCAACACCCGGATCCGCAAGGCGGTGAAGGCGGGCGCGCAAGTCTTCCACATCGGCCCGCCGGTCGACCTCACCTATCCGGTATACGAACTGGGCGACGATCTCGGACTGCTCGGCAAGCTGCCCGACGCCCTGCGCGACGCCTTCAGGCTGAAGGCGAACACCGCCGTCATAGTCGGCATGGGCGCGCTTCGGGTGGACGGCGCCTATGAAGCCGGCCGCGCCGCCGCGGCTGCGCTGGGCGCCGGCTTCGGCCTGCTCCACACCGCCGCCTCGCGAGTCGGCGCACTGGACCTGGGCTTTGCGGCCCCGGGCGGGATGGAAGCCCTGCGCACCCGCGCCGGCGGCCTCAAAGCCCTGTTCCTGCTCGGCGCCGACGAGATGGACGGCTCCGCCTTCGCGGACACCTTCACCGTCTACATCGGCACCCATGGCGACCGGGGCGTGCGCCATGCGGACGTCATCCTGCCGGGCGCGGCCTATACCGAGAAGCACGGCACCTACGTCAATCTCGAGGGGCGGGTTCAGCTTTCCGAGTTCGCCGTCCATCCGCCGGGAGAGGCGCGCGAGGACTGGACGATCCTTCGGGCGCTGTCCGACGTGCTCGGGAAGACTCTTCCGTTCGACAATCTCTCCCAGCTTCGCTCCGCCATCGTAGCCGAGGTGCCTCGGCTCGGAGTGGCCGGGCTCAGCGCGGTCGATCCGCTCCCGGCGTTCACCGGCCAGGCGCCGGATCTGAGCGGCGGCATCGTCTACCCGATCGAGGATTTCTACCTGACCAATCCGATCGCCCGGTCCTCGCCGACGCTCCAGCGCTGCTCGGCCGAGATCCTCCACGGGCAAAGCTTCCAGGAGGCGGCGGAATGACGAGCGTTGTTAGGTCCTCCCCGGGGCGGGGAGGGGGACCGCGCGAAGCGCGGTGGAGGGGGCTGCGTGCCCTGCTCCGGGCCCCCTCCACCAGCCTTCGGCTGGTCCCCCTCCCCGTTCCGGGGAGGATTGGATGACCGCCTGGATGCAATCGACCTGGCTCGGCTACGGCTTCGGCTGGTTCCTCGCGACCCTTATCTTCATCCTCATCATCGCCCTGCCGCTGATGCTGGCGGTGGCGATGGTCATCTATGCCGACCGCAAGATATGGGCGGCGATGGCGCTCCGGCGGGGGCCCAACGTGGTGGGCCCGCTCGGCCTTCTCCAAAGCTTCGCCGACGGGCTCAAGGTCTTCCTCAAGGAGACCATCATCCCGTCCGGCGCCAACCGCGGCCTGTTCATCATCGCGCCGATCCTGACCTTCACCGTGGCGCTGGTCGGCTGGGCGGTGGTTCCGTTCGGCCCGGGCATGGTTCTCGCCAACATCAATGTCGGCCTGCTCTACCTGCTCGCCGTCTCCTCGCTCGGGGTCTACGGAGTGATCATCGCCGGCTGGGCCTCCAACTCCAAATATCCCTTCTATTCGGCGCTCCGGGCCGCGGCCCAGATGGTCAGCTACGAGGTCTCGGTCGGCTTCGTCCTGGTGCCGGTGATCATGTGGTCGGAGACGTTCAACCTGTCCGGGATCATCGAGGCGCAGCGGAGCCACCTCTGGATCCTCAACGGCTTCGGCTTCAATCCGCTCTTCCTTCCGCTCGCCATGATCTTCCTCATCTCGGCCATGGCGGAGACCGCGCGGGCTCCCTTCGACCTCACGGAGGCGGAGAGCGAGCTCGTCGCCGGCTACCAGACCGAATACAGCTCGATGAGCTTCGCGCTCTTCTGGCTGGGCGAATATGGCAGCGTGCTGCTGATGTGCGGAATGACCGCCGTCCTGTTCTGGGGCGGCTGGCTTCCGCCGATCGACTGGGCGCCGCTCTACGTCATTCCGGGGATATTCTGGTTTTTGGCGAAGATCATGTTCTTCTTCTTCGTCTTCAGCTGGGTGAAGGCGACGGTGCCCCGCTTCCGCTACGACCAGCTGATGCGGCTCGGCTGGAAGATATTCCTGCCCATCTCGCTGATCTGGGTGGTCCTCGTCTCGAGCTATCTGATGCAGGTCCGCTACGGAGCCTTCTGGTGATCGCCCTCATGCTCTCCGCGGCCGCTTCCGTTTCCGCGCCCATGTCGGGCGCATGGGACTGCACGGTAGTCGGTGACGTCGCCACCGCCATGATACGCCTGCAGTCCCTCGAGAAAAACGTCGCGATGGTGACGCCGGAAGAATTTCGATATGGCGATTTCAGCTTCGCTTTCGAAGGCGATACGGTCACCGTCCGGCTGCGGGTGAACGACGAGCGCAAGGCGCAGAAGGTCCCCTACTTCCGCCAGGGAAAATATCTCACCTTCAACTACAATCCTGGTCTCGATGACTCGGCGGGTCCGATCACCTTCTGGACCAACGAGACAGGGTCGGAGAAGGCCCGCTACCAGGCGAGCTTCCCCGTTGTATCGATGCGCGTGATCAAGACGATGAGCGGCGCCGAGATAGCCGCAGGAGATGCCGCGTTAGCCGCCGCGGCGCTGTCATGCACGAAAAGAGCTTCCCAATGAGCATCGTCACCCACTGGATAAAGAGCTTCTTCCTCTGGGAGTTCGTGAAGGCGCACTGGCTGACCTTGAAGTATTTCTTCAAGCCAAAGGCGACGATCAACTATCCGTTCGAGAAGAACCCGCTCTCCCCGCGCTTCCGCGGCGAGCATGCGCTTCGCCGCTATCCCAACGGCGAGGAGCGCTGCATCGCCTGCAAATTGTGCGAGGCGGTTTGCCCGGCGGTCTGCATCACCATCGAATCGGAGCCGCGCGAGGACGGCAGCCGCCGGACGACCCGCTACGACATCGACATGACGAAGTGCATCTTCTGCGGCCTGTGCCAGGAGGCGTGCCCGGTGGATGCCATCGTCGAGGGTCCCAATTTCGAATATTCGACCGAAACCCGGGAGGAGCTGATCTACGACAAGGCGAAGCTTCTCGCCAACGGCGACAAATGGGAGCGCTCGCTCGCGGCCAACCTTGCCGCCGATGCGCCCTACCGCTAAGCGCCGGGCCGTCTTCAGATGAGCATCTCCCGATTCACCCTCTCTCAATCCTCCCCGGGACGGGGAGGGGGACCGCGCGCAGCGCGGTGGAGGGGGCTGCGTGCGGGTCTCTGGGCCCCCTCCACCACCCGCCTGCGGCGGCCGGTCCCCCTCCCCGTGCCGGGGAGGATTTGAGATGATCGAGGTCTTCGCCTTCTACCTGTTCGCGACCATCGTCATCGCCAGCGGCGTGATGACGATCGCCTCGCGCAACCCGGTCCACTCCGTGCTCTGGCTGATCCTCGCCTTCTTCAATGCGGCCGGCCTGTTCCTGATCCTTGGCGCCGAGTTCATCGCCATGCTGCTGGTGATCGTCTACGTCGGAGCGGTCGCGGTGCTCTTCCTGTTCGTGGTGATGATGCTCGACGTGGATTTCGCGACCCTGCGCGCCGGAGTCGCCCGCTACTGGCCGTTCGGCTTCGGCCTCGCGCTGGTGCTGTTCGTCGAGATATTCTTCGCGGTCATGGCCTGGAATGCGGGCGCGCTCAGCGGCGCCGTCAGGGGCGCTCCCACCGACCAGGGCATCCCCAACATCGAAGCGCTCGGGCGGGTGCTCTACACGCGCTACCTCTACGTCTTCGAGGCCGCCGGGCTGGTCCTTCTCGTCGCCATGATCGGAGCGATCGTGCTCACCCACCGCGTGCGTAGCGGGCTGAGGCCGCAGAAGGTGAGCGACCAGAACCGCCGCCGTCCCGAGGACGCGGTCGTCAACATGCAGCCCGGCGTGGGCGAGGGGATGAAGCTGTGAGCCGCTTCGTCATCCCGGCGAAAGCCGGGACCCCAGGACAACCCGTCGTGCCGGCGAAAGCCGGGACCCCGGGACGAGAAGTCTCGGCGGGTCTCCCCGAGGTGCCGGCTTTCGCCGGTATGACGGCGGACGCGGGTCTCCCCGAGACCCCGGCTTTCGCCGGGGTGACGGCAGGCCCCAGGGGCATGCCGTCATGATCGGCCTCGGCCATTACCTCGCCGTGAGCGCGATCCTGTTCGTGCTCGGCGTGTTCGGGATATTCCTCAACCGCAAGAACGTGATCGTCATCCTGATGGCGATCGAGCTCATCCTGCTCGCGGTGAACATCAATCTCGTCGCCTTCTCCGCCTATCTCGGCGACATGGTCGGGCAGGTCTTCGCCATGTTCGTCCTCACCGTCGCGGCGGGCGAGGCGGCGATCGGGCTCGCCATCCTCGTCATCTACTTCCGAGGCCGCGGAACGATCGCGGTCGACGACATCAACCAGATGAAGGGGTGAGGATGTTGGGGGCCCTCGTCATCCCGGCGAAAGCCGGGACCTCAGGTCGCGAAGTCTCGGCGGGCCTCCCCGAGGCCCCGGCTTTCGCCGGGGTGACGGCATCATGAACTCCGTCGTCCTCATCGTCTTCCTGCCGCTGCTGGCGGCGATCGTCGCCGGGTTCGGCAACCGGCTGCTCGGCAACACGGTCGCCAAGCTGATCACGACCGGCGCGCTCTTCGCCGCCTGCGCGCTCTCCTGGCCGATCTTCCTCGGCTTCATCGCCGGAACCGAGCACAGCCAGCTCCACCCGGTCCTCGACTGGATCCGGTCCGGCGACCTCAAGGTCGACTGGGCGCTTCGGGTGGACGCCTTAACCTCGGTGATGCTGGTGGTGGTGACGACCGTCTCGGCGCTCGTCCACCTCTACTCCTGGGGCTATATGGCGGAGGACGACAGCCAGCCCCGCTTCTTCGCCTATCTCTCGCTATTCACCTTCGCGATGCTGATGCTGGTGACGGCGGACAATCTCGTCCAGATGTTCTTCGGCTGGGAAGGGGTCGGCCTCGCTTCCTACCTCCTCATCGGCTTCTGGTACCACAAGCCTTCGGCCAACGCGGCGGCGCTCAAGGCCTTCGTCGTCAACCGCGTCGGCGATTTCGGCTTCTCGCTCGGGATATTCGCGACTTTCCTCGTCTTCGGGACCGTCTCCATCCCGGAGATCCTGGCCGCCTCGCCGGGAATGGCGGGCTCGACGATCGGCTTCCTCGGCCAGCGCTTCGACACGATGACGCTGATCTGCATCCTGCTCTTCATCGGAGCGATGGGCAAATCCGCGCAGCTCGGCCTCCACACCTGGCTTCCGGACGCGATGGAGGGCCCTACCCCGGTGTCGGCGCTGATCCACGCCGCGACCATGGTGACGGCGGGCGTGTTCATGGTCTGCCGCCTGTCGCCGATGTTCGAGACCAGCGAGACCGCGCTCGCCTTCGTCACGGTGATCGGCGCCGCCACCGCCATCTTCGCCGCCACCGTTGGCACGGTTCAGAACGACATCAAGCGGGTGATCGCTTATTCGACCTGCTCCCAGCTCGGCTACATGTTCTTCGCCGCCGGAGTGGGCGCCTATGGCGCGGCGATGTTCCACCTCTTCACGCACGCCTTCTTCAAGGCCCTGCTGTTCCTCGGCGCGGGCTCGGTGATCCACGCGATGCACCACGAGCAGGACATGCGCTTCTACGGCGCGCTTCGTAAGCATATCCCGATCACCTTCTGGGCGATGACCATCGGCACCCTCGCCATCACCGGCGTCGGCATCATCCAGGTCGCGGGCTGGTCCGGCTTCGGCTTCGCCGGCTTCTATTCGAAGGACGCGATCATCGAGAGCGCGTTCGCCAGCGGCACCGCAGTCGGCGGCTTCGCCTTCGCCGTCGGAATCACCGCGGCCTTGCTCACCAGCTTCTACAGCTGGCGGCTCGTCTTCCTCACCTTCTTCGGCAAGGCGCGCTGGGCGGCGTCCGAGCACATCCAGCACGCGCTTCACGATCACGGGCACGAGCACGGCCGTCACGGCGACGATCCCGCGGCCGAGGATTCCGGCCACGATACCCGTCCTCACGAAGCGTCTGCGCGCGAAATGCCCACCGGCACCGGCGGCTACCACCCTCACGAAAGCCCGTGGACGATGCTGGTGCCGCTCGGCGTCCTTTCGCTCGGCGCCGTGTTCGCGGGGATCCTCTTCCACGGCCCCTTCATCGAGGCCGAGGAGGGCGCGCATTTCTGGGGCTCGAGCATCGCCTTCGACACCCATCTCGCCCACGCGATCCACAAGGTGCCGCTCTGGGTGAAGCTCGCCCCGGCCGCGGTGATGATCACCGGCTTCCTGATCGCCTTCTGGGCCTATATCCGGAACACGAGCCTTCCGGCCCGCTTCACGGCGCAGTGGAGCGTGCTCCACACCTTCCTCTACAACAAATGGTTCTTCGACGAGATCTATGACGTGGTCTTCATCCGCCCGTCCCTGTGGCTCGGACGCCTGTTCTGGAAGCGGGGCGACGAGAAGACGATCGACCGCTTCGGCCCCGATGGCGCGGCGACGGCGGTGAGGGTGGGCAACGTACTGACCGCGCGGCTCCAGTCCGGCTATCTCTACACCTACGCACTGGTGATGCTCCTCGGCCTCGCCGCCGCGGCGACCTGGGCGATGGCCCGATGACCGCGGGCGTCGCAACCGGGCTCGAATACAGCTTCGAGGCCCTCCCGATCCTGTCGGAGATGCTGGTCGTCCCCCTGGCGGGCGCGATCGTCTGCCTGTGCGTTTCCGCCAAGACCGCGCGCTGGGTCGCGCTGATCGCCACCCTCGCCACCTTCGCGCTAGGCCTCCTCCTCTGGTCGCAATTCCAGGTCGGCGGCCAGCAATGGCAGTTCCAGGAGCTGGCCACCCTCAACGGCGGCCCCACCTTCGGCCGCTTCTACTGGGCGCTGGGCATAGACGGCATCGCCCTGATGCTGATCCTGCTCTCCGTCTTCCTGATGCCGATCTGCATCCTTGCCAGCTGGACCTCGATCCAGCGCCGGGTGCCGGAATATATGGCCGCCTTCCTCCTCATGGAGACGATGATCCTGGGCGTGTTCATGGCGCAGGACATCTTCCTCTTCTACATCTTCTTCGAGGCCGGCCTGATCCCGATGTTCCTGATCATCGGCATCTGGGGCGGCGCCGAGCGCATCTACGCCAGCTACAAATTCTTCCTCTACACCCTGCTCGGCTCCGTGCTGATGCTGGTGGCGATGCTGTGGATGGTGAATTTCGCCGGCACCACCGCCATCAACAAGCTGATGGTCACCGACTTCCCGCCCCAGGCCCAGACCTGGCTGTGGCTCGCCTTCTTCGCCAGCTTCGCGGTCAAGATGCCGATGTGGCCGGTCCATACCTGGCTTCCGGACGCCCACGTCCAGGCGCCGACCGCCGGCTCGGTGATCCTCGCCGGAGTGCTTCTGAAGCTCGGCGGCTACGGCTTCGTCCGCTTCTCGCTTCCCATGTTCCCGGAAGCCTCGGCGCAGCTCGTCTGGCTGGTCTTCGGCCTGAGCATGGTCGCCATCGTCTACACCTCCCTCGTGGCGCTCGTTCAGCGCGACATGAAGAAGCTGATCGCTTATTCCTCGGTCGCCCACATGGCCTTCGTCACGATCGGCATCTTCGCCTTCAACCGGCAGGGGATCGAGGGCGCTCTCATCGTCATGCTGAGCCACGGCCTGGTCTCGGGCGCGCTCTTCCTGTGCGTCGGAGTCGTCTACGACCGGCTGCACACCCGCGAGATCGAGCGCTACGGCGGGCTTTCGAACAACATGCCGGCCTTCGCGGTGCTGTTCCTCCTCTTCTCGATGGCGGCGGTGGGGCTGCCCGGCACCGGCGGCTTCGTCGGCGAGTTCCTCGCCCTGATCGGAGCCTATGAGGCGAACAGCCTCGTCGCCTTCGTCGCGACGACCGGGATCATCCTGGGCGCCGGCTACATGCTCTGGCTCTACTGGCGGGTCGCCTACGGAACGAGCCGAAACGCGGACGCCGCCGCGATGCCGGACCTCAATCTGCGCGAATATGTCTCGCTCGGCTCCATCGCGGCGGTGGTGCTGTGGATGGGCGTCTATCCGGAGAGCTTCCTCAAGCCGATGCGCAACGACGTGGGCTATCTGCTCGCCCGCATCGAACGGGCCAACCCGCCCGGAGACGCAGGCGTGACCAGGGGCGCCCCGCCCGCGCCCAAGGCCGAGGCTCATGGCGAAGAGGAGGGGCATTGATGATCCGCTTCGTCATACCGGCGGAAGCCGGGACCTCGGGACGCTTGGTCTCGGCGGGCCTCCACCAGGCTCCGTCTTTCGGCGGGGTGACGGTTTAGGATGACCCAGTCCCTGCTCCTCACCCTGCCGGAGATCATCCTCACCCTCGCGGGTCTGGCGCTGATGATGGCTGCCGCCTGGATGGGCGACAAGAGCGCCCGGCTGCTCACCTGGCTCGCCATCGCGGCGCTGGTGGGGGCGGCCTTCGCCGTTCCCGGGATCACCGCGCGCGGCGGCGCCGCCTTCGAAGGGCTGTATATCGGCGACAGCTTCGCCGCTTTCGCCAAGGTCCTGATCTACGGCGCGGCCGCGGCGTCGCTGATCGCGGCGTCGGGCTGGTTCAGCCGGGACCGGGACTATCGCGCCGAATATCCCGTCCTGATACTCTTCTCGTCGGTGGGCATGGGGATGATGGTCTCGGCCGGAGACCTGCTGACCCTCTACGTCGGCCTGGAGCTGCAGAGCCTCTCGGCTTATGTGCTCGCCAGCTTCCAGCGGCGCGACGACCGTTCGGCCGAAGCGGGCCTCAAATATTTCGTGCTCGGCGCCCTTGCGAGCGGAATCCTGCTGTACGGCGTGTCGCTCCTCTACGGCTTCACCGGCTCGACCCTGTTCGGCGAGATCGCCCAGGGGATCGCCACGTCCAAGGCCTCGCCCGACGGCCTGTCGCCCGGGATCCTGTTCGGCATGGTCTTCGTCCTCGCCGGGATCGCCTTCAAGGTGTCGGCGGTGCCGTTCCACATGTGGACCCCCGACGTCTACGAGGGCGCCCCCACGCCGGTGACGGCCTTCTTCGCCTCGGCTCCCAAGGTGGCGGCGATGGCGCTCCTCACCCGAGTCGCCGTGGAGGCGATGGGGCCGGCGACCTTCGAGTGGCGCCAGATCGTGATCTTCATGGCGCTCGCCTCGACCATCCTCGGCGGAGTGGCGGCGATCGGCCAGCCCAACATCAAGCGCCTGCTCGCTTACTCCTCGATCAACAACGTCGGCTTCGCGCTGATCGGCCTCGCCGCGGCGACGCGGGAGGGTGTCGCATCGGTCCTCTTCTACATGGCCGTCTACACCGTCATGACGCTGGGCACCTTTTTGATCGTGCTCCGGATGAGGGATACGGAAGGACGGCCGGTCGAGAGCATCTCCAGCCTTTCCGGCCTTTCCACCACCAGGCCCTGGCTCGCGGCGGGCATGGCGCTCTTCATGTTCAGCCTCGCCGGGGTGCCGCCGCTGTTCGGCTTCTGGCCCAAGTTCCTGGTCTTCGACGCCGCCGTGAGAGCCGATCTCACCTGGCTCGCGGCGGTGGGCATCGCCACTTCGGTGATCAGCGCATTTTATTATCTGAAGATCGTCAAGACGATGTATTTCGACGAGCCCGCCCCGGCTTATGGTCCCACCGCGGACGTGCCGCAGACGATCCTGATCGCCGCCGCCGCATTGTTCGTGTCGCCGCTGGGCTACCTTGCGATCCCGCTGATCCAGCCGCTGGCGGACAACGCGGCCAGCGCGCTCTTCTGATCGATAGGGCGGCGGGGAAACCCGCCGCCCTTCTTCTTTGTTGGGCGCCCGCGCTTAAGCCGTGCGCTTGATGCACTCGGCGATTGCCGGCGAAGCGGCAGCGGCGCGATCGAGCCAGCGCAGAGCTGCGCCAATGTCGGCGGCGTTGTCGGAGCGAGACT
>DASVTN010000028.1:0-19697 GCA_036387555.1 Allosphingosinicella sp. | reverse complement strand
ATATAACGGAACCAATACATTAACCAAGGTTAAGATGAACGAATATTTTATAAAACAACTAAGCAAGGGCGTTCCGGTTCCGTCACCATCGAACGGCCCCGTCTATCCCAGCTATGTGGACCTCGATCCTTTCATCGACGTGGCTCGCCTGAAAAAGCTCGACTCCTATGTGCGCGAGCGGCTGGAGCGGCGGATCGAGCGCGCCCGCGACCTGCAATTCTACACCGGGCCTTTCCTGCTCGACGGCCGCGCGCCCGAACGGCCGGGGCCGCGGATGGTCTATCTCGCCCACTCCTCGCGCGGTCACGGCCTGGAAGCCTATTACGACCTCGACGACACCGAGGTGTGGAAGCCGAGCGAGGAGGCGGAGGAGTTTTCCGAGCTGATGGACTTTATCGCGACCCTGCCCTTCGCGGCGACCGGGCGGATCCTGATCATCTACGACGACAGCGGCCGGCAGGTCCCCGCGCACCGCGACCATGACAGCGCGGATCTGTGCCACGAGTTCATCTGGATGCGGACCAATTTCGACAAGCCCTTCTACATGCTCAATCCGGAGACGGGCGAGAAGCTCCACGTCGAGGGCCACAGCGCCTGGTTCGATACGGTGAACCAGTTCCACGGCGCCGACTCCTCCGGCGGCCTTTCCTGGAGCATCCGGATCGACGGGCGCTTCGACGATGCGTTGCGCCGCCGGATCCCCTTTCCGGCCAGCGGGCGCGCCGCAGCGCCCGCGCTATGGGCCGGGGCCGGGGTACGCTGAGCCGAGTGCAACAAAGGGCGGCGCGGTCGGTTCTCGCTTCCGACAGGTAGTAGCGGGTGGGTGCCGAAAGGAACCCGTATGTTGCGTTATGTGATGGCAGCTCTCCTCGCCTCCGCGCCGATCGGCGCGGCGTCCGCCCAGGAGGAGAAGCCGGAAGGCTGGGCGCTCGCGGCGATGACGAACGGCTGCATGCTCCAGGCTGTCTCTCCGCAGGGCACGATGCTCTCGATCTGGGCCTTCGCCGGCGAGGAGAAGCTGGGCTTCCTGCTCCAGAATCGCGGCTGGGAAGTGCGGGACGGCGAGAAGACTCCGCTCCAGGTCGAGTTCCAGGGGGCCCGGGCCTGGCCGGTCGAGGCCACCGCCCGCGCCAATATCGATTCCGACGGCCCGGGCCTCTTCTTCACCGTCGAGCCGGGCGGGCGCGGCAATTTCCTCGCCGCCTTCACCAGCGCCGAAGGAATGCGCATCCGCCGGGACGGGGCGAGCGTCGACACTTTGCCCCTGGTGGGCAGCCGCGACGCCATGTCCAGCCTGGCCAAATGCCTCGCCCAGCGCTGGAACGAATCGGCCCCGGCGCCCTCCGACCCGAAAGAGGCCGCGCCGGACGAACCGACGATCTAGCGGGGCGCGCCAAGGCCGCGACGGCCCCGCCGCGCCGGGGGTCCGCCGTCTTATTTGAAGAAGCTCTGTCCCGGCCGCGCCGCCGGCGCCTGCTTCTCGGGCCTCGGCCTTGGCGGGGGCCGGCGCTCGGCCCGCGCCGCCGCCTCGGCGCCGTGAGTCGCGAGCTTGAGATAGGCGCCGTGCGCCCGCCTGAGCCGCTGCCGCTCCGCCTCGCTCTTGGCCTCACCGAGCTGGGTCAGCGCCTCATCGGCCTTCGACTGATATTCCTCGGCTGTGCTCATCGGAAAATCCCTTTGGGAAGAGGAAGCCCGGCCGCGGCCGGTCGCTTGGCGCGAGCGTGGGCCCTTTGCCGGCCTCTGGCAACCGCAATCAAATCGATCGGTGGGCGGGGCTCGACGAGCGGCAAGCGCACGAGGAACGGCTTCCAATTAAGTATTTGATTGCAAATCAATATTAATCATGAGATAAGTCGTCTCACTCAATAAAAGTCAGCCAGCAAAAATGGAACTTCCCCCGGCCAAGCTCTTCCGTCAGGAAGTGCTGCGACAGCGCTCGGACCGTTTGCACGGTGAAGTCAGCATCGACATACCGGTTTCTTGGCAACTTATCGGATTTACGTTGCTGGCCGCCTTGACCGTTTGTCTTATGTTTCTCTTTTCGGCGAGTTATTCCCGGGTCGAAACGGTGGCTGGAGCCATCGTTCTCGACCAGGGCATTGCGTCGATCATGCCTTCCCGCCCCGGGACCGTGGCCGCTCTCGCGGCCCGCGAGGGCCAGAAGGTGGCGAGAGGCCAGGCGCTCGTCGAGATCAGGTCCGAAGAGGATGCCGCGGGCGGGCGAACGGCGCCCCGCCGGATCATCGACGCGCTCGAGCAGCAGGATGGAAGCCTCGCCGCGCAGACCGCGCTGACGATGAGCGCCGCTGTCGAGGAGCAATCTCGAGCCGCCGCGCTTATCAAGGGCCTCGGCGATGAAGTCGCCAGCCTGGACGCGCAGATCGCTTCGCAGCGGCGCCTCGTAGAGGTCGCGGGCAATGAATTTCGCGACGTCCAGGGAGTTGCCAGCAAGGGCTTCATCAGTCGCCGGGACCTTGAAACCCGCGAGGCGGCGCTGATCGGCCGTCGCCAGCAGCTCTCCCAGCTCGAGCAGGCGCGATCCGTTAAGAACGCCGACATGGCCCAGGCCCGGCGCGGCATCGCTCAGACCGGCGCCAGCGCCCAGGCGCAGGCCGCGGCCGTGAGCTCGACCCGCGCGCAGCTCGCGCAGCGGCTTGCCGAAGTGGAGACGGGACGCGGCTACACCCTGACCTCTCCGATCGACGGCACCGTGACCGCCCTCACCGCCCGGCTCGGCCAGCCGGTCAATCAGACGCAGCCGCTGATGGTCGTCATGCCCGACAACGCCATCACCCGCGCCGAACTCTACGTATCGACGGCCGCTGCCGGGTTTCTCGACCGAGGCCAGGAGGTGCGCCTGGCGATCGAGGCCTTTCCCTATCAGCGTTTCGGCACGGTTACGGGACGGATCGTCCACATCTCCTCGGTCGCCATTCCCAAAGCCACGGCGGAAGGCGGAGCGGTTCCGGTGTACCTGGTAACCGTCGAGCTCGCAGACCCGGCGGTCGTCGCTTTCGGACGAAGGCAGCCGCTGCTCCCCGGGATGACCTTGTCCGCCAGAATCATCACCGAGAAGCAGAGCCTCTTCGAATGGCTGTTCGAGCCTCTGTTCGCGGTCCGCAGACGATGAGCCGCGAACTCCACCTCGGCTTCGGCTCGCGCACCCGCGTCCGCCTTGTGCGGCAGACGGAGGTCACCGAATGCGGCCTCGCCTCGGTCGCGATGATCGCGAACTTCCACGGCCTCGACATCGACCTGGGCACGTTGCGCCGGGAATTCGCGCCCTCGCTGCGCGGGGCGGCGCTCAAGTCGCTGATCTCGATCGCCGATCGGCTGGGCCTCTCGAGCCGGGCCGTGAAGCTCCCACTCGACCAGGTCGTCAACCTCAAGACGCCCGCCATCCTGCACTGGGACATGAACCACTTCGTCGTCATGGAGCAGATGAAGGGCGGCAAGGCCCTGATCCACAATCCGGCCGGGCACAGCAAGTGGATGGGTTTCGACGAGCTGTCCGCCCACTTCACCGGAGTGGCCCTGGAGCTCACCCCGGCCGACGATTTCGAGACGGGCTCCCGGCGCGAGCGGCTGAAGCTGCCGCAATTGTGGCGGCGGATGACGGGCCTGAAGCGGGCGCTGGTCCAGACCCTGGTTCTCAGCGTGGTGATGCAGGCCTTCGTGCTGGCCCTGCCTTATTACATGCAGGTCGCCATCGACAGCGCCCTGCCGGCGCTCGACTATGATCTGCTGACGGTTCTCGCACTCGGTTTCGGATTGTTCACCCTGCTGAACGCGGGGGTGGCGCTGCTGAGGTCCTTCGTCCTGCTGTCGGCGGGAACCTCGCTGGGCTACGGCGTTGCCGCCAACATCGCGCGGCGGCTGTTCAGGCTCCCCGTTTCCTGGTTCGAGAAGCGGCACGTCGGCGACATCCTCTCACGCTTCCAATCGGTCGGCCCGATCCAGGAAGCGCTGACCCAGGGCGCGGTCGCGGCGATGATCGACGGCGTCTTCGCGCTTTTCACGCTTGCGCTGATGTTCTTCTACAGCCCCACCCTGGCGCTTGTGGGGCTCTGCGCCTTCGCCCTCTACGCCGGTGTGCGCGCGGTCTCCTTCTCATTCCAGAGAGCGGCCCAGGAGGAGACGATCGTCGCCAGCTCCAAAGAGCAGTCGATGCTCATTGAAAGCATTCGCGGCATCGTGACCCTGCGCCTGTTCAACCGCGAAACCGCCCGTCATGCCCAATGGCAATCGAAGCTCACCGACGCGGTGAACGCCAATATCGGCCTCGCCCGGATCGGCATCTGGCAGCAGGCGGCCAACATGCTGATATTCGGCCTTGAAGCCGTGCTGACAATCTGGCTGGCGGTCGGGTTCGTCATCGACGGCGGCTTCAGCGTCGGCATGGTCTTCGCCTACATCGCCTACAAGACCCAGTTCCTCACCCGCGCGGCCTCGCTGATCGACCAGGGGATCGCCTTCAAGATGCTTGGTCTGCATCTCGAGCGATTGTCCGACGTGGCGATGGCGGATCAGGATCTGAGCTTCGCCCTCAACCCGCCGCGGGCGGAGTTTTCCGGCCGGATAGAACTGCGCAACGTGCGCTTCCGCTACAGCCCCGCCGACCCGCTGGTGCTCGACGGCGTCAATCTGGTCGTGGAACCGGGCGAGCATATCGCCATCACCGGGCCCTCGGGAGGCGGCAAGTCGACGCTGGTCAAGATCCTGCTCGGCCTCCTCGAGCCGGACGAAGGGGAGGTGCTCGTCGACGGCATCCCGCTCGGGCGGTTCGGCCACAAGAACTATCACGACCAGATCGCGGCAGTGCTCCAGGACGACAGCCTGTTCGCCGGGTCGCTTGCGGACAACATCGCGCTGTTCGACGATACCGCCGAGATGGACCGTATCGTCGCCTCCGCCTCGGCCGCCGCCATCCACAACGATATCGTTCGGATGCCGATGAGCTACGAGACCCTCGTCGGCGACATGGGGTCATCGCTGTCCGGAGGCCAGAAGCAGCGGGTCCTCCTCGCTCGGGCCCTGTACCGACAGCCGGTTCTCCTCGTCATGGACGAGGGCACGGCCCATCTCGATGCGCCGACCGAGCAGCTGGTCAACACCGGGATCTCGGCGATGGGAGTGACTCGGATCATCATCGCCCACCGGGCCGAGACGATCTCGGCGGCGCAGCGGATCTTCGTCGCCGCGGGCGGCAAGCTCGTCGAATATTCCAAAGAGACCGGTCTGCCCAAGTAGAGGGCGGCTGCCTGGACGCCCGCCGCCGGCCGTCCCGCCCAGCCCGTTGCCACGCAGTCAGAGACGAGCCGCACCCCGCGCCACCCTTCCGCCGGCAACTCGCTCCCTCCACCCCAAGCATTGATCCGGTACGACTGAACGGCGCCGATCCCGCGGGAGCGGGAGTGGCGCTTAGCGAGGCGGTGAAATGACCGTCGGGAAAGACGTTCTTCTCGCCGCGTTCCATGTGGCGGTGATTATTGCCGGACCGACGTACCTGATCGGCCAGGCCCGGGAAGCGTTCCGCTTCCAGCCCGGAGGTCCGCCGCGCCCTTGCGGGCGGCCAGGGGGCTCCGGGCCGAGGCCTGGGAGCTCGAGATGCTCCCGACGCCAAACCTCCTCATGCGCCACGGCCGCGTCAGCGCCGAACCCTTCGAACCTCGCGCCCTCGAAAGCGACAAGTCGCGGTCGCATTGCAGAGGCAAGGTCCCGCGCATCCCTGTCCGCCGCACCCGCAGCGCCCGCAGCGCCCACAGCGCCCAATACTCGCCTCGTCCTCGCTTCGAGTCCCGCTCACGCTGCGTCGCCGCCCCTCGATTCAAAACAGCTCCGCACGAACCGTCCGCTGCCGCCGTCCCCGTCGCGACTCGCCCGACTCCCCTGCTCGGACGGTAGGACTGCTAAGTCCCTGAAATAACATAAAGGTTGGGCGCAACGCTTGATTGCGGCGGCAGCGAGGCGAATTCGGGTGGCGGAAAGGCGGGAGCGGGCCGCAAAAAGTCAGGTTTTCCGTAAATAGTTGAAATAATATAGGATTTTAGAATTTAAAGTTTGACCGACCGGTGAATTAAGCCCACGCCAAAGTTGTTGGGGAGAAAGTTCCCAACAAAAGAAAAGAAAGTCTAATTGCAACCTCCGAACTGGACGTAAACCGTGGTAACCTGAAAGCTGTCCTTCAACTCTGCAAACAGTAAGCATTATGCGGATGTGTAGAATGTTCTTTTTCGTTGCGGTGCAAACCAACCGGTCTTTGTGGCAGATGGACATCGTCCGCTGCCAGGCCTTCTGATCGCCTCCAGGTTCCAGATGGATCTTGGGGTGCCATACCGGCACAGCAGTAACTGAAGGATAAAGAACATGAGCTACATGCAGAACGATATCGCCGTCGGCGAAATCCAGGAAATGTCGATGAATGAGATCGACGAAGTCAATGGCGGCGTCTGGCCGGTTCTGGTGATCCTCGGCGTCGCCGCGGTTGTGGTCATCGGCGTCGCGCTCATCGCTGGCGTCATCGACGGTGCCTCGGGCGCCGAAAGCCAGACCAAGTAAAGGTCTGCAGTTCGTCTATCTCAAATTTGAAGGATAATCGACATGATCCATGATCTCACCATCGACGAAATGAATTCCGTCAACGGCGGCGAAGGCGAAGTCGGCGACGCCATCCGCGCCGTCGGCGAAGTCGGCGCGACGATCGTCAAGACCGCCTATGATGCGGGCTATATGCTGGGTTCCGCCATTCGCGGCATCTTCACCTGATCCCAGCGACCTGCGTTCGCGTCACCCGGTGGGTGGCGCGAACGTCCTTTCGGGAGCACGCCCAATGATCATCTCTGCGCTTGGCCCCAAGTCCGTTCTCGCCGGGCTCGTCCTTACCCTCTTCGCCGTCAGCATGCTGCTGCAGTTCACGAACCGGGGAGCGATCGTCCCGCTCTTCATCGCCTCCATTCTCGCCACGATCTGGTTCAGGAGCAACATCGTGTCGGCAATGTCCTTCACCGGCTTCTCGCGCGACGTCTCGATCCTCGTCGCCCTGCTCGTCGTGACCCTGGCGGCCTGCCACATCCATACCATCGAGATCGTCTACGGCCTCGGCAAGGCGGCCCTCTCGGCGGTCTACCAGTCGGGCGTGTTCCTCGGCACCGCGCTCGCGCGCCTCTAACGAGTCCCGCCGCTCTCCCGAGGGGGGGCGGCGCCGACCGAATAAGCGGGCGCTATTCCTCCCCCATCCGCAGCGCAGCAATAAACGCCTCCTGTGGGATGCTCACGGAGCCGTATTCGCGCATTCGTTTTTTACCTTCTTTCTGCTTGTCGAGGAGCTTGCGTTTGCGCGAGATGTCGCCGCCGTAGCATTTGGCGGTGACGTCCTTGCGCAGGGCCGCGATGGTTTCCCTCGCTATCACTTTTCCGCCGATCGCGGCCTGGATCGGGATCTTGAAGAGGTGGCGCGGGATCAGGTCCTTGAGCCGCTCGCACATGTGCCGGCCCCGCGCCTCGGCGGCGGCGCGGTGGACGATCATGCTCAGCGCATCCACCGGCTCGTTGTTGACGAGGATGTTCATCTTGACGAGGTCGCCCTCGCGGTGGCCGATCTGGTGGTAGTCGAAAGAGGCGTAGCCGCGGCTGATGCTCTTGAGGCGGTCGTAGAAGTCGAACACGACTTCGTTCAGCGGAAGCTCGTAGGTGAGCTGGGCGCGGCCGGCGACATAGGTCAGATTCTTCTGGATCCCGCGCCGGTCCTGGCAGAGCTTGAGGATCGGGCCGAGATATTCGTCGGGCACGTAGATCACCGCCTCGATCCACGGCTCCTCGATGCTATCGATCCGGTTGGGATCGGGCATGTCGGCCGGGTTGTGGAGCTGGATCACCCTGCCGAGCCCTCCCTCCCGCGACGCGTCCTCCTTCGAATGGCTGAGGTGGACGTTGTAGATGACGCTGGGCGCCGTCGTGATCAGATCGAGGTCGTATTCGCGGGTCAGGCGCTCCTGGATGATCTCGAGGTGGAGGAGCCCGAGGAAGCCGCAGCGGAAGCCGAAGCCCAAGGCCGCGCTGGTCTCCATCTCGAAGCTGAAGCTGGCGTCGTTGAGGCGGAGCTTGGAGATCGACTCGCGAAGCTTCTCGAAATCGGCGGCGTCGACCGGGAACAGGCCGCAGAAGACGACCGGCTGCACCAGCTTGAAGCCGGGCAGGGCCTCGGCGGCCGGGCGGCGGGCGTCGGTGATGGTGTCGCCGACGCGGGTCTCGGTGATGTCCTTGATCTGGGCCGTGATGAAGCCGATCTCGCCCGGGCCGAGCTCGGGGAGCTGCTCGATCTTGGGGCGGAAGGCGCCGACCCGGTCGACGAGGTGGGTGGTGCCGGCGGCCATGAAGGCGACGTTCTGGCCCTTGCGGATGGAGCCGTCGATCACCCGCACCAGGATGACGACCCCGAGATACGGGTCGTACCAGGAATCGACCAGCATCGCCTTGAGCGGCGCCTCGCGGTCGCCCGTGGGCGGCGGGATTCGGGTGACGATCGCTTCGAGAACCTCGGCGATGCCGATGCCGGTCTTGGCGGAGGTGAGGACGGCGTCGTCGGCGGGGAGCCCGACGATGTCCTCTATCTCCTTGCGGACCTTGTCGACGTCGGCGGCGGGGAGGTCGATCTTGTTGATGACGGGCACGATCTCATGGTCGTGCTCGATCGACTGGTAGACGTTGGCGAGAGTCTGCGCCTCCACCCCCTGGGCGGCGTCGACGACGAGGAGCGCGCCCTCGCAGGCGGCGAGGCTTCGGCTGACCTCATAGGCGAAGTCGACATGGCCGGGCGTGTCCATGAGGTTGAGGACGTAATGCTCGCCGTCGTTGGCGCGGTAGTCCAGCCGGACCGTCTGCGCCTTGATCGTGATCCCGCGCTCCTGCTCGATCTCCATGTTGTCGAGCACCTGGCTGGTCATCTCGCGCTCGGTGAGGCCGCCGGTCGACTGGATCAGCCGGTCGGCGAGAGTCGACTTGCCGTGATCGATATGAGCGATGATGGAGAAATTTCTAATTTTATTTAAATCGGTCATCTTCGGCTTTTCTGAGGGGTCGAAGGCGCCCTAGCAGAGGGGGCGAGGCAGGCAAAGGCGGGAGGAGCGGCACCCGCCGTCCTGCCCGCACCGTCACCCTGAATTCGTTTCGCGTCTATCCCGTAGCGACATGTAATATCTCCCCGAGGCCCGTCATCCCGGCGAAGGCCGGGATCCATGAACATCGTCGCAGCAGGTTCTGGACTGACCGTGTCCATGGATTCCGCTCTTCGCCGGAATGACGGAAAATAGGCGGCGTCTACATGTTCCAAGGGATAGGCCCAATTCGTTTTTCAGGGTCCACCGTCGGGCCAGTCAGCCGTCTGCCGCCCTCGCATCGGGCGAGGTCTCCTCCAGGGCCGGCAGGCCCCGGATTTTCGAGAGAAGGCGCGAAGGCGCGACGTAGGGACGAGGGGGCTCTCTACGTCGCGCCTTCGTGCCTTTGCGCCTTCTCTTCGATATTGGCGCCTGCGGCGCAGGGGCAGGACGCCTTCAGGTCCGGACGAGCTTTCCGGCGGCCACGATCGGGCCGGTCGGCTGGCCCGTCGGTGAACCCCCGGCCGGCTCGACCGACAAGGCCAGGGTCGCTTCGGCCTTCACCTCGCCCAGCAGGACCGCAGGGATCGCCACTCGACGAGGGGCGCCGGGTTCCAGAAGACCCATCGGCCGAGGCTTGCCGTCGGCGGGGATGAGCCAGAGCTCGTGCGCATGTCCCGGCACTGCGGCGACGCCCGCGGCCGGGGCGACGAAGAGCATCCGGCTGTCGGGATCGTAGGTCGCGACGAGCTTGGCCGGGCTTCCTTCCGCTTCCATCACGGCGATGAGCGGGGCGGCGGCGGGCGGCGGGGGCGGCGCCTCGGCCGGCGGACGAGTGACGAGAAACAGGGCGAGGGACGCGGCGAGAGCGGTGGCGGCCGCCGAATAGCCCCGCCACAGATTGACCTTCCGGCGCAGCAAATGGACGTTCGACCCCAGCGCCGGTTCGACAGGCGCCGGGGAGGCCGGGCGGGAGTCGATCGCGCCTTCGATCCGGTCCCAGACGCCGGACGGCGGCGAAGCGGCCTCGACCTCCTCGAGGAGCGGCGCGAGGCGGCCCGACCAGCGCCCGACCGCCTCCCTGAAAGCCGAGTCGGTCGCGAGCAGGCGCTCGGCGCGGGCGCGTTCCCGGCCTTCCAACAGGCCGAGCGAATATTCCGCGGCGAGCAGGTCGAGCTCTTCGCCCTCCATTTCGAGATCGTCGCTCATTGTTCGAGGCACGTTCGAAGCCGCAGCAGGCCCCGCCGGATCCAGCTCTTCATCGTCGCCAGCGGCACGCCCTCCCTGGCCGCCAGCTCCGGATAGCTCGCTCCGTCGAGAAAGGCGGCTCGGATCATGTGGCCGGTGCGCCGTTCCAGCGCGTCCAGGCAGCCGGTGAGCCGGCGCCCCTCCTGGGCCTTCTCGAGCAGCTCGAGAGCCGAAGCGCCCGGATCCGCGATCTCGCCGGCCTCTTCGATTCCGGCATCGGCCCGCGGCCTCGTCACGCGCAGTCGATCGATCGCCTTGTTCCGGGCCAGCACCGCGAGCCAGGTGATGGCGCTCGCCTTGCCGGAGTCGAACATCGCGGCCTTGCGCCATACCGTGACGTAGGTCTCCTGCAGCGCCTCCTCGGCCTCCGCCTCGCTGCCGAGGAGTCGCAGGCAGATACCGAAAAGCTTGCCCGAGGTCCGCTGGTAAAGCTCGGCCATGGCCGCCCGGTCGCCGCCCGCGATCGCGGCGAGCGTGCCGGCCAGGCGGCGGCCCTCCTCTGACCCGGTTCCGGCAGCGGCGAAATCCATCCGGAGAGCCATGCACCATCCTGCGCGAACGGGAAAGGGCGCAAGGTTGAGAGCGGAGCCGGGCAGGTTTCGACAGGGGGCTGCCATGATCGGCTCCGCTCTCGCCGTTCGCGTCCGCCGGGGGCGTGGCGGACGCGCCCGGATCAGGGCATCAGGACGGTGTCGACGACGTGGATGACTCCGTTCGACTGCATCACGTCGGCGGTGGTCACCCGGGACTTGCCGCCCTTGGTGTCGGTCAGGACGAGCCACTTGCCCTGCATGCTGGCCATCAGGCGCTCACCCTGGACGGTGGTGAAGTGCGCCATTCCGCGGCCGGCGCGGATCCTGGCGGCGATCTGGGCGGACGTCATTCGCCCCGGGACGACGTGATAGGTGAGGACCTTGGTCAGCATCGCCTTGTTCTGGGGCATGACCAGGGTGTCGACGGTGCCGGCGGGAAGCTTGCCGAACGCCTTGTTCGTCGGGGCGAAGACCGTGAACGGCCCCGGGCCCGACAGCGTGCCGACGAGGTCGGCCGCCTTGACGGCCGCGACCAGCGTCGTGTGGTCCTTCGAGTTGACCGCATTCTGGACGATCGTCTTGTTCGGATACATGGCCGCGCCGCCCACCATCGGGTTCTTGGCGAGCGCGACGCCGCCCGCCGCGGCGGCGAGGGTGGCGGCGAGGATGGCGGTTCGCATCTTGAGCTTCATCATGGGGAATCTTTCTGTGAGGCAGCGTCGGAGGGGCTGCGTCGGAAGGTACGGGCCGCAACGGGACTCGGATGCAGCCGCGGCAAGTTTTGCGGCATCGGGCGCCAGATCCGCGCCGCCTCGTCACGCCGGACTTGCTCCGGCATCCACCTTCGCTTCGCTGCCGCGGCCGAAGGAAGGTGGACCCCGGATCGAGCCCGGGGTGACGGAAGGGGCCGGTGACGGGAGGGTCCCCGTGACGGGAGGCGGCCCGCGACGGGAGGCGCCGGCGGACGGGAGGGACCGGGGCGCCCGCCTCGTCATGCCGGACTTGATCCGGCATCCACCTTCGCTTCGCTGCCGTGGCCGAAGGAAGGTGGACCCCGGATCAGGTCCGGGCGTACCGTACCGCCATGTTCGACAGCCGCAGCCAGGCCGAGGCCGCCCGTGAACGGCTCACCCAGTCCCGGATAGACGCCGACGACGTCCGTATCGTCGACCAGAGCTCATCCGCCCCGTCCGGCACCGGCTCCGGCGTCGAGTCCGGCGAAGGGCAGAGCCTGTGGTCGGCGATCAAGTCCGCCTTCATCCCGCCCGAGGACAGCCACAGCTACGAGGAAGGCATGCGCCGCGGCGGCTACCTGCTTTGCGCCCGGGTCGACGAGGATTGCGCCGACGAGGCGATCCGGATCCTCGACGAGAGCGACAGCGTCGATCTCGAGGAGCGCGAGAACAACTGGCGAAGCGAAGGCTGGAGCCCCTATCAGTCGACCGCCGGCTCGGGCGGCTTCCAGCAGCAGGAGCAGCAGGACCGGCAGTCCGACCGCACCGTCGCCGAGGAGCGCATCCCGATCGTCGAGGAAGAGCTTCGGGTCGGCAAGCGCGAGGTCGAGCGCGGCGGAGCTCGGGTCCGCTCCTACGTCCAGGAGACTCCGGTCAGCGAGCAGATCAACCTGCGCGAGGAGCATGTCAGCGACGAGCGCCGGCCGGTCGAAGGCCAGTCGAGCCAGGCCGAGCTCAGCGGCGGCGACATGTTCAAGGACCGGGAGATCTCCATGACGGAGACCGCCGAGGAAGCCGTCGTCGGCAAGGAAGCCCGGGTCCGCGAGGAGCTGGTCGTCCGCAAGACCGCCGAGGAGCGGACCGAGCAGGTCGAGGACACGGTGCGCCACACCGAGGTCGAAGTCGGCGAGGGCGTGCGCGAGACCGCGAGCCGCTCCGCGTTCGGAAGCTTCGGCGGCACTCCCAAGGACGAGGGTGAGGAGGAGCGCTCGCGCAGCGACAGCTTCGAGGACACGGGCAAAGGCCGCTTCTGATCTCCCGATCTGCATCGGCGTAAGGAAAGGGCGGTCCTTCGGGGCCGCCCTTCTCATGTTTCTCGTCATCCCGGCGAAAGCCGGGACCTCGGGGAGACCCGCCGTGCCTCTTCCGGCCCGAGGTCCCGGCTTTCGCCGGGATGACGCTATTGCCTGCCCCGATTCCCGCTTCCGCCCTACCGCCGAAGCGCCTATGCCTCGCCCATCCCCGGGGGACCGCTCGAAGGCGGTTGAGAGGCAGCTGACACCGCTGCGACCCGTCGAACCTGATCCGGCTGACACCGGCGTAGGGAGGGAGCGCGGTCCCACCCGCCCTCCGTCCGAATTTGGAGAGCGAACACCATGGCCGACGCACCCGCACCCCGCGAAATCCTCAACGTCACCACCGGCCCGATCCGCGGCTCCCGCAAGGTCCATGTCGGCCCGCTGGGCGTGGCGATGCGCGAGATCCACCTGGAGCCCGGCTGCGGCGAGCCTCCGCTGCGCGTCTACGACCCGTCCGGCCCCTATACGGACGGCGAGGCCCGCATCGACATCATGGCCGGCCTCCCCGAGCTCCGCCGCGACTGGATCCGCGCGCGCGGCGACGTCGAGGAAGTCGCTCAGCGCGAAGTGAAGCCCGAGGACAACGGCCAGCTCGGCCCCGACCGCTCGGGTGGCGTCCAGCCCTTCCCCAACGTCCGCAAGACGGTGCTCCGCGCCAAGCCGGGCGCCAACGTCAGCCAGATGCACTACGCGCGCAAAGGCATCGTCACGCCCGAGATGGAATATGTCGCCGTCCGCGAGAATCTGGGCCGGGAGCAGCGCGCCGAAGCCCTGCTTCGCGACGGCCAGGATTTCGGCGCCTCCATTCCGGATTACGTAACCCCCGAATTCGTCCGCGACGAGGTGGCGAGGGGCCGCGCCATCATCCCCAACAACATCAACCATCCCGAGAGCGAGCCGATGGCGATCGGCCGCAACTTCCTCGTGAAGATCAACGCCAACATCGGCAATTCGGCGGTCGCCTCAGACGTTGCGGCCGAGGTCGACAAGATGGTCTGGTCGATCCGCTGGGGCGCCGACACGGTCATGGACCTGTCCACCGGCCGCAACATCCACGACACCCGCGAATGGATCATCCGCAACTCGCCCGTGCCGATCGGCACCGTTCCCATCTATCAGGCGCTGGAGAAGGTCGGCGGAGTGGCCGAGGAGCTGACCTGGGAGATCTACCGCGACACCCTAGTCGAGCAGGCGGAGCAGGGCGTCGACTATTTCACCATCCACGCCGGGGTGCGCCTCCCCTACATCCCGATGACGGCGAAAAGGGTGACGGGCATCGTCTCCAGGGGCGGCTCGATCATGGCGAAATGGTGCCTCAGCCACCACAAGGAGAGCTTCCTCTACACCCGTTTCGAGGAGATCTGCGAGATCATGAAGGCGTACGACATCGCCTTCAGCCTCGGCGACGGCCTGCGCCCCGGCTCCATCGCCGACGCCAATGACGAGGCCCAGTTCGCCGAGCTCCACACCCTTGGCGAGCTCACCAAGATCGCCTGGGCCAACGACGTCCAGGTCATGATCGAAGGCCCCGGCCACGTGCCGATGCACAAGATCAGGGAGAACATGACCAAGCAGCTCGAGGCGTGCGACGAGGCGCCTTTCTACACGCTCGGGCCGCTCACCACCGACATCGCGCCCGGCTACGATCACATCACATCCGCGATCGGCGCCGCCATGATCGGCTGGTTCGGAACGGCGATGCTCTGCTACGTCACGCCCAAGGAGCACCTCGGCCTCCCCGACCGCGACGACGTCAAGGTGGGCGTGGTCACCTACAAGCTCGCCGCCCACGCCGCCGATCTGGCGAAGGGCCACCCGGCGGCGAAGATGCGCGACGACGCCGTCAGCCGCGCCCGCTACGAATTCCGCTGGCGCGACCAGTTCAACCTCTCGCTGGATCCCGACACGGCCGAGCAATATCACGACCAGACGTTGCCGGCGGAAGGCGCCAAGACCGCCCACTTCTGCTCGATGTGCGGCCCCAAATTCTGCTCGATGAAGATCACTCAGGAGGTGAGGGACTTCGCGGCGAAGCAGAATTCGAGCGCCGATACCTTTCTCGAAGCCAGCGGTTCCTCCCCGAGCTTGCTCGGGGAGGGGGACCAGCCGAAGGCTGGTGGAGGGGCCGCTTCAGAACAAGCCGAAGCGGAAAAGGGCATGGCTGAAATGAGCGAAAAGTTCCGCGAGAAGGGCGGGGAAATTTATCTGCCCGCTGATTGAGCAGCTATGATTGCTGTTTTCGACTATCGAGTTCGGCCGGGCAATCATAAATTTGGCTTACAATCTGGGGATAAGACGCCACCTCCATGAGCTCATCGAAATCAGTCTTAGAGATTTTCTGCAGCTGAAATAGAGTGGGTACAGGAACCGCCGTCAAGGACAGCCCCTCCCCATTTCCCATTGCCTTCGAAAACTCTTCTTTGACCGCGTCGAAAAGCTGGTCCCACTCATCCTGCTGGTGACGACGGCGGGCGTCCTTCAGACGCGTGATCTCCTGCTTGTAGCGCGCCCCGAAGCCAGCGACCCCGGAATGCCAGAGAGATAGAGCAGAAGTCTGGTCAGCAGAAGCGTATACACGAAAGGCTTGTCGAAGACTGAAATGAGCACCTGCTGCACTCTTGAATAATATCAAGACGTGAAGCGTCGGTACTCGGCGAGGATCATTTTGTTGGACCGCATCAAAAAGTGCTCCAGACTCGTCACCAACAAACATAAAACTTGCGCTGTGACCTTCGCCTATATGCATAGGGGGTATTATCGCGATGAAGCTATCTACAGCTCCCATCACTGAATCAGATCCAATAATCTCCAACCCACACCTAGCATTGACGTTCAGAGCCGCATATTGAGTAGGATTTTCCAGTGTGACGTTTACAAAATATCGGGACTGGGCATTATGCCGATCTTCTGGGGGAGTATAGAAGAATTTTGGCTGCTCAATCATTACGGTGTTAAATTTTGGAAGTGCGAGCGGCTGTCCTTGTAGCTCACGGGCCGCCCGCATTTCCGCTAGCTGGTCTTCTGAAACTCGCCTCGCCTCCAGCATCTCTTCACGCTGTGCAAAAAGATCGCGCCTCTGAAGATTGAGAGCGTAAACGACCCCTGCGAAAGCGAGGCCTGAAAACAGCGCATTCACCGCTCCAAAGGTATCGCCTACGGGGCCGCTGTCGCTCCAGTTGGGGAAGAAGCTGTGAATGCCCCATGTGACCAGAACCCAAACCAAAACCACTAACAAGCAGAGAAGAAAGAGTCCCAGCAAGGAGGGTGCCCTCGCCTCTCTCTTCCCCTTGGTGGTGTCGTCGCCGCCTGCCATGTGAATCTCCGTCACTCCTGCATTCAGAATATAATAGACGCGGAGAACGCTCAATGATCATTTGGGTCAAGAATGGCGGACACACAAAGACGACGAGCAAGTCCGTCTCTCCAGTAGAGTGTCTTGACCGCCCGAACATGATGTGATCTTCTGGGCTCACGTGCATTGGAGGATCGGAACATGCTATGCAGGATCGTTGTCCTTGCGGCCATGCTTTCACTCGCTTCCGCCTGCACATACGGCCAGAAGGCGCATCTCACCGGCCTGGACCATCCTTCCGGATGGGCCGACCAGATCAGGGCGAGGGCGGCCGAGGCTTATCCATACGCCCAGATGTCCAACAACGCTTACGCCGACGGCGAGCGCTACCACCTCGGCCCCGCCTATTCCAACCCGCAGAACGTCCCGAATGACGATGTCGGCTTCGCATATTCAGTGTTCGAAAGGCGCGAGGCGGGACGGCTGGCCGACGTGATCATCGCCTTCCGAGGGACCGAAGGCCTGGTAGGCCGGGACATGAGGAAGGGCAATTTCCTAAAACTCCAGAACCCTCGGGGACTAGCGGTTTATGACCGAATCCGCGCCGCGACCGCCAAGAGCGTCCCCGTCCACGTCACCGGCCACTCTCTCGGCGGCGGCATAGCCACCTACGTCTCGCTTCGGCGCCCGAACTTGAGAAGCTACATTTTCAACGCCTCGCCCCGTTTCAGCGCTAAGGGTCAGATCCCGGATAATCCTCGTCTCTCGATCATCGAGCGTGGCGAGCTTCTGAAGATATTTCGCGGCCCGGCGCGGGAAGCTCCCCAGACCTACATCTCAATAAACTGCACGCCGGGCTTCAATCCGGTCGGGCAGCATGGCATTCGCGCATTGGCGAACTGCCTCACCCGGATCGCAGCATGGGAAGACTCAGGTGCGAGAGATTCGCTGCGCCGAAACCCTTCGATCAAATGGCCGGAGGGGCTGCCGCGCGATTGAGCCAGAAGCGCTATCTCGCGCCGGCCCATGTCGGCGGCGAGTGGTAGGAAAGCCCGGGACAGTGTACATTTCAGCGGCTACCTTCAAAGATGCCGCAGCACATCCACCGCCTTGTGCAGGATTCGCTGGACGACGACCTCATCGTCGAAAACGTCGTAGATAGGCGATGGCTGCCGTGGGGGAGGCTGCGGATAGGTGGCCGCACCTCGTCGTGAACGGCTCCGGCCAGCGGGTGCATCGAGATCAGATCGGAGTTTTCCTTGAAGCTCTCTACGTAGGCCTCTGCCCGCTCCTCGCCGAACGCCTCGGTGCCGTAGCTCAGGATCTCCACGAGGTCGGCATCGGCCGCCTCGCTGAGCTCCACCGGATCATTTGGCAGCGGCGCGGCGCCTACGCCCGGCGGCGATGATGTCCTCGATCGTGCGCGTGCTCACGCCCGAAGACAGCCCCTCGTCGATCGCCGCCTGCAACCTGCGCACCCTCTCCTCATTCTCCTGATCCCGGCGGACGAGGTCGCGGATATAGTCGCTGGTGCTGCTGTAGCGCCCTTCGGCGACGCGCTGCTCCGCCCAGCCCTTGAGCTTGTCGGGAATCGCGACGTTCATCTGTGCCATGGGAAGATTATACAATTCTGCGCGAGTTCTAACACGGCCGGGGTGAAAAGCGGCGTCCCGCCGCACGCTTCCACGGCCAAGTTGAAGGAGACGGACGGAGCTTACTTCGTCACGCTGCAGCCGGTCCGGCTTTGTCGGACCCCGCTCTTTCACATCGTTCAGCCCCCGCCCACGCCTCCTTCCCAAAGGCGATCGCACCGCCCGAATTAAGCGTCTGGGCCAAAACCCGGGAGATCGTGAACTTCGTGAACTTGACCCCGGCCCGCGGCGGCCGCCTTGACGGCAGTCCTTGCGGACGAAAGCCTTTTCGGCGAACCCGGGCGCGTGGAGCCTGCCAACCCCGCCACGGCCTTCGACGCCGACCAGCCTGCGCAGCCGCCTGATCTGGATCGCCTCACGGCCGCCATCGAAGCCTCGTGGGATCACCGCACCGCCTATCTCGGCCTGACCCGGCCCGGCAACCCGGCATTCGGTCAATGCTATCCCACATCCCGGGTCGTGCAATTCTTCTATCCGCAGTTCGAGATCGCGCGCGGCGAGGTGTGGACCGGTTCGGGCGCCGAATGCCATTTCTGGAACGTCCGGGGCTCCGGCGACGGCGTCGAGTGGATCGACCTCAGCTGGAAGCAATTTCCTCCCGGCTCGGCCGTGCGGCGGTTCGAGCTGCTCGATCGCCGGTCCCTCGGCGACAGCCCGCCGACGGTGGCGCGCTGCGAGCTCCTGCTCCGGCGGGTGCTCGCGCACTTCGATTGACGCCGCTCCTCGAATGGCGGACGGTTTGCGCGCTCCCCGAAGGAACAGCCGATGAATTCAGCCGCCGCGATCCTCGCCATGCTCGCCCTCGCCGCGCCGGCGAAGGGCGATTCGCTCAAGGAGCTCGATCGCGGCTGCAAGGCGGTTCAGAAGGCCTATCCGCTGCTGATGCTGACGGTGATGGGCGAAGGGCCGACGAATTGCGGCGCCCACACCGGCGAATATGTGGATTGCGACGCCGGCGACTCGCCCGAGGAAGCGGCGAAGCAGGCCAAAAGGCTCGAGATACGCAAGCGCCAGGAGGCGGTGTTCAAGATCGCGAGCGAGGCCTGCGACCTCTATACCGCCAACCGCAAGCTGGAATCGGCGCAGCGCGCCGCGGCCGCCGGCCTTGCGCTGGCCCGCCGCGTGGGCACGAACCTTCCCGAGGAACTCAAGGAGGGTCCGGCCGCTCCGGAGGCCGATTGAGCTGCCGAAAGTTTCGCGGCGGCCGACATTTTCCGGGGCCATCCTCTCGGATGCCAAGTCACTTCCATCCGCTTGCGCAGCAGAGCGAGCCTCCGGAGCGGGCGAAGGCGAACAGCAGGTGGCCCTTTCGCCGCCGCCGCGATCCTATCATAATGCTCCACCGCCCGCCGAAGGAAAGCCGATGCACCGTTTCGCCCACGCCCCCTTGCTCGCCGCAGCTTTGCTGCTGTGCCCCGCGCCGGCGTCTGCCCAGGACCAGCTGCCGGAAAGGGGTTCCGAGGAGATCGTCGTAACCGGCCAGCGCGACCTCGAAAGCCAGGTGAGCGACTTCGTGGGCGCTTTGACCCAGGCTCCGCCGCGCGGCCAGCTCAGTCGGTTCGAGCGCAGCCTTTGCCCGGCCGCCTTCGGGCTCTCGGAAAGCGGCAAGCAGGCGGTGGCGGGCCGGCTTCGGCAGCTCGCCCGCGCCGTCGGCATCGAGGTCGGCAAGGCCGGCTGCGTCCCCAACGCGCTCCTGCTCGTGACCGCCGACAAGCCGGCGCTGATGCAGGGCCTTGCGCGGCGCTATCCCCATTTCTTCACCACCGTTTCGCGCGGCGAGATGCGCCGGCTGATGAAGGGGGAAGGTCCCGCCGCGGCCTGGCAGATGCAGGGCCCGATGCTGAACGC
>DASVTN010000027.1:0-4837 GCA_036387555.1 Allosphingosinicella sp. | reverse complement strand
TTGGCACCTCGATGTCGGCTCATCACATCCTGGGGCTGGAGCAGGTCCCAAGGGTTTGGCTGTTCGCCAATTAAAGTGGTACGTGAGCTGGGTTCAGAACGTCGCGAGACAGTTTGGTCCCTATCTGCCGTGGGCGTCGATAATTGAGAGGAGTTGCCCCTAGTACGAGAGGACCGGGGTGAACATGCCTCTGGTGGACCTGTCATCGTGCCAACGGTGCAGCAGGGTAGCTATGCATGGACGGGATAACCGCTGAAAGCATCTAAGCGGGAAGCCTCCCTCAAGATAAGTTATCATAGAGCCGTCGAAGACCACGACGTTGATAGGCCGGATGTGGAAGTGGGGTAACCCATGGAGCTAACCGGTCCTAATTGCTCTATTCGCGCTTGAGAATCCCACCATCAACGACAGCTTTGGCTGTCTGTGGTTCTCAGCCGGACGATCAAATAAAGTGCACGATTTCTAGAACTTCTTACCCGCTCGTCACATAGCTTGGTGGCCATAGCGTCAGTGACCCACCCGATCCCATCCCGAACTCGGCCGTGAAACCTGACAGCGCCGATGGTACTATTGCCTAAGCAATGGAAGAGTAGGTCGTCGCCAGGCTTTGCGACGAGCGGTTAAGGAACCCATTCACAAGATTGAGCCGCCCGATGACTGCGCAAGCAGGCCCGGGCGGCTCGATTGTTTTCGGCGGGGTGGAGCAGCCCGCCGCCGTTTCGCGAAGGCGGACCGGGAAACAAAAGGCGCTTCCGGACGGCCCCCGCGGCCGCTCGTCACTGGTGACGCGGGGTGGAGCAGCCCGGTAGCTCGTCAGGCTCATAACCTGAAGGTCGCAGGTTCAAATCCTGCCCCCGCAACCAACAAGGCCCCCGCCGCAAGGCGGGGGCCTTGTTGGTTTTGGGCGGCTGTGGATCGGAGCCTCGTTCTGCCGGAGCCGGCTAGAGCGCCGACGTTGAATTTGCGTCGTCATCCCGGGCTTGACCCGGGATCCACCTTCTTCCTGGCCGTCGCGGCAGGTAAGGTGGATGCCGGATCAAGTCCGGCATGACCAGGCGGTGCGGATTTAGCGCACATGCTCTAAGGCGGCGGAGACGACGAAGCCGCAGGCTTCGTCTAATCCTGCCCCCGCAACCAACGAGGCCCCAGCCGCAAGGCGGGGGCCTTGTCGATTCCAGGCCGCCGCGACGACGCGGCCGCTCGCCGCCCCAAACCCTGCTCCCGCAAGTTCACGTGGCGCGACACGGGCCGCCACATGCCGGGATCGACCGAGCAACCTGGATCGAGGCGCGGCCGGCGCCGATGACCCGACGTCATCCCGGCGAAAGCCGGGACCTCGGGGAGACCCGCCGAGACTGCTCGAGCCGAGATCCCGGCTTTGGCCGGGATGACGATCGGGCGGCGATCAGGGGCCGCCACGATCGGATCGATCCGCGTGCCGGCGCCTTTGGTCCTCCCCATGCGCGCCGGGACAGCGCCGTCAATGACCCGTTCCTCCTTCATCTAGAGCTGTCCGCCGCGCCGCCGCCGCCGCCTCGATGCGTCTCCTCGCCCGCCGGCCGCTACCGCCTTTGCGCAAGGGCGGCGCCGGCGGCCCTCGAGCCCAGCCATAACGAAAAAGGCCCCGCCTTGCGGCGGGGCCTTTCGTCGTTCCGGCCCTTTGCGATCGGCCGGGCGATCGCGCTTAGTGGTTGCCGTGCGGATCGTCCGCCGGAGCGTTGACGCTGGCGGAGGTTCCGCCCGGAAGCACCACCGCGACGTTCTGCATCATGCCCATGTCCTCATGATCGAGGATGTGGCAGTGGAGCACGAACTCGCCGATATAGCGCTCGTAGCGGGTGCGGACGGTCGCCGTGTAGCCAGGCTTGATCCACAACGTATCCTTCCACACGCCGCGAAGGCCGCGATACTGCGGATCGCCGAAGTCGGTGGGCGCGGTCGGAGCGCTGAGATCCAGCGACGGATTGTTGTTGTTGACGATCGAGATGATCTCGAACGGGTTGACGTGGATGTGGAAGGGATGGCCGGCCGCATTGGAGGTCAGCTTCCATTCCTCGGCCGTCCCGAGCACCAGCTTCCGGTCGAGCCGGTCCGGCTTGTACGGCTGCGGGTTGTAGCCGCCCGACGTCGGCAGCTGGTTGGCGACCCCGAACATGAAGGGCGGAGTATTGCCCTGGATGTCGAAAGTCATCTCCTGGCCGCCCGACAGCTCGCTCTGCTGGACCGGCCGATGCTTGGTGAAGCGGCTCAGCCTGAGGCCGTTCTGAAGGTCCCCGATCACGGCCTCGCGGACGTCGGCGGGCATGTTCTTCTGGGCGGAGTCGATCAGCTGCTCCTGGACGGTGCCGCGGTTGACCTGCGCCGGATCCGGCGAGACCCGGACGACGCCGAGCAGGCGGGCGCCGCGCTGCACTCCGCCGACGCTGTCGGAAGCGCCGCTCAGCGCGTCGACGACGCAATAATCGCCCTCCGTCGGGAATTGCACCAGGGCGTCGTAGCGATAGCCCGGCTGCAGGGTGGTGGAGCGCGTCGTCTGGGCCTGGTTCATGGTGAGACCGTCGGCCGCGACCAGGAGGTAAGGCATGGTCGAGAACCCGCAGGTCGTCGCGATCATGGCGTCCATGTCCTCCGTCTTGAGGTGGTTGCCCGGCTTCAGGTCGGGCGATGATTGCGCCTTGATGAAGATGAGACGGATGGTGTCGCGAACGCCGCCGTGGATCATGCGCCAGCGCTCGACCGCGCCCTGCTTGGCGTAGAAGGTCGGCAGGATGTGCCCGTTGATGCTCGTGTAGCGGTTCGACTGGCCCCAGGTGCCGAAGCCGAAGCCGTTCGGGCCGAGCGGCCCGGGGCGCTTGTCGACATAGGTCTCGACGACGCCGGTATCGCCGGGAGCGCAATCCCAGGCGACGATCCTCTGGCCCGTCGGGTCGGTCTTGATCTTGATGTTCTGATTCTCGTCGAAGCAGCCATATTGGATCTGCTGGAAGACGAGGGTCCGGTCCTTGATGCCCCTGACGCCGTCGAGCAGGGTGTCGAGGTCTCCGTTCCTGGCCGCGGTCGGCGTCTTGTCGCCCTTGATGATGAGGGCGCCGGCCATTCCGCTCGAAACCTGGAGCGCGGTCGAGCCGTGGCGGTGCGTGTGGTACCAGAAGGTGCCGGCCGGATGCTCGGGCGCGATCGCATATTCATATTCGAAGCTGACGCCGGGGTTGATCGACAGCAGCACGTTGTCGCCGTTGCCCGACGGGTTCACCCAAAGACCGTGGGTGTGAAGGTTGGTGCCGTTGAAGCAATGCGGGACGTTGTGGTCCGCGACCGCGCCGCAGCCCGGATCGTAGGACGTCGACACCGGCGGCAGCTGGTTGTTGAGCTTGACTCGGACGGTGTCGCCGGGACGGGCGACGATCGAGGGCGAGACGAAGCGCTCGGGCAGCGGCAGGCCGTCCTGCGTGTAGGCGCGCAGCCTGACCTTGTCGTCCAGCCCGGTCGTCGGGTTGTAGATGGCGCCCTCGACATATTCGATGTTGAGGTCGAGCCGGATCTCTTTGCTGGCCGGGTCGAACGGGTGGTTCGGCGAGGCGCCGCGCTTCTTCAGCTCGGGCGGGTTGGCGACATCCTGGCCGGGTTGCGCCGAAGCGGTGCCGGCCGCGAAAAGCGCCGAAGCGGCCGCCGTTCCCATAGCCAATGCGCGCAAGCTAAGCGTCATCGTACCACGACTAAACATATTGTCCCCCCCTGAAGGTGCCGGATCGGGATCCGTCCGACTCGCCCGTCAGGCTATTTGGCGAGCTTCAATTAAGCAATTGGGCCGCAACGCGAAATTGCATCCGATTCAGGAACGATTGCCGCTCCTGCGGGAATTAACCATGGGATTTGAAACAATGATTGTAGATTTTCAACTATATCCGTTGTTGGATCCATTGCATGCCTTGGACGCGGAGCCGCAGGTCGTCTCGAATGTTTCATCCTGCTATGAATCCTTCGTGGTAATTCATCTTATTGCTTGGCTCCGGAGCCGGCCGGCCACCGCGTCTGGTTCGCGACCGAACGAAGCCTTGCCCGCGCGTCTCCAGCTTTCGGCGCGCGCCTCGATCCTCAAGCACCGGCTAGCCTCGACGTCGCGCCTCGCCTAAAAGCTCGGCAAGGGGGAATTAGCCATGGGTTTATGGATTGCGCTCGGCCTGCTCGCGCTGGCCCTTCTCTACGCCGTCGTCGTCTACAACCGGCTGGTGCGCCTGCGCGCGCTCGCTCGCGAGGGGTTCAGCGGAATCACCGTCCAGCTCCGCCGCCGCGCCGATCTGGTCCCCAATCTCGTCAGCACGGTCGAAGGCTACGCCACCCATGAGCGCGAGGTCCTCACCGAAGTCACCGCCCACCGCACCGATCCCACCAAGGCGGGCGGGGTCCAGGCGACGGCGCAGGCCGACAATGCCTTCGGCGCGATGCTCGGCCGGCTGATGGCGGTGGCCGAGGCCTATCCTGACCTCAAGGCGGACGAGAATTTCCGGGCGCTCCAGGACGAGCTCGCCGAGATCGAGGAGGAGCTGCAGGGCGCCCGGCGTTATTACAACGCCACCGTCCGCGACCTCAACACCCGGGTCCAGTCCTTCCCCGACGTGCTTCTCGCCGTGCCGATGGGGTTCAGGGAGGAGCCTTTCTACGAGGATGGCGACGCCTCGATCCAGACGGCGCCCAAGGTCAGCTTCGGCCGCGCCGGCCGATGCGCCGCCTCCTGCTGCCGCTCCTGGCGGCGCTGGCCTTGCTGTGGCCTGCCGCCGCCTCGGCCGACGAGCGGATCCTCCACTACCTGAGCGATGTCCTCGTCCATGCCGACGGC
>DASVTN010000026.1:0-45695 GCA_036387555.1 Allosphingosinicella sp. | reverse complement strand
CGCTAGCGGCTCAGCTTCTCGCCCGCCTCGGCCTTCCTCACCAGGAGCTCGGAGAGGCTGAAATCCTCGCCGAGCCGGTCCTTCTGCCGGCGCAGGCCCTCGACGATGGTCGCAAGCCCCTCGCTGTCGGCCCAGAACATCGGCCCGCCGCGGTAGACCGGCCAGCCGTAGCCGTAGACCCAGACGACGTCGATGTCGGAGGCGCGCTGGGCGAAGCCGCCCTCGAGGATCAGGGCGCCCTCGTTGACCATCGTGTAGAGGGTTCGCTCGACGATCTCCTGGTCGCTGATCTCGCGGGGCTCGACTCCCTCTTTGGCGCGGAAGTCGTCGATGATCCTGGCGACGACGGGGGATGGGGAGGGGCGGCGCTTCTCGTCATAATCGTAGAAGCCGGCGCCCTTCTTCTGGCCCCAGCGGTCGGCGGCGCACAGGGCGTCGCGGACATTCTCGATCCGGCTGGGGTCGCGGTGCCAGCCGATATCGACTCCGGCGAGGTCGGCCATCTGGAAGGGGCCCATCGGCATTCCGAACTCGACATGGACCCGGTCGATCTGCTCGGGCGTGGCGCCTTCGAGGAGGAGCCGGTTGGACTGGACCTGGCGCGGCATCAGCATCCGGTTGCCGATGAAGCCGTAGCAGACGCCCGCCACCACCGCGACCTTTCGGATCTTCTTGGCGAGAGTCATCGCGGTCACCAGCACGTCGGGCGCGGTCCTGGCTCCGCGGACGACCTCGAGCAATTTCATGACGTTGGCGGGGGAGAAGAAGTGGAGGCCGACCACGTCCTCGGGCCGCGAGGTCGAGGCGGCGATCTCGTCGATGTCGAGGTAGGAGGTGTTGGAGGCGAGGATGGCGCCGGGCCTGGCGATCCGGTCGAGCTTTCCGAACACTTCCTTCTTGACGTCCATATTCTCGAACACGGCCTCGATGATGAGGTCGCAATCGGCGAGGTCCTCGAGGCTGAGCGTGGGCTTGAGGAGGCCCATCGCGCCCTGCGCCTGCTCTGCGGTGATCCGGCCCTTGGCGGCGCTCGCCTCGTAATTCTTGCGCATCACCCCGGTGCCGCGGTCGAGCGCTTCCTGGCTGGTCTCGACGATGGTGACGGGGATCCCGGCGGAGAGGAAGTTCATCGAGATGCCGCCGCCCATGGTTCCGGCGCCGATCACGCCGACGCGCTCGATGGCACGCGGGGTCGTGCCTTCGGGAAGGCCGTCGATCTTGGCCGCCTGGCGCTCGGCGAAGAAGAAATATTGCTGGGCCCGCGCCTGGGTGCCGGTCATCAGCTCCATGAACAGCCGCCGCTCGTCCTGTACCCCTTCGGCATAGGGCTTGGCGACCGCCGCCTCGATCGCCTGGATGTTCTTCTCGGGCGCCTCGAAGCCCTTGAACTTGCGCGCGTGCTCCTTGCGGAACGCGTCGAAGACGGCGGGGTCGGCCTCGGCGAGCTTGTCCTGCCGCTCGCTGGTCTTCGGGATCGGCCGGACGGCCTTCACCTCGTCGGCATAAGCCACCGCGTGCTGCTCCAGGTCCCCCTCGATCAGGCGGTCGACCAGGCCCGCCTCATAGGCCTCCTTCGCGGAGATGGGGTTGCCGGTGGCGGCCATTTCGAGGGCCTTGCGCACTCCGGCGACGCGCGGCAGCCGCTGCGTCCCGCCGGCGCCGGGCAGGAGGCCGAGCTTGACCTCGGGCACGCCCAGCTTCGCGGAGGGCAGGGCGACCCGGTAATGGCTGGCCAGAGCCACCTCGAGCCCGCCCCCGAAAGCCGTGCCGTGGATCGCGGCGACGACCGGCTTGGTGCAATTCTCGATGATGTCGACGACCATCGGAAGCATCGGCATCTGCATCGGCTTGCCGAACTCGGTGATGTCGGCGCCCGCGAAGAAGGTCTGCCCTTGGCAGATTATCACCACCGCCTTCACCCCCTCGTCCCCGTCCGCCTCCCCGATCGCCGCGACCAGCCCCTCGCGAACCGCGTGGCCGAGCGCGTTCACGGGCGGGTTGTTCGAGGTGACGATGAGGATGTCGCCGTGACGGCGGGTGCTGATCGGGCTCATGGGACGGGGTCTCCTTCGAGGAGGCGATTTGGCGGAGGTTTACGTGAACGTCAACTGGTCGCTGTCATCCGGCGAAAGCTATGACTTCGGGGAGGCCGCGGGGGCTTCTCGCCCTGGGATCCTCGCTTACAGGGCGGTCATGAGCGCTGTGATTGGTCCACGCGAAGGCGTAAAGGCGCGAAGGGACGGGCCTATCAGTGGCAGTCGCGCTGGTCGGTAACGCGGGACGCTGTATTGTCATTGGGGGGAGGCACCGGATTCACGTGGAGCGAGCGGCGCTAGGTAAGCAAGAATCTTCTTTGCGCCCACCACATGCCAGCCCCAGCGCTCACCTAACGGACCTAAATTAGGACCGTGAGCATTGGCGCATCCCGCTCCGCGAGCTACGTTCTTATCATGGCGGATGATCAAGAAGGGCGAGGGCCGATAGAGCGGCCTCAGAAATTTCCCAAGAACAGGGCTCTCCGCCACATGGCGAAGGCTGCAACGGGGTCTGTGCCTCTCGCGGGGGCTGTGCTCACAGAGATTGCCGATGCCAAAGTGCCGGATCATGAAGCGCGCGATCGGGAACGCTGGGAGGGCGACGTTACCGACGGTTTCAACGACCTCCATGGGCGTGTGGACGACCTTGATGAGCGCATCGGCGAACATCGCATTACGCTGACCGGCGCGACAGCGGCCGCCGCCAAATACATAATCGAGCACTGTCCTGACGGGTTGGCCAGAAATCATGTTTCAGTGCAGGAACTGCAACAGGCATGTCCTGATTTCACTCGGGATAATCTCTTGGACGCGATGGGCGATTTGGAGAGTTATGGCCTCGTAGATTCGATCTCGTTTATCGGTACGGATGATATCTACCATCTCACTCAATCTGGTTATGAAGTGCTGGACGAGCCCATTATGGGGTGGGAAACTTTGGCTGATGCGCGCAAGATTGCCGGCATCGCGGCCAGAATGCGTGATGGCGTAATGATAAGCGACATTGAGTCTGAGCTCGGTTGGCCTCGTCGGCGGTTGAATCCTGCATTGAAAATTGTGGTAGGATTCATTCACCCCGGACGTGTCAGCGCAGAGTTGCAGCCGTACTATTTAACAAATTATTTCAGTCCTAGTAATGCCGAACTGGCGCACCTGCGGCGGTTCGCGGCTGGTTAAGTTCGTCCACCATTGCAGGACCCAACGAGAACCGTACCCCTAACTTTTTGCGGCGCTGGTTCTGGGTGACACAAGGGCAAGGCTGCGAAAGAAATTTCGCTATAGCGATTCGACTAAGAACCTTCGGGAATCATTGGCGGTATACGTTTACATTCAAATACCCAGTCACTCAGTCCGGCGGTAAAGCATACTGCACAGGTTTTTCAGTTGCGTGGCTAGCATGTACGTTGCACCATCCCACTCCAAGGTAAGCTATTATGGACCCGGAATTGATCGAGCGCATTTGGCGAATATTCATGCCGGAGGCAGGCCGGCGTCTCGATCACCTGAAAGCCAACAACGTCCGATTCGCTCACTATACCAGCGCAGAGGCAGGAATGGCCATTCTCAAGTCAGGCCGAATGCTTCTACGCAATTCCATGTTGATGAACGACTTCTCGGAAGTTCAACACGGTATGGAATGTCTGGCTGCCGCTTACCGCAGTCCGGTGGGAGAGCGACTCAAAGTAGTAATGCGCAACATTCAGCAGGATTTGCCGGAAATCCTCGAATCCAACTTCAATGAGTCCTTCCGCGATGTCAGGAGGGAGACGTACCTAGTGTCAATATCGGAGCATGGCGACCCTAAGCACGGTGATGGGCTTGAGGATGCGTTTGGTCGGCTGTCCATGTGGCGCGCATACGCAAGCAGGAACGGCATTGCCTTCATCTTCAATAATGGCCCGTTCACCACCGAGAACAACGCGATCAATGCGTTCTCAAGCCCTGTGCTCTACGCCACGCAGGAGACATTCGCAGAAAAATTTGAGGAGCTTGTCGTAGGCATCGAGGCCAACCTTGAACTCGCCCAGTCCCTAGGAGGCAAGTACTTCCATGACACGCTGATGAACGCGTTTCGCTTCTCTATTCAGTCCACGAAGCATCCGGCATTCCGAGAGGAGCGCGAGTGGCGCGTCATCTACTCGCCCACAGAAATCCAGCGTAGCGGTGAGATGACGCCCGAGCAACTGGAGAAGATTCCCACCGAGATTATAACGCTTAACGGGGTTCCGCAGCGCATCTACGCCATTCCCTTCAAAGATCATCCTGAGGAGGGTTTCGTCGGCGCCACGATTCCTGCACTGCTGGACCGGGTGCTGATTGGTCCTTCAATGGACGAGTACGCGATAGCCCAAGCTTTCGTGGCGGAGCTTACCCATTTGGGTGTTGAGAACGCGCAGGAGAAGGTCGTCATGACGGGAATTCCGCTCCGACTATAGCGCCGCCGGGCGGTGCCGGTGCCAGGCACGTGCCTAGCACGTAGCTGGCACCAGAGCCCCGGCTGGCTCAAAGCCCGGTCCTTCTTCATCAGCCATACCGGGAAAATGACATGAATTGACGGGAAATGCACTCGGTCAGGGCATTAGCCGTTGTCTCCCCGGCGGGGCCTCCCCATCATACCCTTCATGGAGAGAGTCGTCGTTTTCACCGATACCAACGGCTTCATCCAAGTCAGAGACCTGAAGGACCTTCCGTGGACCGAGCTGTTCCCTGGAGTGAGGGAGGTCATCGTTATGGTGGCGCGCCCAGTCATTTCCGAGCTGGACAGACATAAGGTGAGCACCAAAGCCCGTTGCCGAAACCGCGCACGCGCTGCGTTGAAACTGATTGATGAAGCATCCGACTCACCCGATCGTTCGATCACGCTTCGAGAAGAGCCGATAAAGGTGACACTAACGGTAGCCCCGCGTGTCCGCCCAAATTGGGACGAGTTGCCGGATCTAGACGCGAGCGAGCCCGACGATCAACTGGTGGCGGCGGCGCTGAACATTGGCGACGGGGCCGTCCTCCTGTCACATGACAGTGGCCCCAGGATCAGCGCCCGCGACGTTGGGCTCACCGCTTATGAACCGCCCGCCAGCTGGCTTTTGCCGCCTGAACAGACGGAAGATCAGAAGAAGGCTGCCCGACTGGAGCGCCAGCTGCAAGAAGCGGTGGAACGCCAGCCTAGGATCGAGATCACCTTTGCAAAGGCAGCAAATGGGCACCTCACTCTCTACCGGCCCAAACTTCCCCCGCTCGACCGCGCGATGATTGCTGAGCTTCGGGATAGATATCTGGACATGAATCCCAAGGCTGAACTCCAAGCCACAGTGTTTCCATTCGGGGTGGGCCATCACCCGGCCGGCTTTCGCACCCCGGATGATGTGGAGCAGTACAACCTTTCGCACGCGATGTTCGTTCGAGAGGTAGGCACTTATTTCGAAAAGTTACATGAGCGAGCCGCCGCTGTTGCAGCCGCCGCCGAGATAAATTTCAAATTGTTCAATGCGGGGGGTGCGTCGGCTGAGCATTTAAAGGTGACGTTGGACCTCGCCGGTCAACTGGGGATTCTCGCTACCGATGAGGATGTAAAAAGAACGGTCGGTTCGATGAAGCTGCCGGCTCCCCCAAAGGTGCCGAAGAAGCGACACAACTCCTTCGACGATCCTCTCAGCTCTGATCGTACGAGCAGCCTTCTCGGGTTCAATCCGCGTAACGACATTCACCTCCCCCAAGACCCGACCGAGATGCGCTGGCTAGATCGGCCAGAATACGCCGGTCAGCATGGATCGTATGGATGCCCGGATTTTCGGCCTAAGCGGCAATTTGACGATACGATTTGGCTGTGGCCGCAGAGCAAATTGCCGGCTTCCGGCGCCCTTACTGTGACCGCCAGCGCAAATCACCTGGAGGAGGTATCAGCGACCGTTGAGATCACCCTTGAAGAGCGTGCTGAGGCGTGGGCGAGTGAGTCGGTGCTGGAGCTATTTCCAGTGTTCGTGGGGGAAGCATTGCAAAAACGCCGGTAAGTCTGTCCACGCCGGATGGGCGGTAGAGCTGGTAGACGGCCGCTCATCCCGGATATGGCGGGCCATGGCCAACAAGCTCCCTTGCGGGCGCGGCGCAAGGCTTCCCACGGCTCCTAAATGCGTATTTATGGGGAACTATATTCACTGTCTCCGCCGACAATGACGACGGCTAAACCTGGGGGCGTCTGCGCAGGACCGTATCGAGCTCTGCGATAGGTCATTCATTGCCGTAGTGTTCTTCACTTTCCGCTTGCTGCAATTCCGCATGCAGTGGCCCTGTGGCGTCTGCAAGCTTGAGCAAATCGGCCCCGTCGGCGCGGTGGCCGGCCTCAATTAGCTCTTGCCCTCTTTTTGTAAGTTCGAAGCCGATCAATGCTAGGGAGTTGCGGTCGAGGACGCCAGCTGCGCCCAGTCCTTTGAGAACTGCTAGAAGCTTCTCACTGTTCACATCCATGACTTCCATTCAGATTCCTCCGTCAGATAAGGTGGGCTTGCCGATTTGGCCTGCGCGGGCACAATTTACAAGCACGTGCCAGCCGCGAGCCAGGCCGCAGGGTCGTTCGCAGGAAAGCGCCTGTGGTCGGTCAGATCGGATTTCTGAGGCGCAAAAATTATTGCTCAAACAGCGCCGCAGGCTCCACCCCCAGCCCCCGCGCCAGCTTAAACAGCGCCTTCACGCCGACATTGCTCTCGCCGCGCTCGATCCGGCCGATATAGTTGGGGTGGAGGCCGGCGCGGTCGGCCAGCTCCTCCTGGGTCAGGTCGAGCGCCTCGCGCAGGCGGCGCGCCTCGCGGCCTAGGGCCAGCAGGTCGGGATCGTCCTTCACGGCGGGGAGCGTTGCCGCGCGAGGGGTAAAGCTCCACACACGATCAGTGTGATTTTTCGGTTGCCTTGCTAACTCTGGCCAGCGATATTACCCACGATCAGTGTGATTTGGTGTCGCCTGAAAAGGGGTTGTGCGGTGGAAGGCCAGGAGCCTTGGCAGCAAGAGCGCTGGGCGTTCAGGTTAAATCGTCATCCCGGACTTGATCCGGGATCCATCTTCCTCGCCCTCTTGAAGGTAAGAAGAAAGGTGGATGCCGGATCAAGTCCGGCATGACGATGCCGATGGAAGTCGAGGAGAAGTGGCGGCGAGCCCTCGCCCGCCTTCGGGCGGCAGAGGCGGAGGTTCGGGCGGTGGCCCGGGCGACGGCGGGGGGGACGGCGGAGGAAGAGGAGGGGCTTCAGGAGGTCTATGACGCTCGGCTCGGGGATCATTCGGAGGCGCTTCGGCGGCTGATGAAGGTTCGGGCGCCGGACCTAGCGGCGCTGGCGGTGAAGATCGAGCTGGCGATCGACGAGGAGGTGGGGAGCCTCACCGGCGGGGAGGCGTGCCTGGCGGCGCTTAAGCGGGACGTTCGGCGGCTGATGAAGTGAGGGGAGCCACCTTGATTCCTCCCCGCGATTTCGCGGGAAGGGGGACCGCGCGAAGCGCGGTGGAGGGGTTCTTCTTGGGGAGGGAGAGCCCCTCCACCATGTTTCGCATGGTCCCCCTCCCCTGCAAAGGCAGGGGAGGATTCAGAAAGGCGCAAGCCTCTACCGATCCCCCGCGCGCTGCCGGCCGCCCTGGCGCCGCGTTTCGGCGATCAGCCTGTAGGTCGTCTCCAGGACGGTGTCGCGGCCGGAAAAATAGTCCGCGGCGGTCAGTTGCACGGGGACGTGGGGGCTGATCTCCCGGCGCGTGTCGTAGGGGTGGCTGAGGTTCCACTTCACGACCGGCATGGTGCCGCCGATCTTGCTGAAGGGCAGGACGAAGCTGCTGAAATCGCCGTTGAGGTTGCAGCACTGGCTGGGAGGCTCGCCGACGAAGATCGGATTTCCAAGGCGCTCCAGATCGGTGATGAAATTCGAAGCGGCCGAGTAGGTCCGCCGCCCGGTCAGCACATAGATTTGATTGCCGGCGCCCAGGCTGAAACCGATCAGGGTGCGGAGCAGGTTGGAATAGGCAGCCGTGCTTCCGCCCGCGTTGAACCTGATGTCGAGCACGACATTCTTCGGGCGCGACTCGCGGATGACCTCGTCCAGGCGCTGCCCGAAGGCGGCAAGCCTTTCCTCCTTGTCGTCGCGGACCTGGTTGAACTGCACGAAGAGCGCGTCATGCTCGGGGACGGCCCGCTCGGCATGGTATTGAACGCCTTGGTAGCCGTTCAGGCTGACGATTTGCCTGCCGGGAGCGGCGGCGTTGAACCAGCTCAGCTCGGACGTGGTCTGAAGGACGATCTTGCGCCGGCCCGCGCCTTTGCCTTCCAGGGTAAGTTCCGCGGAATCGAGCGTGTCGATGACTCCGAGCCCTTTCAGGAACGGCGCGTAGGAGGTGAGGTAGGCCCCTTTCCAGACATATTCCATGTCGCCGTCGCCGCTTATCGTCTCGGCGACCTCGCGAAGCGCCTCGAGAGCAGGCGTGCCGCCGATGGCGATCACTTTGGATCCGATCAGATCCTGGTGTTGCGGCGCCGCGTTGACGATGAACAGGCCCTCGGGGAAGAGGTGGAACGTCACCGGCAGGATCCGGCCGGGAATGGGGCCTTCTCCTTTCGGCTCCCACAGGCTGGTGTGCCCCTGGTGCAGGATCGCGAGCGCCCGGTTCATCTCGACCAGGATCTTCTCGTTGCCGGACGTGGGAATTTCGCGCCTGAGCTTCTCGACCGCAGCGACGAAGTTCGCCGGGAGAGGGCGGCCGCGATATTCCGAATTGGCGCGCTTGATCTCGGCGACCAGGAAGTCGAGGTCGTTCGTCCAGCCTTCGTCCCGGGTCCAGCCCGAGGAGTCGGGCTGGCCGACCAGCTCCAGAAACTCCGGATCGTCGCGAAGCGCTTTCAGCCCCTCGATCCGGAAATAATAGAAGCGGTCCGCGGTCCCGCGCTCGACGATCTGGCGCCGGACGATGTCCATCGCCGCCCGCTTGTTCCCCGCCGCCAGATGGCTCACCGCCGCATTGACGGCGGAGCTCGGGTCCCAGCCCGAAATGGCGCCTTCCCGCTCATACGCGGCCGCGGCTTCGCTATGCTTCTTCAGCAGCTTCTTCGTGGTCGCCAGCAACAGCCAGTTCTCGGCATCGCGGGGATAGGCGCGAACGAGGGCTTCCGCCATCGGCTCGGCGGCGGCGGCGGCGCCCGGCGCCACCTCGCCTTCCTCCACCGAATAGCTGTGCTTGCTCACAGCCACCAGGGCGCGGACGCGCTCCTTCATCCGGTAATAGGCCAGCGGATCGGAAGGGCCGTCCAGCAGGCTTAGCGGGGAAGCTCCTGATCGAGGATCGTACATTTGCGCCTCTGCCTGGCTGGTCGGGAAGACGGCCGGCCCAGCCATCGAAAGCGCCAGCGCGGCGCCGAAGCAGGCGAAGCCCGGCCTTCGCCGCCGGGCGGCCTCGTGGATCGAATTGGGCACTGCACACATGAACCGGCTCCAGCTTGAAACTGAGCGACGAGTGCCTGTTTCCGATCGCAGCGTCTTGGAAGATTCAAACCTTTCATCCGGCCGTAAGCCGGCGGAACCGGCCGGGAGCGAAGCCCAGGCACCGCCCGAACTCGTTGGTGAAGTGACTTTGATCCGAATAGCCGCAGTCGGCGGCGATCTGTGCCAGCGGGCGCCGGCTCGTCGTCAGCAGGTCCGCGGCCACCGACACCCGGCGCGCCGACCGCATCTCGCCCGGAGTGCAGCCGAACGCTTTCCTGAAGGACCGGACCAGATGAACCGGATGAACGCCGACGTCGCGGCTCAATCCGCCGATCGACACGGGGAATTCGGAGATCTCGCTGACGGCTTCGTAGACTTTCGCCAACCAGCGGCTGGGCGGGCTGTCCGCCGCGGCCGGCGCAGTGCAATGGCCTATCAGGTCAACGCAATGAGACTCGATGGCCAGTTCGTCCCGGGCGGGCGAGGCCAGTGCCTTCGCAAGTCTCCTGACGACCATTTGAGGACGGGGCCGGGAAAGGCGGACCGGGTTCTCCGGGAGCCCCAATTCGGCCAGCTCCTCATGCACGGGCGTCTTTATGCTGATGGTCAGGAAGCTTCCCGCACCGGTCGTAAGGTGATCGCCATGGACCGTTTGCGGAGGATTGTAGATCAGTTGAGTCCCCAAATCCGGCGGGGGGCCCTTGGCCGCGCTCTGGTAGGTGCCGCTCGTGACGAAGATCAAATGGGCCTCGGCGTGGAAATGCTCTCCCTGAAGCGGCTCGGCGCACTGGCTCCACTGGGAAATGTCGAACATCCCTGCCGAGGCGGATCGCTGAACCAGGCCGCTGAACCCCACGTCCTCGCCCCGAGTCATCCCGCGTTCTCCTGCCCTGCCGGAGGGGAGGCAGTCGCCGGCCGAAAGGGTCGTGCGTCTTCGGACCGGGCCTTCGGAAACTCGCTCATGTGTATTAGTGTAGTATTGACCTACCGCACCTGCAAGTCCGTCGTTCGGGCCCTGAGTGCCTGGCGGCGCTGAAGCGGGACGTGCGGCGGGTTCGACAAGGCCCCGGCTTGCGCCGGAGTGACGGGTGCGTTCTCCGCCGTGACGGAGTCAGCGCCCCTTGAGGCCGCCGAGGAGGCGGTGGCGGGCTTTGCGTTCGAAGGGATCGCCGGCGGTCTCGGGGTCGAGCAGCTCGGTCTTCGCGAGCGCCTTGAGCGGCGCGGCGAAATCGGGGGGGGTGTAGGGGAGGAGGGTTCGGCCCTCGCCGCGCAGGCGCTCGATTGTGGCCACGAGCGAACCGGTCTTCTCGAAGGTGGCGGCGACCTCGGCCGGGGCGACGCCGAGATGCTCGGCGATGAGATCGGAGCGGAGGCGCGCGATGGTGGGGCCCATCCCGTTATTGGCCGGGCGCCGGGCGTCGATCATCAGGTCGCACTCGCTGTCGAGGCCCATCGACCGGTTGTTGAGATTGGCCGAGCCGACGCGAAGGACGACGTCGTCGACGACCATGATCTTGGCATGGACGTAGATGTCGGCGCCGCCTTCGGTGACCGGAGTGTAGATGCGGAAGCGGCCGTAGCGGTCCTTGCGCTCGAGCACCTTGAACAGCTCGGCGCGGGCGGGGCCCATCACCGATTCGTCGAGCCAGCCATAGCCTGCCTTCGGATTGACGACGACGAACTCGGGACCGTCGGGCTCGCCGAGCCGCCTTCCGATCGCCTCGGCGACGACCCGGGAGGCGAAATATTGGGTCTCGACGTAGACGAAGCGGCGGGCGCTCGCGATCAGATCGAGGAAGAGGGCCTCGATCTCGCGGATCTCGGACCACTCGCCGACCTCGCCCCTCGTCCGGGCGATGGCGATGTCGACATCGCGGAAATCGGGCTCCAGCTCCTCGGGCCAATGATCCTCCTCCCCGGGGTCGGCGGAGTCGAGCCGCTGCCCCGTCGCCGCCAGCCAGCGCAGGCGGGCGAGGTCGCCGAGGCAGTGGGCGACTCCGCCGTCGACGCACATGGTGGCGTCGTGCCAGGGATCGTAGGCGCGGCGGGTGGTCGGCTCGCGGCGCTTCGAAGGCTCGTCCTTGTGCTCGCGCGTGTCCCAGCGCGAGCCGGTGATGTCGATCCCGCCGCAAAAGGCGAGCCGGTCGTCGATGACGAGGATCTTCTGGTGGTGGCTCGCCTCGTGCGGATGGTTGTGGTCGAGCTTGAAGTGGATGTTGTCGCGCCTCGCCCAGCTGCCGAGCTGGAACAGGGTCGTTCCTCGGCCCAGATAGCGGTAGGCCTCGCCGTCCCAGGCGAGGATGTAGATATCGAGGTCCGGCCGCTTCTTCGAGATCCAGGAGATGAGTGCGCCCACCTTGACCGGTGGCTCCCCCTTGCCCTGGGGTTCGTCGAGGGTGACTCGGGTGTCGATGTCCCACCCCATCATCATGATCTGCGACTTCGCCTTGAGCATGGCCTTACGCGCCAGGCGGAAGTAATCGCAGGCGTCGACCACGAGCGAAGCGCGGCCGGCGCGGGATACCCGCCAGCAGTTGCGCCCGTCCTCCAGCTTGAAGATGGGGCTTTCGCGGTTGCGCTTCGTTTTGCTGGTCACACAGTCCGGAACGTATGTCGTGCCGCAGCCGTTCCAATCCGCCAAGCGATCAAGGAGAAACAAGTTGCGCCAAGCCGCTCTCGCCGTCCTGCTGCTCGCCACCGCCGCCTGCGCGACGAGGCCCGCCGAGCCGCCCGCGGCGGCTTCGGCGCCGGCGTCGCAAGGCTATGATCTCGCCGCCCAGCGCGCCAAGATCGCTCGGATCCCGATGGCGCCCGACACCGCGTTCCTCAACGCGGAGGAGCGCGAGGTGGTCAATTTGCTGATCCAGGCGGCGGAGCAGATGAACCCCATCTACCTTCGCCAGCGCTCGACCGAGAATCCGACGATCCGGGCCGAGATCGCCCGCAGCCGGCACCCGCAAAAGGCGGCCCTGCTCGACATGTTCGACCTTCATTTCGGACCTTGGGACACGCTGGCCGAGAACCACCCCTTCTACGGCGGCGAGAAGATGCCCGCCGGCGCCGGCTTCTACCCGAAGGACCTGACCAAGGCCGAGCTCGATTCCTACCTGGCGGCCAATCCCGGGCAGAAGGAGGCGCTCACGAGCGGCTATACGGTGGTGAAGCGGAAGGGGGACCGGCTGGTCGCGGTGCCCTACAGCGCCGAGTACCGGCAATGGCTGGAGCCGGCGGCTAAGCTGATCGAGCGGGCGGCGGCGCGGACGAGCAATCCTTCCCTCCGCAAGTTCCTGAACCTGCGGGCGAAGGCGTTCCGGACCAACGATTATTACGAATCCGAGCTCGCCTGGATGGACGTCGCGGGCACTCCGATCGAGGTCGTGATCGGGCCGTACGAAGTCTATACCGACACGCTCTACGGGACGAAGACCGCCTTCGAGGCGTTCATCACCGTCCAGGATCCGAAGGAGAGCGCCGCCCTTTCCCACTACAAGGCGATCCTGCCGGACATGGAGCGGAACCTGCCGGTGGAGGACCGCTACAAGAATTTCAATCGGCCCTTCGCCTCGCCCATTCTCGTCGCCGACCAGGTCCATGGCGGCGGCGACAACGTGCCGGGGGTGCAGACCATCGCCTTCAACCTTCCCAACGATGAAAGGGTGAGGGAGGCGAAGGGCGCGAAGAAGGTGATCCTCGCCAACGTCCTCGGCGCCAAATACGACCGGATCCTGGCGCCGATGGCGGCCCATGTGCTGGTGCCGGAGCAGGCGGGGCTGGTGACGAAGAAGTACATGACCAACGAAACCCTCTTCCACGAGCTTTCGCACAGCCTCGGGCCGGGCACGATCAGCGTCGGCGGGCGCCAGACGACGGTCAACGCCGAGTTGAAGGACGTCTATTCCGCGAGCGAGGAGGCCAAGGCCGACGTGATGGGCGTCTACAACATCCTCTACCTGATGAAGCGGGGCGAGCTTCCGGCCGCTGAGCGCGAGCAGGCGCTGGCGACCTATTTCGTCGGCATCTTCCGGGCCGTTCGCTTCGGCATCGACGAGGCGCACGGGCGCGGAGCGGCGATGCAGTACAGCTATCTGAAGGAGAAAGGCGCCTTCCGCCGGGACGAGCGCACGGGCCGCTTCTACATCCATTACGATGCGATGGTGAACGGCATCACCGAGCTGGTGGCGAAGCTGGTCCGGCTCCAGGGCGACGGCGACTATGCGGGCACCAAGGCGTTCTTCGACCGCTATGCGAGGCTGGACGAGCCGGCGCGGGCGGTGTTGGCGAGGACGGCGCATATCCCCACCGATATCCAGCCCGTGTACCCGATGAAGATTTGACAATTTACCCTCTCCCGCATTCCGCGGGAGAGGAGGGGCCCGCCGCGAAGCGGTGGGAGGTGAGGGTCTGTACCGCTGACTCAGAAAAGACCCTCACCCCCCAAGCCTTCGGCTTGGGTCCCCCCACTTCCGCGCAAAGCGGGAGAGGAAGAATCGAAGGAGAGAGAATGAACTACCAAGCCCTGCTCGACGAAGTCCTGTCGGACGTTTCCGCCTATCGGGGGCAGGGCAAGGTCGCCTCCTACATCCCCGCGCTGGCCGAAGCCGACCCTAAGAAGCTCGGGATCGCACTGGTGCTCGAGGACGGATCGAGCTTCACCGCCGGCGACGCGGACGAGGCGTTCTCGATCCAGAGCATCTCCTACGTCTTCGCGCTTTGCCTGGCGCTCCATCACGTGAAGGCATCGCTGTGGAACCATGTGGGCCGCGAGCCGGCCGGGTCGCCGATAAACTCGATCGTCCAGCTCGAGATGGAGAAGGGGAGGCCGCGCAACCCGATGACCAGCGCCGGAGCCCTGGTGGTCTGCGACCAGCTGGTCGGAGCGGCCGGAGGCGCCGACGCGGCCGTCGGCGAGCTGGTCGGTTTCCTTCGCGAGCGCTGCGGGGACGACAAGGTCGCGATCGACGAGAGGCTCGCCATGTCCGAATCCAGGGCCGGCGCCTTCAACCGGAGCCTCGCCCATTTCATCGCCGCCTTCGGCAACCTCTCCAATCCGGTGGATGCGGTCCTTTCCACTTACTACCGGCAATGCTCGGTCGCGATGAGCTGCCGCCAGCTCGCCCAGGCGGCCTTGTTCCTCGCCTTCGACGGGGTCGATCCTAGGACCGGCGACGCCGTCACGGTCGCCTCGCGCTCCCGGCGGATCAACGCGCTGATGCTGACCTCCGGCCATTACGACAATAGCGGCGACTTCGCCTTTCGGGTCGGGCTTCCCGGTAAAAGCGCGATGAGCGGCGGCGTGCTCGCGGTCATCCCGGGGGTCGGCGCCGCCTGCGCCTGGTCGCCGGGGCTGAATGCCGCCGGCACGTCGCTCGCCGGAGCGATGCTGCTCGAACGGCTGGTGGAGCGGACGGGGTGGAGCATTTTCGTTTAGTTTTGCCTCCCCATCGCAAGATGGGGAGGGGGACCAGGCGAAGCCTGGTGGAGGGGTAGGAGGCGCAGGAGTTGGGAGGTTCTCGGGCGATCCTCTGAGGCCGCGGAAGTTACCCCTCCACCCCCCTTCGGGCGGTCCCCCTCCCCCCGCTTCGCGCGGGGAGGCAAATAGAGTAGACTCCCCACCATGCTGACCGCTCTCCTCCTCGCCGCCGCGGTGCCCGCGGCGCCCGCCTGCCCGATCGACAAGGCCGTCTACCGGCTGAAGGGCGATCCGAAGTTCACCGCCGGGTTCGCCCGCCAGGACCGCCGCGATTCGGGCGTGTCGGACCTGGTCCTGTGGCTGAACACCCCCAAGCGCACCTACTGGTTCGCCTTCGGCGCTCCCAACGGATATGGGGGCACTTATCTCCTCCCGGAGCTCGATCCGCGGGTGTCGGCGCGCCTTTCGGACGAGGAGGAGCGCGACTCGGCGGAGCGGATGGAGCCGGCCGAGCAGCTCAACCTCGAGTTCGACGCCTTCCGCTCCGATCTCGAAGCGTTCAAGGCGCCGCCCCGGTCGAGCGACAAGGCTCCGGCCCTGCTCTTCGCCCGCGGGCTCGGGCCGGCGCTCTGGTACGGGCCGTCGACCCTTGCCGGAAACGATTCCACCGCCGAGCAGGAGGGGATGCCGATCTCCCTGTTCGTGGCCGCGGGATGCGGCGGGCCGCCGAAGGGGAAGAAGTAGAGGGCGCAGAGGGGGAGTGACGACCTAGCCCGTCATCCCGGCGAAAGCGGGGACCTCGTGACGGGAAGGCGGCGCGGGTCTCCCCCAGATCCCGGCTTCCGCCGTGATGACGCGGGCGGCGGCGAGGTTACCGGCTTTCGCCGGGATGACGGCGGGCTTTCGACCTGCTAACCGCCCGCCATGGCCGACGGCGAGACCGCCCTGCTCCTTGCGCGCGCGCAATTCGCCTTCACCGTCTCGTTCCATTTCATCTTCCCGGCCTTCTCGATCGGGCTGGCGAGCTATCTGGCGGTGCTGGAGGGGCTGTGGCTGGCGACCGGCAAGGAGCGCTACCTGACGCTGTTCCGCTACTGGCTGAAGATCTTCGCCATCGCTTTCGCCATGGGCGTCGTCTCCGGCATAGTCATGTCTTACCAGTTCGGGACCAACTGGTCGGTCTTCTCCGACAGGGCTGGGCCGATCATCGGTCCGCTCATGGCCTATGAGGTTCTGACCGCCTTCTTCCTCGAGGCGGGATTCCTGGGGGTGATGCTGTTCGGGCTGGAGCGGGTGGGAAAGAAGCTCCACTTCATCGCAACCCTGATGGTGGCGGCCGGAACGGCCATGTCGGCCTTCTGGATCCTGAGCGTCAACAGCTGGATGCAGACGCCCACCGGCTGGGCGATGAACGCCCAGGGCCAGTTCGTGCCGGCGGGCAGCTGGCTCGACATCATATTCAACCCGAGCTTCCCCTACCGGCTCGTCCACACCGTTCTGGCCGCCTATCTGACGACGGCCCTTGTCGTCGGAGCGGTCGGCGCCTGGCACCTGCTCAAGGGCCGGGACAACGAGGCCGTTCGGACCAGCTTCTCGATGGCGATGTGGATGGCGGCGCTGGTCGCGCCGGTGCAGATTTTCGTGGGCGACCTCCACGGGCTCAACACGCTCCAGCACCAGCCGGCCAAGATCATGGCGATGGAGGGGCATTTCGAAAGCTATGCGGACGGGGCGCCGCTGATCCTGATCGGGCATCCGGACAGCGAGGCCGAGAAGACCCATGTGCTGATCGAGATCCCGAAGCTGTCCTCGCTGATCCTGAAGCACGATGCGAATGCTCCCCTCGCCGGCCTGAAGAGCGTGCCCATGGAAAACCGGCCGCCGGCGGAGATCGTCTTCTGGTCGTTCCGGATCATGGTGGGCCTCGGCATGCTGATGTTCGCGCTTGGGCTGTGGAGCCTGCTCGCGCGGCTGCGCAGGCAGCTCTACGACTGGCGCTGGCTGCATCGGTTCGCGGTGGCGATGGGGCCGGCCGGGTTCGTGGCGGTGATCGCGGGATGGGTGACGACGGAGGTCGGCCGGCAGCCTTGGGTGATCTACGGCCTGCTTCGCACGAAGGACGCGGTCTCGCCCATCGCCTTGCCGGGCGTGACCGGCTCGCTGATCGCCTTCGTACTCGTCTACTTCGCCGTGTTCGGAGCGGGGACCTGGTACATCCTGCGGCTGATGGCGAAGGCGCCGGAGCCGGGCGAGGAGAAGGAGCCGAGGACTCCGGTCCGGACGGCTGGGGTGACGCCCGCCGCGGGCGTGAGGAGGGGCGGATGAGCATGTTCTTGTCCTCCCCGCGCGAAGCGGGGGGAGGGCGACCAGACGAAGTGTGGTGGAGGGGTAATTGCCCCTGCATTCGAGAATCGCGCGCCGAACCGCCGGCTCTGCGCCAACTACCCCTCCACCATGCTTCGCATGGTCCCCCTCCCCATCTTCGATGGGGAGGACAAGGGTGATCGACCTCACGATCGTGTGGGCCTTGATCATCGCCTTCGCGGTGGCCGCCTACGTGGTGATGGACGGGTTCGACCTGGGGATCGGGATCCTCTTCCCGCTCTTCCCGGTCGGCAAGGAGCGGGACCGGGCGATGAACGCGATCGCGCCGGTCTGGGACGGCAACGAGACCTGGCTGGTGCTCGGCGGCGGAGGCCTGCTCGCGGCCTTCCCGCTCGCTTATGCGATCATCCTTCCAGCGCTCTACGCGCCCTTGATCGCGATGCTGCTCGGGCTCGTCTTCCGGGGCGTGGCCTTCGAGTTCCGCTGGCGCGACCCCGGGCACCGGCGCTGGTGGGACCTGGGCTTCTTCGCGGGCTCCCTCGTCGCGACCTTTGCCCAGGGCGTCACGCTGGGCGCGCTCGTCCAGGGCATTTCCGTTTCCGGGCGGCAATATGGCGGCGGCTGGTGGGAATGGCTGAGCCCGTTCAGCCTGCTGACCGGAGCGAGCCTTGCGGCGGGCTACGCGCTGCTCGGCGCCGGCTGGCTGATCTGGAAGACCGAAGGGCCGCTGCAGGCGCAGGCGAAGGCGATGGCGCGCCGGCTGCTTCCCGCCCTGCTCGGAGCGATCGGCCTCGTCAGCCTCGCCACGCCTTTCGTCGAGCCGCAATATTTCAGGCGCTGGTTCGAGACTCCGGGGATCTTCGTGTCGCTGCCGATGCCCCTGCTCGTCGCGGGGGCGGCGTTCCTGGCCTGGCGGAGCCTGAGCGGAGCGCGTGACTGGGCGCCGTTCGTCTGGTCGCTGGCGCTGTTCGGGCTCACCCTCGCCGGGCTCGGAATTTCGATCTGGCCCGACGTCATCCCCGGCCGGGTGTCGATCTGGGACGCGGCGGCGCCTTATTCGAGCCAGCTCTTCATGCTCGTGGGAGCGCTTGTCCTCATCCCGCTCATCCTCGGCTACACCGCCTGGAGCTATTGGGTGTTCCGGGGCAAGGTGGGGGAGGAGGGCTATCATTAAGGCGCGCCAGCTCGCCTGGTTCGTAGGCCTGTGGGCGGCGGGCGTGGCCACCGTCGGGGCGGTCGCCTATCTGCTCCGCTGGTGGCTGCATTGAACCTTCCGCTCGCCGCCGCGGGAGCCGCGATGGCCGCTGCCGCGGTGGCCCTCGGCGCCTTCGGCGCGCACGGCGCCAGGGAGATGCTCGGACCGGAGGCGCTCGGCTGGTGGCAGACGGGCGTTCAATATCAGATGTGGCACGCTTTGGCCCTGCTGGCGCTCGGACTGGCGGTCGGGGAGCGGTCGAAGGGGCCGGCCGCACTGCTCGGCGGCGGGGCGCTGCTCTTCTCGCTCACGCTCTATGCCATGGCCATGGGCGCCCCGCGGTGGCTCGGCGCGGTCACTCCGCTGGGCGGCGCGCTGATGATCGGCGGATGGCTTTGGCTGACGGTTCGGCTGGCGGGCGACCATCTCCGCAAGGAGCGGTAGCGGGAGGCTATTCCAGATCGAAGCGGATGAACTGGCCGGCTTCGGAATGGCGGATCGACTGGGCCTTCAAGGCCGCGACGATGCCTTGGGGCATCTTGCGGCGGAGCGGGCCGCGCTTGTCGAGGATCAGCGTCCTGGCGCCCAGGCTTCTGGCAAGGCCGAGGCGCTGGTCGCGGCTCAGCGCCGGGTCGAACAATCGTTCGACGGCGGCCTGACGTTCGGCGAGATCGACAATGCCGGGCTCCGGCCACGGCACCGAAGCGACCCGCTGACCGGTGGCGACGATCGGCCAGGCCGTCATGTCGTAACCAGCGACCGGCTCCCGGTCCGGAATGTCGCGAGTGAGCGCGAGCGCCGAGGCGTAGGCGTTGCCTTGGCGGTTGGCGTCCCTCTGCTCGTAGGCGAGCTGGTTGCGGGTGAAGGTCGCGAAGACCATGATCGAGAAGAAGGCGAAGCCGAAGAGGCCGAGCTGGGCCGCCCTGGGGAGCGCGCGCCAGTCGCTGAAGAGGGCCAGGAACAGCGCGCCGAGCCCGATGTGGAGCATCAGCACCGCCGGCATGACGAAGCGGGTCGCGATGAGGATCCCGAACCAGCCGAGCGCGAAGATCGCGGCGAAGAGGGCGAAGGCGGCCAGCACCGGGAGGCCGGTCCGCGCGAATCGGGGGTGGCGAAGGCCCCACAGCCCGAACGCGGAAGGCACGAAAGCGGTGGTCAGCAGCAGCGGATGGTAGAAGTCTATCCCGCCGCTCCAGCTCTGGCCGGCGGCGCGGGCGATCGCTTCGAAGGGGCTGTGATAGGGCCAGGCCATCGACAGAGCGATTCCGGCGGCGAAGGCGGCGCAGACGATCGCGCGCGCCTTCAGCGAACCTTCCGGCCAAAGGAGGATGAAGCAGCCCGCGGCCATGAAGCCGATCCCGGCGCCGAGCTGGTGGGTGGCGAGCATGAAGGCGGCCAGCGGGACAATCGCCAGCGCCACCTTCGGACGCTCGAGCGCCCGGATGACCAGCGCCCACAGCAGCAGGGAGAGCCCGACCAGGAGGGCGGCCGGATAGGCGATGCCTTCGATGAAGGTGCCGGGCGAATGATAGCCGGTGTGGCTGAACGGGAGCATCCAGCCGAAGGTCACCGCGGCGAGCAAGGCGAGCGGCCCCCAGGGCGATTTGTAAAAAGCGCGGCCGAACGCCCAGATGCCGGCGGCGATGGTGCCGGCGCTGACGAAGCCGGCGAAGCCGAGCGCCTGCCACTCGTTCCACCCGAACCCCCGGGCCACATGAGCGATCGCGACCCAATAAGGGTGGAAGTGCCGGCTTCCGCTGTCGACCGGAACGAATGGATTGGCGGGATCGGCCGGATTCTCGATCAGCGCGCGGAGCGAGGCGAGATGCTGCCAGATGTCGCGCGAGGTCTGGTTGAGGAAATGCCCCCCGGCGGCGTGAAGCGCCTCGAGGCCGAGGACGATGAAGGCGGCCGCCCAGTAGCACAGGCCCGGTCGCTGCATCAGCCAGCGAAGCGGTCCGGCCCTTGCCGCCGGATCCTTCCGGGTCGAGGCGGGCGGGAGGCCGGCGAGCGGCAGGCGGGTTTCGGCGAGTTCCACGATCGACCTACTTCTGGGCCTGACGGGCGGGATGGGCCAGGAGCTCGAGCAGGAAGGAAGTCAGCATCAGCTGAAGCCCGATCCCGGCCGAGAGCACCGATGGGATCGAGACGCGCATCAGCGTATCGGGGTTCATGTCGCTGAAGCCCGCTCCCGCCCAGGAAGCCAGGGCGACGACCGCTCCGGCGAGCCCGGCGAGCATCATCGCTCCGCCGATGAGCGAGCCCTTGTCGATGGTGAGGAGGGCGCGGGCCCGCTCGAGGCCGCAGCCGGCGGACCAGTAACGCTCCCGCGCCCCGAACATTCCGGCGAGGAGGCCGAAGCTCATCATCTGGGCGCCGATCAGCATTCCGGCGCCCGCGAAGAGCAGGCTGTGGACTCCGAAGCGGACGGACCCGATCGAAACGTCGCCCGGCAGCAGGCCGAGGAAGACGGCGAAGCTGAGGGCGAAGAGGCCCAGGCCCGGATAGAGGTAGAGCGAGCGCGGCGCGAACAGCAGAAGGAACTTGAGGTGGCGCCAGCCGTCGCGCCAGCTCCTGAGGTGCGGCGGACGCGAGCGGCCGTCCTTGGCCAGCGTCGCCGGCACTTCGGACATGGAAACGCCGGCGAGCTGCGCCTTGACGATCATCTCCGAGGCGAATTCCATTCCCGGGGAGGAAAGGCCGAGCTCGAGGATCGAATCGCGGCGGAAGGCGCGGAGGCCGCAATGGAAGTCGCCGATCGGCGCCCGGAAGAAGACCCGCCCGGCCAGGCTGAGCACGGGATTGCCGAGGTAGCGGTGAAGGGGCGGCATCGCGCCCTTGCCGATCCCGCCGAGGAAGCGGTTGCCGACGACCAGCTCGGTTCCGGAGCGGAGCCGATCGAGAAACGGCATCAGGTCCATGAAATCGTAGCTGCAATCGGCGTCGGCCATGGCGACGTAGGTGCCGCGCGCCGAGTCGATCCCGGCGCGAAGGGCGGCGCCGTAGCCGCGCTCGGCCACCGGCACGACGCGGGCGCCGGCGCCGATGGCGATGGCCGTCGAACCGTCGGTCGAGCCGTTGTCGGCGACGATCACTTCGCCCGAAACGTCATAGGCGTGAAGGAAGCGCCGTGCCCGGTCGATCACCTGGGCGAGAGTCTCGGCTTCATTGAGGCAGGGAATGACGATGGTGAGCTCCAGCCCCGCGGCGCCCGCCTGAGGAACGAAGCCCACCGGCGTTTCCGTCGCCGCCCTTTTCCTGACCCCCTGCACCTTCGCTTCTCCCTCGTTATTTCGTCTTGGGAGGGGTTTGGCAGTCCATGGTTAATTTTCTGTTGAAGGCACCGCCGTCATCCGGGCGAAAGCCGGGACCTCGGGAGACCCGTCGAGACTTCTCGTCCCGAGGTCCGGGCTTTCGCGCGGATGACGACAAATCGGAACCTGCCCTTGTCGCGCCGCATTGTCCTGCTTATGGCCGCGGCAACCTACCTTCACCCGAGAGATCAGATTTCATGAGCCTCCGCAACGTGGCCATCATCGCGCACGTCGATCACGGCAAGACGACCCTCGTCGACCAGCTTTTCCGGCAGTCCGGCACCTTCCGCGACAACCAGCGCGTGGAAGAGCGCGCCATGGATTCCAACGATCTGGAGAAGGAGCGGGGGATCACCATCCTCGCCAAATGCACCTCGGTCGAGTGGCAGGGGACCCATATCAACATCGTCGATACGCCCGGACACGCGGATTTCGGCGCCGAGGTGGAGCGGATCCTCTCCATGGTCGACGGAGTGATCCTGCTCGTCGACGCGGCCGAGGGGCCGATGCCACAGACCAAGTTCGTCACCGGCAAGGCGCTCGCGCTCGGCCTGAGGCCGATCGTCGTCGTCAACAAGATCGACCGGCCCGACGCTCGCCCCGCGGCGGTTCTGGACGAGGTGTTCGAGCTTTTCCTGACTCTCGAGGCAAGCGACGAGCAGCTCGACTTCCCGACCCTCTATGCGAGCGGCCGGGCCGGCTATGCCGGACTTTCCGACGACGTCCGCGAAGGCGACCTCAACCCCCTGTTCGAGGCGATCGTCAGCCACATTCCCGCGCCGGAGGCCAATCCGGAAGGCCCGTTCCGGATGATCGGAGTGCTTCTGGACCGCGACCCGTTCCTCGGCCGGATCCTCACCGGGCGGATCGAGAGCGGCCGGCTCAACGTCAACATGCCGATCAAGGCGCTCGACGTCGACAACAACGAAGTCGAGACCGGCCGGGCGACCAAGGTCTTCGCCTACCGCGGCCTCGAGCGGGTGCCGGTGGAGACGGCGGAGGCGGGCGACATCGTCGCCATCGCCGGGCTCACCAGGGCGACCGTCTCCAACACCATCGCCGAAATGGCCGTGACCCGAGCCATCGCGGCGCGGCCGATCGACCCGCCGACGCTGGCGATGAGCTTCGCGGTCAACGACAGCCCCTATGCCGGGCGCGAGGGCGACAAGGTCCAGAGCCGGGTCATCCGCGACCGGCTCGAGCGGGAGGCGGAGACCAATGTCGCGATCCGGCTCACCGAGAGCGCCGAGAAGGACGCCTTCGAAGTGGCGGGACGCGGCGAGCTCCAGCTCGGAGTGCTCATCGAGACGATGCGGCGCGAGGGCTTCGAGCTTTCGATCAGCCGGCCGCGGGTGCTGTTCAGGGACGGCCCGGGCGGCCGCGAGGAGCCCTATGAGACGGTCGTCATCGACGTCGACGAGGAGCATGCCGGAACCGTCGTCGAGAAGATGGCGCAGAGGAAGGGCGAGATGACGGACATGCGCCCGTCGGGCGGCGGCAAGACCCGCCTGACCTTCTCGGCGCCTTCCCGCGGCCTCATCGGCTATCACGGCGAGTTCCTCTCCGACACGCGCGGCACCGGGATCATGAACCGGTTGTTCGAGAAATACGGCCCCTACAAGGGCCCGATCACCGGCCGCCAGAACGGAGTCCTGATCTCGATGGAGCAGGGCGAGGCCGTCGCCTACGCGCTCAACATGCTCGAAGAGCGCGGAGTGCTGTTCATCTCGCCGGGCGAGAAGCTCTACGAGGGAATGATCATCGGCGAGAACGCCAAGCCGCAGGACCTCGAGGTCAATCCCCTCAAGTCCAAGCAGCTCACCAACTTCCGCGCCTCCGGTCCGAAGGACGAAAGCATCCGGCTGACTCCGCCGCGGCGGATGACTCTGGAGCAGGCCATCGCCTACATCCAGGACGACGAGCTGGTCGAAGTGACTCCCAAGGCGATCCGCCTGAGGAAGCGCCACCTGGATCCGCATGAGCGCAAGCGGCAGAGCCGAAAGGCGGAAGCCGCGTAGCCGCCGAGCGCAGGGTTCCCATCAAAGTACTACTTTGATGGCGCCCGCAGCGACGCCGGCGCGTAGCGCCGCCGGAGCAGCACGAAGACGAAGCGCGCAGCCATGTTGGGGACATGGCGAGCACTGGAGTGCTGACGCCGGCCAGCCTGCCGCACAGCGGACAGGACTGACGTCACGAATTCGGTTCGTGACGTCCGCACGGTGCGGGTGGGTTCGCGCCGAGGCGCGGAGGCCCGGAAAAGAAATGGGTTCCGCGCGAAGCCGCGAAGGACGCGAAGGCGTAGCGGAGCGCATGATCGCCGGCGAAAATGCGAACTCTGCGAGTGACTGTCACCTAACCGCCGAGTAACGGTCGCCAGACCGTCTCCGGCCAACCGCAAAAGAGGACCTTACTTACCATGCCGCCCTTCAAGGACAGTTTCCAGGACCGGGTCGGCCAGGCCGCCGAAGCCAAGCGCAAGGCGCTCGACAAGCTGAAGGCGAAGTCGCCGGTGGACCCGGCGGTCGCCGAGGCCCGCGCCGAAGCCGCCCGCGAGCGCGAAGCGAAGGCGGAGGAGAAGCGCGCGGCCAAGGCGGAAGCTGCGAAGGCCGCCGAGGAGGCCCGCGCGGCGGAAGCGGCGAAGTCCGCCGAGGCCGCCGCTTCGGCGCCTCAGCCGCTCACCGAGGCGGAGAAGAAGGCGGCGCGGGACGCGCGGTATGCGGCGAGGAAGAGCCGGAAGTAGGGCAGGCCGGCGGGCGATTTCGCGGAGGTGCGGGGTGCGAAGGGAGGCGTCTTGAGCTTGGCTAAGAACTTGGCTAAGTCCGGGCAATGGCCAGCGTCAGCGTCCACGAAGCGAAGACCAACCTGTCCCGCCTGCTCGCCGAGGTCGAAGCGGGCGGCGAGGTGGTCATCACTCGCAACAACAGGCCGGTAGCCCGTCTCGTCCGGGAAGGGCCGGCGCCGAAGAAGCCGTTGCTCGGCGCGCTGGAGGGGAAGGTCAGGTTCGACCTTGAGGATGGCTTCTTCGACCCGCTGCCCGACGCCTATCTGGGGCTGGGCGAGGATTGAAGCTGCTGCTCGATACCCACGCCCTGCTCTGGGCGCTTGCCGGCAATCCGAAGCTTTCAGCCGTCGCGCGCGCAGCCATCGAGCAGGAAGGCGCGGAACTCCTGATCAGCAGCGTTTCCGCGTTCGAGATCACCACCAAATACCGTATCGGCAAGCTGCCGGAATTCGCCGCCATCGCCCGCGACTTCCCGGATATCCTTGATCAGCTGGACTACAGCCCGTTGCCGGTCCGCCTTGCGCACGCGGCCCTCGCCGGCGCACTCGACCATTCTCACGGCGATCCGTTCGACCGCCTCCTGATCGCCCAGGCGCGGATCGAGGGGGTGCCGATCGTCTCGAATGAGGCCTTGTTCGACGAGTTCGGGGTGGAGCGGGTATGGTAGATAACGGCCATCGTAACTGGTGACAGTATATAATTATTGGCTGCGCCCTGCCGTTGGGGATGGGTAAATGTATACTGTCACTCTTTCCAAACTCGCAGGGTGTGCGCGAGCCAAGGCGATCATATATAGCAAGCGGCTCGGGTGGCGACCGGAACGAAGGGTCCGCAAGATTGACCGAAGAAAGCGCAGATCCGCACCATCCGACAATCTTCGACCGTGTTTTCAAGCCGGACACCGGAAGCACTCTCTATCATTATTGCAGCACGCCGACCTTCCTGTCGATTTTGCAAAACGGGGCATTGCGGTTCAGCGATGCGAATATGATGAACGATAGTGAGGAGGGCCGGTACGGCTATAGGCTGTTCGAACGCGCCGCCAACGAGCTGCTCGAACAGGCGAAGAAAAAACCCTCGCTCGAGGGGCTTGAACCGGACTTCTTTGACCGTCTTGATGCCTGTCTGTCACCAAAGCAGCTGCATAGCCATCCTGTGATCGCGTGCTTCTCGAAGGCGCCCGATGTCTTAAGCCAGTGGCGGGCCTACGCGCAGGAGGGAAAAGGCTGGGCGGTTGGGTTCGACGGCGGTGCCATTGATGCCATGCCCGTGACATTGTTCGACGTCCTCTATGACCCTGACCAGCAGCTCGAGGAGGTAAGGAACTCGCTTGCGGCCATATATTTTCTGTGGCGAGAGCAAGGCGGTGACTTTGAGGCGGCCGTAGGAAGTTCGGCTCGGCTGCTTTCGAGCCTGATGCTAGCCTATAAGCATCCCTCCTTTCACGAGGAGCAGGAAGTTCGTGCGCTCCATGAACTGCGCGTTGAACTCGCCGAGGACGGATGGCTGTTGATTGATGAGGGCGGAACAGCGAGTGGGAAAGAAGTGGAAGGTCAGCCAGTCCAGTTCCGGGCGGATGGAGCATCAATCGTTGCATATGTAGACGTCCCGTTGGAGCGCGCTGCCCGAGGGACGATTCCAGAGCTTTGGCTCGGTCCGGGCAACTTGAACGGCCCTGGGAACGCCCTTTACCCCCTAACCCAGTTCGGGCATCGAAACGTGGTTCTGCGCTGGTCGGCGTCTTCGTATCGCGGCTAAGCGCGCTGCTGGCACGCGGCCAAAAATAGCAAGTTAAGCTCGGACGAACGCCCTCATTGTTCGCGTCCTAGCGTAGGCAGAATACCTTGCGTCTGCTAGATAACGAGCGTCTTACTCAGTGGCGTGAGCGAGTTTCCGGCCAGGCCATGCCGAGCGAGGAAAAAGGATCACCGATGAAGCACGGTAGGGCGTCAGCGTCAGACCCTCCTTTCCATTTTGAGATATGGCGAGGTCCTGAGCCTAGCTTTGGCCAGGACCCCAAAGCCATCTATTATGTTGAGAACCACAACGGCCAATGCGGCTATGGTGAACTCGCTACCGACTTCGAGACGGCCGCGCGCGAGTTGATCGCGGCCTACCGCTCTAGCGGGTTGGGGAACTGGGTTGCGCCGCTGGCTCACCTGACGAGGCAGACGCTCGAGCTTTGCCTCAAGGCCTTGACCGTAAGCATCAGGGAGAGGGACGAGAGCGTGTCTGGCCGACCACTCCGGAGCCATGACCTCGGCGCACTGTGGTCCTTGAATTTGGGCTGGCTTGATCGGGAGGGATTTGCGGCTGGCGACGATGCGCGTCGCCTCGCGGCCATGCACTTGATCGAGGCGTATCAGGCGATCGACCCCAGTGGCGATCTATTTCGCTTCGGCATCTCCTACAAACATGCGTTCGGCAAGCAGAAGAGCTATGACCGCGTGGGCATCGTGTTGGATCAGTTCGAGCTAGGATTCGACAGCGCGGTCGGCTTCCTCAATCACTGGGAGGCCGTAGTTCGCCGACGGACCTGGGGGGAGCAAGAAGGGTGGACTGAAGACCCAATTTTCGATGCCGAGGCTTTTCCACGCCTTTCGGGCAATGGCGAGGCTGGTTCGTGAGCCGCGATGCCGAGTCGGTCGCGGAGGGCAGGGATCACTCGAACAAGGACATGCCCGCGCACTTCTATACACCGAAGTCGGGCACCATCATCTATCATTATACATCATTCGAAGGCGCGTTGGCGATCCTGGCAAGCGACAGCCTCTGGATGTCCGACTTCAGCAAGATGAGCGATCAGAGCGAATATCGCTACGCCCGCGATTGTTATCTTCACGCGTATCAAAACCGCGAATTCTATATGGACATGGAGGCGCGCCTTGCAGCGACATTCGCGCTGCTCGGGCTCGAGGAGAACACCGTCATGTTCATCGCATGCCTCTCGCCGAGCGACGACGACTCCCATCAATGGCGCTGCTATGGCGCAAATGGCACCGGCTGCGCGCTCGGTATCGATGCAAATCTGATTCATGACTGCGCTGGCGTTGCTATGAGACGCGTGGTTTACGACCGGCCGACAATCGAACGTTTCGTCTCCGCGGGCCTGCACATGTTGCAGGGCCAATTCGAAGAGAGTCCGGATAACCGCCAAACGCTCAATGAACTGGCGCGGTTTTTTGTGAGTGACCTCTTTGCCTTCAAACATCCGAGCTATGCCGCCGAGAGCGAGATAAGGATCTCGCGGCTGCTGCTTCGAGATGTTGGCGCAGACACCGGATGCGCTGAGGTGGGCGGGCATCAGGCTGACGGCACTGACCTCCCCGCTGCCCGTCAAAATGCGCCATGGCCTCGCTGGACCAACTCCATACATCTCGCTCCCGCTGACGTCACGATCCGGCCGCGCGATCCGCTCAGTCACGCTCGGGGCAGCGATTAAAGACACAGCGGGAGCGGCAGGGCAGTTGCGCGAAGCCGCGGGCGCTGAAATCGCGATAAAGGTGTTGCCTGATCAAACAGGTACCTGACCTCTACGCTCCGGCGGGCCAAGGCCGGAGGAAACAATTTTCCTGGAGCCGCTCCTAAGCCATAAACTCCGCGTGATTTGGAGCGGGGACCCCGGTGGGCCTCAGTCGCACAGCCCCTTGTCAATCAGGCGCCGGATCGCTTCCGCGCGGGTCGGCTTCGGGTCGGGCTGGCGGTCGATCCAGGCGGTGATCCTCGCGGCCAGGTCGGCGGGGATGCGGACGCCGGTGAGCGGGGTTATGCCCGTGGGGGGGCGGCCGCGGGGTCTTTTTTGATTATCAGCTATTGACCTGTCCCGATATTATGATACTCATAAACTCACCACCGTAACTGCCCGTCAAGGAGGCGAAGCATGGCTGCCGGGCAGCATAAACTGTCGCGCCGGGCGCTGCTAGGCGCAGTATGCGCGGCGCCGGCGGTTGCCGTCATGCCGGCGGAAGCCGGGATACCAGGAGGGAGGGCTCGGAGCGGGGCTCCCCGAGGTCCCGGCTTGCGCCGGGATGACGGGAGGTGGGAGAGGGCGGTGGCGGGCCTGGCCGCGGCGGAGGCTGCGCTGGCGGCGGCGGCGGGGGTGCCGGACGAGGTCTACGATCCGATCGGCGCCCGGCATGAGGCGGCGTTCCAGCGGCTGCTTCGGACGCCCGCGCCGGACGCCGCGGCGCTTGCGCGCAAGCTCGAGCTCGCGCTCGACGAGCGGGCCGGGGAGTTCTTCGGGGACGAGGCGGCGATGAAGGCGATGAAGCGGGACGCTCGGCGGATCGCCGCTTCGGTAGCCTGATATTTCGCCCGGACACGGGGCACTGCGCGCACAGCTTAGAATCCGTCTTGTGGACGCAGCTGCCAGGGCCGTCATGCCGGACTTGATCCGGCATCCACCTTCTTTCCGCGGGCAGGGACGTGAAGAGGTGGACCCCGGATCAAGTCCGGGGTGACGATTCCAGCTCAACAGGACGAACTCCAGACGCCTGTGCAGCCGTCACGGAGTAAATCCGTGACGTCAGTCCTGTCGCCGTTTGGCGCAGGCTGGCGGGCACGCGCTCTCTTCGCGCTGTTCCGGCGGCGGCTGCGCCGCCGGCCCTTCGACAAGCTCAGGACAGGCTAGTTGCGCTCGGGCGAAAAGGGGCAGCTTGATGCATCTCAGGGGCAGTGGCTCTTTCGGAGACGCCTGTGCAGCCGTCACGGGAGTGAATCCCGTGACGTCAGTCCTGTCGCCCCTCGGCGCAGGCTGGCCGGCGCATTTCCTCTCTTCGCGATGCTCCGGCGCCGCTTCGCTCGGCGTCGCTTCGCTCAGGAACATTGCGCGAACAAAGCACTTTCCTTCACCCCATTTCCTACATCATAACCTGGTCGATTGGCCGCGATTCGCGAAGGAGGACGTCATGACCGACCAGCCCGTTTCCGTTCCCGTTCCCGCCCCCGACGCCGGGCTTCCGCCGGGGCTGCTCGACTTCGAGCCGGTGCCGCGCCGCTACCGGCACGACGGCTGGACTCCGGAGCGGCAGCGGGCGTTCATCGGGGCGCTGGCGGTGACGGGGTGCGTCGATCGGGCGGCCCGGATGGTCAATATCGCCCAGACCAATTGCTACGAGCTGAGGAAGGCGCCGGGGGCGGAGGGGTTTCGGCGGGCCTGGGACGCGGCGCTCGACTTCGCATTGCCCAAGCTGAAGGACATCGCCTTCCAGCGGGCGATCGAAGGGGAGCTGGTGCCGGTCTTCTCGGGCGGGAAGCTGATGGGGTTCCGGCGCAAATATAACGACAGATTGCTGATGTTCTGCTTGCGCCACTACGGCCAGGACGCTTCGGGCCGGCGAACGACGATCAACTATTTCTCGACCCGGGCCAGCGCGGGCTCGGCGGAGGCCCCGACAGGATCTGGGCAGGGCGCGGCGGTCGCGGAGGCGGCCACGACCACGGTCCGGACGGTGATCACGGGCCCCTCGGGATCGGGACGGGCCGGCGATGACGACGGAGGCGATGCGCGCGGCGACAGGGCCGCGGCGGCGCTGGGCGCCTTCGAGGGCGTGCCGCTCGACGCCGAGGCGGAGGCGGCGATCGCCGCGGCGCTCGAGGCCTGCGCGGCTCGGACCCGGGAAGCCGGCGCGGCCTTCGACAAGGGCGGCGAAGCGGCCGCTCTGGCGGCGGCCGACGATCCCGAAGCGCCTTTCGTCCGAGCCGACCTCTTCCAGGGGATCGCTATCGGGGCGATCGAGCCGGTGGCGCCGATGGAGGCGTTCGAGCCGTTCGTGCCGGGCGAGGCGCCGTGGGAGCTGGCGGGCCTGGAGATGACGCCCGAGCTGGCCGCGCTCGAGGCGAAGGCGGCGCGAGCGCCCGAGCGGCCGAAGGGCGCCGGACGGAGGCGGCGCGGGAAAGGCTCGGGATAAACTTCGCCAGCTCCTCCCCGAGCTTAGCTCGCGGAGGGGGACCGCGGCGCGAAGCGCCGTGGTGGAGGGGTAATGCGGAGTTGGAATTGCCTCTCCACCGCGCTTCGCGCGGTCCCCCCTGAAGCTGGGGGAGGAACTTAGAAGACTAAAAGCGCTTCGACACCCCGATCGTAGCCTGGACGTAGCGGTAGCCGGAACCCGGCGTGCCGGAGACGGACGGGGTGTTGGTGTAGGTCATGTTGCCGTTCAGGGACCAGCCGGAGCGGGGCGGGCTTCGGAAGCGGGCGTGGGCGTAGCGGGAGGAACGCCAGTCGGAGCCGGAATCGCGCTGCAGCCCGACGCCCGCCGCTCCGACCAGCTCCCATCCGCGCACGAAGCGGCGCATCTGGGCCACCGGCAGGATCTCGGCATACCAGCGCGGCGAATAATAATCGAACTCGCTGGGATCGCTGTTCCGGAACCAGCGGCCGCGAAGCTGGGCGCTGAGGCCGATCTTCGGGTCGAGGACGTGGATGTAGCTTGCCCGAAGGTGGGTGCGGACATTGTCGCCGGTGAAGGCCTGGACGCCCGCGAGCGCGGTGAAGACGTTGCGGTCGTCGACGGGCAGGTCGACGGCGGCCCCGGCGAAGGTCGAATAGAGGCCGCGGTCGAGGCCCTGGCGGGTCTCGACGATGTCGCGCTCGACGAAGAATTCCTTGCGGAACTTCGAATCGTCGTTGAGCGAGGCGCTTCCGATGAGGCTGTCGCCGTCGGTGCCGACGCGGGCGCGCAGCTGCCAGCTTCCCAGCTTCCCGGCGCCGCGAAGGAAGATCCGGTCGCGCGATTGCCAGCCGCGGCCGGACGGATTGTAGCCCGCCCGCTCGATCCGGAGGCCGATCGAGCGGGTGTCCCCGGAGTCGCCGACGCCGAGCTCGAGCGCCGCTCTCGCCACTTCGGTGCCGTCGCTTCCGGACGACTGGAAATGTTCGATCGCCACCGCCGGGGGAAGCCGGGGCTCGGCCGCCCTTGCTTCGAGCGGAGCGGCGGGCTCGGCCTCCGGGGCCTCGGGCGGAGCGGCGGGGTCGGGCTCCGGGGCCTCGGGCGAAGCGGCGGTCTCGGCCGGCGCGGCCTCCTCTTGCGGCGGCGGGGTGAGCCCGGTGAGGGCGGCGAGCGCGGCCGGAGCCGCCGCCAGCAATCGCAATTTCCTCATGTTCCGCCCCATTCCTTTCTTCTTCCGGTAAGTTCGGCGACATAGCCCCACAGCGAGACCGGCTGCATCAGCAGCGGATAGGCGAGGGCGAAAGCGGCGAAGCCGGCAAGGCTGCGCTTCATCTCGATGCCGGCGCGCCTGAGCATCCGCATCTGGATTCGAAAGATCACCAGGTTCCACAAAGCGGCCAGAGGCAGGACCAGGAGGGTGATCGGACCGGCCAGCCAGTAAATGCCGCAAAGCGCGAGGATCAGGCCGGGGATGAAGACGAGAGTGAAGGCGAGGTCGAGCGAGATGAACAGCAGGTTCCACCAGATGAACATCGTGCTCAGCCGCGGCTTGAACAGCAGCGGCCTGTGGTGGGCCAGCGCCTCGATCATGCCCCGGGCCCAGCGCTTTCGCTGCCGGGCGAGCGCGCGCAGGGTCGGTGGAGCGTGGGTCCAGGCGACGGCGGCCTCGCAATAACCGATCCTGTGGCCGGCGCGGAGCAGCGCCCAGGTCAGGACGATGTCCTCGCCCACCGTGTCCGGCCAGCCGCCCGCGTCGAGCAGGGCCTGGCGCCGGTAGATGGAGAAAGCCCCCTGCGCGACGAGGGTCCCGCCATACATGCTCTGCATCCGCTTCACGGCGGCGATGCCGTGGAAATAATCCCATTGCTGCATGCCGGCGATCAGGCTCTCGCCGGCATTGGCGACCAGAACCGCGCCCGCCACCGCGACGGTCTCCGGCGGATCGGCCAGAAGCCGGTCGACGATGGCGCAGAGGCTGCCCGGATGGAGGTGCGTGTCCGCGTCGATGGTGACGATCAGCTCGTGTCCGGCCCATTGCAGGCCGGCGTTGAGGGCCATCGCCTTGCCGCGGTTCCGCTCGAAGCGGATCAGCAGGAGCTCGATGTCCGGCGAGGCCGCGAACAGCGCCTCCCGGCAATCGTCCACCGCCGCCGACGTGCCGTCCGACGAGCCGTCGTCGAGGACGATGATCTCGATCCTTCCCGGGTAGCCGGCGTCGCGGACGCTCTGGAGCGTTCGGGCGATCGCCTGCTCCTCCTGATAGGCCGCGATCAGGATCGTCACTGCGGGATAGAGGCGCTGGCGGCGGCGCTTCCGCCTCGGCTCCGTGACCAGGCTGAAGAGGAGGAAGGCGTTCATGAAGCCGGGCACGTAGGCGATGAAGGTGAGAGCGGCCAAGGCCGGCAGCGGGTGGGTCAGGCTCCCAAGATCGCCGAGCCAGGGCTGGGACACCCAGACGCTAAACACGGTCCAGGCGCAGGCGAAGGCGAGCGCGAGCCCGAACCGGACCCGGCAGGTGCCGCGCTCCCCGGCCCCGCCGCCGGCACCGGCCGCGCTGCCGCCAATGCCTTGTCGCAAGCTGGCCAAGTCTACTCCGCTACGCATACTCGCGCCGCCGGCCTCCATCGAGGCAGCGCAACCCGACGAACGCCAATGGCCCGGCTTCGATCCCGCTGAAGAGGGTCAACGGCGCGGAAAGCATTTCCGATGATCCTTCTTCAACCGGGTAAGCCGCATCGTCCGGCCTGAAGGAGCCGGCGAATGCAGCAAGAAATGGCGGCCCGTGCGATCGACCTGCTGCTCCTCGCCGCCCTGTTCGCCGGCCATGCGGCGATCGCGATGGGCGCGGTGCCGCTGCCCTTCTAGCTTTCCGGCCCGACCACGAAGCAGCCGCGCCCGCTCGCCGCGATTCGCGCGCAGAGCCGGTGAGCGGCGCCCTCGTCCTCGATCCCGCCGATGCGCACCCGGTTGAGGCCGCCGCGAAGCTGGTGGACGGGGGTCAGCCGCGCCAGCTCGGGCACCCCGCTCTCCAGAGTGCGAAGATGCGCCTCCGCCGCCGCCGTGCTCCGGAAGGCGCCGACCTGGACCTGCCAGACGCGCGTCGCCAGCGGCGCCGAGTTGAGGGCGGCGGGCGCGGCTGAAGCCGGCGCCGCTGCCGCCGGAGCCGCGGCAGGCGGCCTCGTCGCCGGCGGCAAGCTCGCCGCTTCCCGGGCGATCCGGGTCGCGAAGGCGGGCTGGGGTGCGTCGTCGAGGGCCGATGAAAGCGCTCCGGTGGTCAGAACCGCTCCGGTGGCCGCCGCCAGCGCCAGCGCGCCGACCGGCCACGAGCGCGACGGCCGATAGCGGCGCACCTCCGCTGTCGCGGTCTCCTGCTCCGGCGCGATCAGGATCTTCTGGTGGCGAATGCTCTCGTCCTTTCTCGAAAGGGCTGTGCGAACCGCCGGAGTTCACTCAAGGTTCCGAGAACGCGGTCAGCCGCCTCCGCCATGCGGCGGCGATGATGGACGAGGGATGACCGGCCGGGCCTTCTGCACGATTTCTCCTTTTCGCGGGCATCGGGGCTGCAAGGGACTGTGCGAGAGGGAAGGCTGACGTTCGGATGGCGAGGACAAGGCGATGACGGTACAAGGACGGACGAGCGGCGGAAGCGGCCAGGGCTGGCGGTTGGCGGTTTGGGGCGGCGCGGCGGCGCTGATGCTCGCACCGGCGGCCGCCACCCGGCTGACCGACGAAATGGCCTGGGACCCGGCCGACTTCATCCTCGTCGCAATCATGCTCGCCGCGGCCTGCGGCGCCTGGGAGATCGCAATGCTCAAGACCAGAAGCCGGGCTTATTCCGCGGGCGCGATCGTCGCGGCCGGCGCGGGCCTCCTGCTCTTCCTCGTCAACGGCGCCGTCGGCTATATCGGCAACGAGAACGACCCTGTGAACCTGGTCTTCTTCGGGGTCCTCACCCTGGCTTTGGGAGGGGCGATCATCGTCCGCTTCCGCGCCGAGGGAATGGCCCGCGCCATGGCCGTCACCGCGGGCGCCCAGATCGTCGCGGGAGCGCTCGGGCTGGCGATGGTGCCGGACCTGCGCGGCTTCCTGGTCGGGACGGCGATGTTCGTGCCGCTCTGGCTGCTTTCATCCTGGCTGTTCGCCCGGGCGGCGCGGGAAGAGCGGGCATAAGCTGCTGAATTCCTCCCTCCCGTCGCTGAAGCAGCGGGAGGAAAAGGGCGTAACGGCCTGAAAGTATTCCTGAATGGCCCGGTCCCCGGCGAAAGTGAAGATCGCGAAGCGCCTTCCGATGAACCTCCAGCGCCCCCGGTAGACAAATATTTTATCGGGTTTACGCATTGTAAAGTCGGTGTTTCTAACGTTCGCCGGCACTCGGGGGGGAAATCGATGCCGGCTTATATCCGCACGCGGAGCGAATTCGCGGTCAACAGCTTCACTTCGCTCAATCAGGTCGCGCCTACCGTCGCGACGTTCGCGGACGGCGGCTTCATCATCGCCTGGGGTACCTCCGATCCGGCGCAGGACGGCAGCGAAAGCGCGATCAAGGCACAGCTTTTCGACTCCGCCGGACGCAAGGTCGGGCCCGAGTTCCTGGTCAACGCCACCGGCGCCGGCTACCAGTTCACCGCGGAAGTGGCGACGCTCTCCGGCGGCGCCTTCGTCGTCACCTGGGTCAGCCTCGCCCCCGATGGCGCCTATTCGATCAGGGCGCAGATATTCGACCGCAACGGCGGCGCGATCGGAAGCGAATTCCAGGTCAATCCGGCCGGATCGCAATCCACTTTCACGCCCAATATCGCCGCGCTCGCCAATGGCGGCTTCGTCGTCAGCTGGGACCAAGGCGGCGACGTGAAGGCGCAGATCTTCGGAAGCACGGGGTCGCGCGTGGGATCCGTGTTCACGATGAACACGAAGACCGATTACAGCCAGGAATATGGGGACATGACGGCGCTTGCGGGCGGCGGCTTCGTCGCGACCTGGCGCACCAGCGACAGCACCGCGGACGGCAGCAGCTACGCCCTCAAGGCGCAGGTGTTCAGCGCCACGGGCGCCAAGGTGGGGCTGGAGTTCCTGGTGAACAGCCAGGGGACGAGCTACCAATATTCGCCGTCCATCACCGCCCTTTCCGGCGGCGGCTTCGTCGTCACCTGGCAAACGGGCGACACCGCTCAGGACGGCAGCGCCACCGCCATCAAGGCGCAGATATTCTCCGCATCGGGCGCGAAAGTCGGGGCCGAGTTCCTCGTGAACACCCAGGCCGCGGACACCCAGCAGAGCCCGGTCGTCACCAGCGTCCCCGGCGGCGGCTTCCTGGTGGCCTGGCAGACGCTCAATTCCGCGCAGGACGGCAGCGGCGCCGCGATCAAGGCCCAGATGTTCGATTCGACCGGCGCGAAGGTCGGCGGCGAGATGCTGGTCAACACGCTGGCCACCGGTTCGCAGTCGATGCCGGATCTCGCAACGCTCGCCGACGGGCGGGTGATAGCGACCTGGACCAGCGAGAGCGGAGACATCAGCGGCCCTTCGATCCGGGCCCAGATACTGGGGGCCGAGCTCGCGGCCCCGCTGGCGAACACCGCCCCCACCATCATCTCGAACGGCGGCGGAACCGCGGTCGCGCTCACCCAGGACGAGGGCGTCTGGGCGGTGACCACGGTCGTCGCCTCGGACGACGGCGAGCCGAACAATCTGCGCTATTCGATCACCGGCGGGGCCGACGCGGCGAAGTTCATGATCAGCGCCACCACCGGGGTCCTCGCATTCAAGTCGAATCCCGATCATGTCGAGGGCGGCGACAACGTCTACGACGTCACGGTCACGGCGAGCGACGGCCAGCTTACCGGCTCCCAATCGTTCGTGATCACGCTGCGCCACGTCAATTACGTCACGATCGTCTCCGACGGCGGCTACGATTGGGCGAGCCTCTCGGTGAACGAGAACCAGACGGCGGTGACGATCGTCGCCGCGGTCGACGACGACGGCGCCCCGCTCACCTATTCGATCACCGGCGGGCAGGATGCCGCCTTCTTCACGATCGACCCGCAAACCGGGGCGCTGAGCTTCACCGTCGCGCCCGACTATGAGGCGCCGGCGAACGCCTACGGAGACAATGTCTATTATGTGAAGGTGACGGCGACCGACGGCACGCGGAGCGACACTCAGGAGCTCGCGGTGGAGATCATGGATGTCGAGGAGCCGGACGGCTTCGCCATCGTGTCCGACGGCGGCGGAGACCAGGCGGAAGTCTCGATCCTCGAGAACAGCACGCAGGTGACGACGGTCGCCGTCAGCGGCGCCGCCGGCCCGGTGACCTATGAGATCGTCGGCGGCGCCCACAGCGAATATTTCACGATCGATCCGGAGACCGGAATCCTCTCCTTCCTCAGCCCGCCCGATTACGAGGCCTACCGCTACAGCCCCTATCCGTCGCCTTATCCCTATTACCCGAGCTATGTTTACAACGTGATCGTCCGAGCCAGCGACGGCGTCTATACGGACGATCAGGATCTGCAGGTCATCGTCGGGAATGTCGACGAGGCGCCGGTCTTCTATTCCTTCGGAGGAGAGGCCGAGGTCGCGCTGCCGGTCGCGGAGAACAGCCTCGTCGTCGGAAGCGTCGTCGCCTACGACGACGACAGCCCCAGCTCGTCGATCACCTATTGGCTTGCCGGCGGCGCCGACGCCTTCCTGTTCGAGGTCGACTCGCTCAGCGGCGAGCTCCGCTTCAAGCAGGCGCCCGATTATGAGGCTCGGGGGGACGCGGACGGCGACAATGTCTACGAAGTCGCGGTCGAGGCCCTTTCGGGCATGCTGAGCGCCACCCAGTCCTTCTGGATCTACGTCCGCAACGAGGGCGAGCAGACCGTCATCACCTCGGGCGGCGGCGAGCCGGAGGCCGTGGTGACGGTGGCGGAGAACGGCACCGTCGTCACCGTCGTCGAGGCCAGCGGCGACAGCTACATAAGCTATGAGATCGCCGGCGGCGCCGATGCCGGGGCCTTCATCATCGACCCTTATACCGGCGTGCTCGAATTCTCCGGCGCCGCGGATTTCGAGGCCCCGGGCGACAGCGACCAGGACAATGTCTACGAGGTCACCGTGCGGGCGAGCGACGGCCTCACTTCCGACGACCAGCAGCTTCGGGTCCAGCTCCAGAACGTCAACGAAGCGGTGACGATCACCTCGGGCGCCGCGTTCGCGGTCCTCGAGAACGGAACCGCGGTCACCGTCGTCAGCGCCGTCGACGCGGACGGCGACCAGATCGGCTTCTCACTTGCCGGCGGCGCGGACGCGGCCTTGTTCGACATCGACGCGGCGACCGGAGCGCTGAGCTTCAAGAGCGCTCCGAGCTTCGAGGCGCCGGCGGATTCGGACGGCGACAATGTCTACGAGGTCGACGTGTCGGCGAGCGACGGCTCCCAGTCGGTCACGAAGAGCCTCTCGGTGCAGGTGGTCGACCACAGCGAGTCGATCGCCTTCGTGTCCGGCGGCGGCGGCGACACGGCCGCGGTCACGATGGACGAGAATTCGGGCGACGTGCTCGGCTTGCTCGCCGTCGATCCGGACGGTGGCACGCCGCAATATGGGATATCGGGCGGCGCCGACGCGGCCTTGTTCGAAATCGACCCGGCCACCGGGATGCTCCGCTTCAAGGACCTTCCCGATTTCGAGACCACCCGCGATGCCGACGGCAACAACGTCTATGAAGTGACGGTCTCGGCGACCGACGGCCAGAGCTCCGATCATCAGTCCGTCTCGGTCACCGTCGCCAACGTCTATGAAGGCGTGCGCTTCGCCGCGCCGTCGCGCGCCTTCGCCCTGGACGAGGGCGGTGTCGTCATCGGCTCCGTCTCCGCGCGGGGCGAGGCGGGCGCCTCGATCGCGTACAGCATCAGCGGCGGCGCCGACGCGTCGCTCTTCAGGATCGACCCGGTCACCGGCGCCCTCAGCTGGATCGCCGCGCCCGATTTCGACAGCCCCGCCGATTCGGGAGGCGACAATGTCTACGACCTGATCGTCACGGCGGGCGACGGCACGGCCAGCGCCACCCAGGCCCTCACCGTCACCGTCGGCAATGTCGACGAGCGGCCGGTGTTCGCGCCCGGCGCCGCTCAGCTTCGGATCGACGAGGGCACGACCGCCGTCACGATCCTGGCCGCCGCCGACCCCGAGGGCGCCGCCGTCAGCTTCGCCATCTCCGGCGGGGCCGATGCCGCGCTCTTCGCGATCGATTCGGCGACCGGCGCTCTCAGCTTCCTTGCGGCGCCCGATTTCGAGGCGCCCGCCGACTCGGGCGGGGACAATGTCTACGAGGTCGAGGTCTCGGCCGGCGACGGCCAGCTGTCGCAGTCGAAGTCCCTGTCGATCGAGGTGGCCGACCTGTCTCCGCCGGTGGCCGTCGGCGACGAGTTCGTCGTCAACGCCACCTTCCAGAGGACCCAGGCGCATTCGGACGTGACCCGGCTCGCCGACGGCAATTTCGTGGTCACCTGGATCGACGCGGACTTCAACACCACCGCCGGCCGATTCCTTCGGGCGCAGGTCTTCGCTCCGGACGGAGTCAAGATCGGCGGCGAGCTGACGCTCGCTTCCGGCAACGGCGTCGGCACGGAGCCGGCGGTCGCGGCGCTTCCGGACGGCGGATTCGTCGTGGCGACGAGGCCGCTCGGCTCCATCGCCGTCCAGATGTTCGATCTGGCCGGCGCGGCCACCAGCGCCAAGCTGACGGTTTCCAACGCCGGGTCCGCCGTCGGCGAGCCGCAGATCGCGGTCCTGGCGAACGGCGGCTTCGCGATCACCTGGGACGACAGCCGGTCGGCCGGGGCGGATGCAAGCGGCTCCGGGGTTCATCTGCGGGTCTACGACTCCGCCGGAGCGCCCGTCGGAGGCGATGTGCTCGTCAACACGAGCACCGCCGGCAATCAGGCCGATCCTTCGATCTCGGCGCTGGCGGGCGGGGGCTATGTCGTCACCTGGACGGATCGGCCGGGGCAGGGCGCCTCCTGGGTCGCCAAGGCCCAGATCTTCGACTCGGCCGGAGCGCGGGTCGGAGGCGAATTCGTGGTCAGCCAGCCGTCCTCGAGCATGGGAACCGTGGTCGAGACTTCGGTCGTGACCCTCGCCAACGGCAATTTCGCCGTCGCCTGGAGCGAGAGCGACCAATCGGGTCCGGCCCACCGCATCCAGATCTTCACGCCGGCCGGAGTGAAGGTGGGCGGGCAGATCGTCTCGCCCAGCAATGCCTACGGGACTTCGGTCGGGCCGTCGCTGACGGCGCTTTCCGACGGCGGGTTCGCGGTCGCCTGGTCGCCCAACAACCCGCCCCAGTACGACGGTTCGGGCAAGGCCATCTTCGTCCAGGCCTATGACTCCGCCGGGCAGGCCAGGGGGCCCGCGCTGCGGGTCAACGGCCAGGCCGCTGGCGACCAGCTCGATCCTTCGATCGCCGGCCTCGGCGACGGCCGCTTCGTCGTCACCTGGACCGACCTCGCCGGCGCCGGCGCGGACGACGACCAGGTGATGGCCCGGATCTTCGCGCCGGAAGGCTATGTTCCCAACCAGCGGCCGGTCATCACGTCCGGCGGCGGCGGCGTCTCCGCCTCGGTGGCGATCGACGAAGGCCGAAGCGAAGTCACCACGGTCGCCGCGACCGACTCCGACGGCCCCAGCGCGGTGACCTATTCGATCGACGGCGGGGCGGACGCGGCCCTGTTCAGGATCGACTCCGCCACCGGCGCGCTCAGCTTCGTCGCCGCTCCCGATTACGAGGCCCCAGCCGGGGGCTCGAACAACGTCTACGCAGTGACCGTCAAAGCGTCGGACGGCGAGTTGAGCAGCGTCCAGTCGCTCCAGGTGACGGTCCGCGACGTCAACGAGGGCGTGGCGATCACTACCGGCCCCTCGCTTTCGGTGAACGAGGATTCTGCGTTCGTGGCCAAGGTCGCCGCGTCCGACGCGGACGGCGACCCGCTCAGCTACGCCATCGTCGGCGGGGCGGACGCTTCGCATTTCACGATCGACCCGGCAACGGGGGACCTGTCGATCCGCGCCTCGCTCGATTACGAGGCGCCCGCCGATGCCGACGGCGACAATGTCTACGAGGTCACGGTCCGAGCGAGCGACGGCGAGCTGTTCGACGAGCGGCAGATGTCGATCACCGTGAACGACGTCTATGACGACGTCGAGATCGTCTCCTACGGGGGGGCGGGCTCGGTTTCCCTGGCCATTCAGGAAGGCGGCAGCTTCCAGGTCGCCGACGTCGACGCATCGATGTCGTCCTTGTCCGGGGTGAGGTTCGCGATCGCCGGCGGGGCCGATGCGTCGCTGTTCACGATCGATCCGAACGAGGGCACCCTCAGCTTCAACTACCCGTTCATGCCGAATTTCGAGGCTCCCGGCGATGCCGACGGCGACAATGTATACGACGTCGTCGTCGTCGCGAGCCTGGGGACGAGCAGCGACTCGCAGGCCTTCGCGGTCACCGTCACCAACCGGAACGAGGGTCTCTGGATCACCTCGGACGGACAGGGGGACGCCAATCTGTCGGTGAACGAGGGCGGCCGCCACGTCACCACCGTCACCGCTTTCGATCCGGACGGGGACGTTCCAGTCTACTCGATCCTCGGCGGCGCGGACGCCTCCAAGTTCGCCATCGACCCGGCGACCGGAGTCCTGACCTTCATCGCCGCTCCGGATCACGAGGCGCCGCAAAGCGCCGCCGGCACGAACCTCTACACGGTGGAGGTCGGCGCCAGCGACGGCGAGCACATGAGCCGGCAGAAGATCCGGGTCGCGGTCGACAACGTCAACGAGGGCGTGACGATCACCTCCGGCGGCGGCGGCAACGGCGCCGCGGTCACGGTCGCCGAGAACGGCCTCGCGGTCATGGCGCTCGCCGCCACCGACGCCGACGGCGATCCGCTCACCTATTCGATCTCCGGCGGCGCCGACTCGGCCCGCTTCGCGATCGACCCCCGCACCGGCGCCCTCAGCTTCGTCCAGGCGCCGAATTTCGAGGCGCCGGCCGATTCGGGCGGGAACAACGTCTACGATGTCCTCGTGTCGGTCACCGACGGCGTCTTCACCGACACCCAGGCCCTCGCAATCACCGTCGGCAACCTCAATGAAGGGGTTTCCATCACCTCCAGCGGCGGCGGCGCGAGCGCGGCCCTCGGCGTGGCGGAGAACGGCACTGCGGTCGTCACCGTCGCGGCCGCCGACATCGACGGCGGCGCGGTCACTTATTCGATCGCCGGGGGAGCCGACGCGGCCCGCTTCACGATCAACGCGGCGACGGGCGTGCTCGCCTTCATCTCGGCCCCGAATTACGAGGCTCCCGCCGATTCCGGAGGAAACAACGTCTACGACGTGATCGTCTCCGCCACGGACGGCACCTTCACCGACAGCCAGGCGCTCGCGGTCACGGTCGGCAACGTCAACGAAGCCATCGCCATCACCTCGAACGGCGGAGGCGCGGCAGCGGCGGGCTCCGTCGCCGAGAACGGCCGTTACGTCCTCACCGTGGCGGCTACGGATCCGGACGGGACCCTGCCGACCTACTCGATCGTCGGCGGCGCCGATGCGGCCCGCTTCACGATCGATCCCAAATCCGGAGTCCTTCAGTTCGTCTCCGCGCCCGACCATGAGCTGCCCGGCGATTCCAACGGCGACAACGTCTACGCCGTCATCGTCCGGGCGAGCGACGGCCAGCTGTTCGACGATCAGTCGCTGAGCCTCACCGTCACCAACATGCGGGACGGCGCCGTCGTCACCGGGACGTCCGGCAGCGACTCGATCTCCGCCTCCAGCCTCAGCCCGGCGCTTCGCACCACGAACTCGGAGGACACGGTGTTCGGCCGCGACGGCCACGACAACATCCAGGGCATGGCGGGAGACGACGAGCTTTACGGCGAGGGCGGAAACGACACGATTACCGGTGGGGCCGGGGCGGACCGGCTGTCCGGCGGCCTGGGCAAGGACCAGTTCACCTACAACAGCGCTTCCGAATCCTCCGGAGCCGCGATCGACATGATCACGGACTTCAGCCGGTCGCAGGGCGACAAGATCTCGCTGAGCGCGATCGACGCCAACAGCCTCGTGAGCAGCAACCAGGCCTTCACCTTCATCGGTTCGGCCGCTTTCTCCAATGTCGCGGGTCAGCTGCGCTACGAGACTTCGGGCGGAGTGACGACCATCTCGGGCGACATCAACGGCGACGGCGTGGCCGATCTCCAGATCCAGCTTTCAGGGTCGATCGCCCTGATCGCCTCGGATTTCATCCTCTAGAGAGCCGGACGTCAAATTTGCATCGTCATCCCGGACTTGATCCGGGATCCACCTTCTTGCCCGCCCCACGAAAGCGAGGTGGATGCCGGATCAAGTCCGGCATGACGAGGTGGTGCGGATTTAGCGCCCGATCCTCTAGCAACGACGAGCTTCCACCCCTCCTCTCCGGCGAAGAACGGGAGAGGGGCGGGGGAAGGCGCCGCCGGAGCTCGCCCGTCACCCCGGACTTGATCCGGGGTCCACCTTCTTCACCTCGCTGCCGGAGAATTGAAAAGGTGGATGCCGGATCAAGTCCGGCATGACGAGTATGCGAAATGCGTTCCAGCAGCAGCGCAGCGCTCGTCACCCCGGACCTGATCCGGGGTCCACCTTCTTGCGGCGCCTCGCGAGAGTAAGGTGGATGCCGGATCAAGTCCGGCATGACGAGGCGGGCCGCTTGCCTCCAAACAGGACAGATCCTACCGCCCCGACCGGCGGCGGTTGAACCGCCGCAGGGCGGCGAGCAGGCTCGGCTCGTCACCGGTGACGACGTCCCGGATGCGCCAGCCGGCCGGCGTGCGGACGAGCCGCAGCCGAAGGTGGCGACGATCGGAGCCGCCGAAGTCCAGGAGGATGTGCGCGGTCGCGCGGGAGCGGGCCGGCTGACGGACCTCGCCGACGTGGGGGCTCAGCCCGGCCGCATCCTGGCACTGGCAGAGCGGGTCCGCGTCCATGTAGCCGACTTCGTCGCGGGAAAGGCGCGAATCCTCCCGGATAGCGGCGATGAGCGGGGGCGCGAAAATGCGCTCCGGAGCCGCGAGCGGATCGAAGTCGGCTTTCCGGTAGCCGGAATAGACGCGTTCGACGAAGCACCTCGGAGTCTCCGCGGCGGGAGCCGCGGCGAGGAAGGCGGCGGCGAGCGCCAGGCTCAAAGGCCCTCTCCCGCCAGCTCGAGCACCACCGTCCACTCCTCCTCCCGGACGGGCGCGACGGAAAGGCGCGACTGGCGGATCAGCTCCATCCCGGCGAGCCTCGGCTCGCCCTTGATCGCCTTCAAGGTGACGGGCGCGAGCGGCCGCACCGGCTCCACGGCGACAGACACCCACTCCTGATCCTTCGGATCGGGCTTCGCCTCGCGAACCACGCGCATCACTCCGACGACTGCGCGGTCGGCGCCGCTGTGGTAGAAGAAGGCCTGATCGCCTGTCTTCATCGCCTTGAGGTGGAGCCGGGCGGCCGGGTTGCGGACCCCGTCCCACTCGGTCGCGCGGTCCCGAACCAGGTCCGACCAGGCATAGGTGCCCGGCTCCGATTTCATCAGCCAACAGGCCATCTGCGCACTCCTCCGCCGCAAGCGTAGATTTTTACGGCCCGGCGCGCCACAAGGAGCCGCATGCGACGGCTTATCCTTTTGTGCCTGCTCCTTTCCGCCTGCGGAGACCCGGCCGTCGTCGCCGATCGGACGGCGGAGCAAAGCCCGGCAGCGGCGGATCCGGGCATTCGGACTCCCCAGTCCCGGCCGGTCCGGATCGGCGAGCATGGCGCCAACTTCCGAGCCTGCAGCTCGACCGGAACCACCCGCGGGCTGAAGACGGGTGAGGCGCTGCCCGTGCGCTCGGCGCCGTTCGAGAATGCGGCCGTGACTGGAAGCGTCGCGTTCGGCGCGCGGGTCTTCATCTGCGGGCGCAGCCTCGACCAGAAATGGTTCGGCATAGTCTTCGACGAGGGGGGCTCCCTGGCCGAGCGCTGCGGAGTGTCCGAACCCGTTGCTCGGCGGCGGGACTATGAAGGCCCCTGCCGCTCCGGCTGGGTGCAGAGCGCGTTCGTGAAGCTGATCGCCGGCGAGGCGCCGGCTCCGGCTCCGGCTCCACCGGATCCTCAGGCGCCGCTTGAAAATGGTGCCTGACACCAATTTCGAAAATGGTGCCTTCGCACCGATTTTCGACACCACATTGATTTTCCAGCACGGTTTTTTGCGGAAACTTTCCCTTCGCCCGCAGTGGGATCGAAAATGGTGCCTGGCACCATTTTCGCAGCGCGGCGGCGAGGCTCCGGTACCGCCGACTCCCGGCCAAGCGGAGAACGTTTCGGAGGCGGTCGATTCTGGCTCTCCAGGTGTCTGAAAAATATGATTTTTTAGAAAAGTTCCTGCCGACTGCGATTTTTTCTTCGCCGTGTCTCCGGAGTCACACGACTCGTCGCGAAGTCCGGCGCGGTGGGTTGCTAAGCTCCCGACCTTCGGCCATCCGCCCCTCAGCTTAGTAGCGAGAGCGGGTCCGCCGCAGCCGATCACCGGCTGGCGGGAGCTCGAGACGGGGGGCGATCGGGGATGCGGTTCTTGCATCCGGGGGATCAGCCAGCCGCACAAAAAAGAGACTAGATGAACCGGATCGTTCGTGCCGCGGGCTTCGCCGCGGCTTGCTTCGCGCTTGTCGCAGGCGCCAGCTACTCCGACCCCGCCGCCGCCGGCGAAACCCTCGCCAAGGCGCCCGCCGCGGTCGCGGCCGAGGGGGGCACGCAGTCCACCATGACCGACCCGTCGCTTTTTTCCAGAATGTGGGCCAACGTCACCGCGCTGGTGACTCCGGCGCCCGAGGCGCCGGTCGCGGCGCCCGTGCCGGGCAGCCTCGCCGATCTCGTCATTTCCCTGGCCGATACCCAGACCGCCGACCGGGAGCAGGAGTGCCTCGCCAACGCGGTCTATTTCGAAGCGCGCAGCGAGCCGATCGAAGGCCAGCTCGCCGTCGCCGAGGTGGTTCTGAACCGGGCCGCCTCCGGACGCTATCCGACCGATCTGTGCGCCGTCATCACCCAGAAGGCGCAATTCTCCTTCATCCAGCGCGGCCGTTTCCCGCGCGCCGACCGCGGCTCCCAGGCGTGGAAGAAGGCCGTCGCCATCTCCAGGATCGCCCGGCAGAAGCTCGCCGGCTCGCTGCCGTCCAGCGTCCTTTGGTACCATGCGACCTACGTCTCGCCGAGCTGGGGCAAGCGCCTCACCCGGCAGACCCAGATCGGCCTGCATATCTTCTACTCTTGAT
>DASVTN010000025.1:0-6974 GCA_036387555.1 Allosphingosinicella sp. | reverse complement strand
AGGGCCTGTCGGACGATTTTACACTCCGCGAGGCGCGCGCCCTTTGATCAGGCTTTTCAAGCATTACGTCCCCCACAGCGTCCTCCTCCTGGGCGTGATCGACTTCCTGCTGCTGCTCGGCGCGGGGGAGGCGGGGTGGCTACTTCGCCTGTGGCAGATCGACGGAACCGCCGATCCCAACGTCCAGCGGGTCCCGCACCTGCTCACCTTCGCGGTCGTGCTGCAGCTCGCAATGGTCGGGGTCGGCGCCTACGGGGTGGACGCTCTGCGCTCGATGCGGCTGGCTGCGGCTCGGCTGGTGGTGGCGGTGTCGCTCGGCGTGCTTCTGCTCGCCCTGGTTTTCTTCTTCTTTCCGGCGCTGACCTTCTGGCGCTCGAACCTGCTCTACGCGATGGGCTTCGCGCTCGTCCTCTTGTTCGCGGCGCGGCTGATCTTCGGCCGGGCGCTCGGCAACGAGGCGTTCAAGCGGCGGATCCTGGTGCTGGGCGCGGGGCCGAGGGCGGCGCGGCTGGAGGCGCTGGCGCGGACGGAAGGGGCGGGCTTCGCGATCGCGGGCTATGTGGGCATGAACGACGGCGGCCAGGCGGTGCCCCACGCGGTCAACCGGGGCGACATCGCCAACCTCACCGCCCATGTCGTTCGGCTTCGGGTGACGGAGGTGGTGCTGGCGCTGGAGGAGCGGCGCAACGCGCTTCCGCTCGCGGACCTGCTCAGGATCAAGACGACGGGAGTCCACGTCAACGAATTCTCCTCCTTCATCGAGCGCGAGACCGGGCGGGTCGATCTCGACAGCGTCAATCCCAGCTTCCTGATCTTCTCGGACGGATTCAATTCGGGGCGGCGGCTGTCGGCGGCGGGCAAGAGGCTGTTCGACATAATCGTCTCGGGGCTGATCCTGCTCGTCTTCGCTCCGCTCATCCTGCTGACCGCGCTTGCGGTGAAGCTTGAGAGCAAGGGGCCCGCCTTCTTCCGCCAGCGGCGCGTCGGCCTCTACGGGCAGAGCTTCGAGCTGGTGAAGCTGCGCTCGATGCGCGAGGACGCGGAGGTCGGCGGCAAGGCGGTCTGGGCGCAGAAGGACGATCCCAGGGTCACCCGGGTCGGCTCGGTGATCCGCAAGCTCCGGATCGACGAGCTTCCCCAGGCCTGGACTGTGCTGACGGGCAAGATGAGCCTCGTTGGGCCGCGGCCGGAGCGCCCGCAGTTCGTGGCGGATCTGGAGGCGCGGCTTCCCTATTACGCCGAGCGCCACGTCGTGAAGCCGGGGATCACCGGCTGGGCGCAGATCAACTTCCCCTACGGCGCCTCCGTCGAGGACGCCCGCCAGAAGCTCGAATACGACTTGTACTACGCCAAGAACTACACCCCCTTCCTCGACCTCCTGATCCTCCTCCAGACGGTTCGCGTGGTATTGTTTCCGGACGGGGCGCGATGATCGTCCTGCTCGGATTTTGGGCGCATTCGCTCGCCGCCCTGCTCTACGGGGCGCTTGCCCTGTGGCAGCTCCGGCGATGGAACGAAGATCGCGGCCAACGGCGCCTCGTCGCCGCCTTCGGGATCGTTTCCGCGTGGGCGATCTTCGTCGCCCTGCAAGGTCCCTACGGCCTCGGCGCCGGCATAGCCGAAGCCGCCCGCAACTTCGCCTTCCTCGGCTTCATGTACGCCATCGTCAGCCGCGCCGCGCAGGAACGGGGCCAGCAAGGGGTGAAGCTCGTCTACACCGTCGTCGCGGCGGTGATCGGGCTGCAACTCACGATCGCCGGCGTCCTGCCGCAGTTCGGCGGCAACCCAGTGCTCCGCGAGGCGCTCGCCTCGACCGGGCAGGTGATCGGACTGACCATCGCGGCCGGATCGCTCGTCCTCGTCCACAACCTCTATGGCCAGGCCGCCCACGAGAGCCGCTGGGGCATAAGGCTGCCGATGATCGCGCTCGCCGGAATGTGGGCCTACGATCTCCACCTCTACACGGTCGCCTGGCTGACCCGCGGTCCGGTTGAGGATCTCTACGCGATGCGCGGCGCGATCCTGTCGATCCTTGTGCCTCTTTTCGCGCTCGCGAGCCGCCGCAACGCCCGCTGGCGGATGCAATTGTCGCGCGCCGCCACCTTCCAGTCGCTGTCGCTGATCGCCATCCTCGGCTACCTCATCCTGATGATGACCGCGAGCCGGGCGCTCGAGGTGGTCGGGGGCGATTGGGTGCGGATTGGGCAGGTGGGGCTTGTGTTCGCGATCACCGTCGCAGCAGTGATCCTTCTGCCTTCCGGCAGGATGCGGGCCTGGTCACGCGTGCTCGTGGCGAAGCATTTCTTCGAGCACCGATACGATTATCGCGAGGAGTGGCTTCGATTCACCCGCACCGTCGGCGGCGACGCGCCGCTCGGCCAGCGGATCATCAAGGCGATCGCCGACATCGCCGAATCGCCCTCGGGCCTGCTCCTGGTCCCGGAAGGCGGGCGCCTCAACGTCGCCGCGCGATGGAACTGGAGCGACGACGTGCCGGAAGCGAGCGCCGCCGATTCCGATCTGATCGGCTTCCTCGAGAAGACCTGCCATGTGATGGATTTCGCGCTCCTCGAGTCGGGCACTTTGAAGTGGAGCGAAGCGCAAGTGCGGGTGCCGGCGCCGCTGGCGGCGCTCGACGGGCTTTGGGCGGGCGTGCCCCTGATCCACGGCGATCGCCTCGTCGGCCTGGTCCTGCTCGAGCACCCGCTCGTGCGGCGCCCGCTCGACTGGGAGGATTTCGACCTTTTCCGCACCGTGGGCATCCAGGCCGCCAGCTATCTGGCCGAGGCTCGAACCCAGGATGCGCTGGCCGACGCCCGCAGGTTCGACGAATTCAACCGGCGCTTCGCCTTCATCATCCACGACATCAAGAATCTGGTGAGCCAGCTAAGCCTCGTCATCCGCAATTCGGAGCGGCATGCCGACAAGCCCGAGTTCCGCGAAGACATGATCGCGACGCTGCACAGCTCGGTGAAGAAGATGAACGACCTCCTTGCCCGGCTCCACCGCGGCGGCAGCAATGTCGAGGCGGAGCCGGTGCGGGCGGTCCCGATCGGCCAGGCGGTGGCCGCTGTCGCCGAGATCAAGAAGCGGGTCCACCCGGTCGAGACCGAAGGCAATATGGCGGTCGCCGCGGTCGCGGACCCGGTCCGCCTCGAGCAGGCGCTTGCCCATCTCGTCCAGAACGCGATCGATGCGAGCCCCGGCGGATCCGCGGTCCGCATCCGGTGCGGGTCCCGCGGCAACGAGGCGCTGATCGAGATCGTCGACCAGGGCGAGGGCATGTCGGCCGACTTCATCCGCACCCGCCTCTTCCAGCCTTTCGCCTCCACCAAGGAGAGCGGCTTCGGAGTCGGCGCATTCGAGGCGCGAAGCCTGATCGCGGCGATGGGCGGCCGGATCGAGGTCGACAGCCGCGAAGGGGAGGGGAGCCGGTTCACCATCCTTCTACCGCTGGGTGAGACCGGGGATTACGAGATCGAACGGAAACGAGCATGAGCGTGGACATCAGGGCCAAATTGCTGATCGTCGAGGACGACGAGGGGCTGCAGCGGCAGCTTCGCTGGGCCTATGACGATTATGAAGTGCTGGTCGCCTCCAACCGGGATTCGGCGATCAACCTGCTTCGCTCCGAGGAGCCGCCGGTGGTGACTCTCGACCTGGGGCTGCCGCCCGATCCCAACGGAGTCACCGAGGGCTTCGCCACCCTCGAGACGATCCTCGCGCTCAAGCCCGAAACCAAGGTGATCGTCGCCTCCGGGCACGGGGCGCGGGAGAGCGCTCTGCGGGCGATCGCGTCGGGGGCCTACGATTTCTACCAGAAGCCGGTCGATATCGACCAGCTCGGGCTGATCGTCCGCCGCGCCTTTCAGCTCCACGGCATCGAAACCGAGAACCGCAAGCTGGAGGAGCAGGTCGGCGACGACCGGACGGTGCTCGGGACGATGATCACCGCGGCGCCGGAGATGATGAAGGTCGCCCGCACCATCGAGCGGGTCGCCAACACAGGGGTCTCGGTGATGCTGCTCGGAGCAAGCGGCACCGGCAAGGAGCTGCTCGCCCGGGGCCTGCACCAGTCGAGCAACCGCGCCGGCGGCGCCTTCGTGGCGATCAACTGCGCGGCCATTCCCGAGAACCTGCTCGAGGCGGAGCTGTTCGGCTATGAGAAGGGCGCCTTCACCGGGGCGATCAAGACCACGGAAGGCAAGATCGAGCTGGCCCATGGCGGCACCCTCTTCCTCGACGAAGTCGGCGACATCCCGCTGCCCCTCCAGGTCAAGCTTCTCCGCTTCATCCAGGAGAGGGTGATCGAGCGGATCGGCGGCCGCAAGGCGATCGCGGTCGACACCCGGATCGTCAGCGCCACCCACCAGGACCTGCCGCAGATGATCAAGGCGGGCAGCTTTCGGGAGGACCTTTACTACCGCCTCGCCGAGATTGTCGTCCGGATTCCGAGCCTGGCGGAGCGGCACGGCGATTCGGTGCTTCTCGCCAAGCATTTCCTTCACCGCTTCGCCCGCGAGATGAACCCGCAGGTCAAGGGCCTGAGCTCGGCGGCCCTCGCCGCGATCGACGAATGGCCCTGGCCGGGCAACGTCCGGGAGCTGGAGAACCGGATGAAGCGGGCCGTGATCATGGCCGACGGCAAGCTGGTCACGCCGGAGGATCTCGACCTCGAGGCCGGGACCGAAGCGGCGCTGCCGGTCAACCTAAAGTCGGCGCGCGAGCTCGCCGACCGCCGGGCGATCCGGCAGGCGCTCGCCCGCGCGGAGAACAACATCTCCAGCGCCGCCAAGCTGCTCGGGATCAGCAGGCCGACGCTCTACGACCTGATGAAACAATATGATCTGCAGCCATGAGCGCTCGTAGGATCCTCATCGCGCTGCTCATGGGAGCGGCCGCCGCCGCCTGCTCGACCGCCAGCCCGGAATCGGCGGAACAGGCCTATCGGCGCGGCCTCCAGGCCCTCGCGCAGGGCGAGCCCCGCACCGCCCGGATCGAGTTCCTCAACGCGATCAAGGCGCAGCCCGACAACAAGGCCCTCCGGCTGGCGCAGGCCCGGACCTACCTGCTGCTGGGGGAGGGCGCCGCCGCGGAATCGGAGCTGAAGCGGGCGAACGCGCTCGGCGTCCCCGAAAGCGAGACCGGGCATCTGATGGCGCACGCTTTGCTCCTCCAGGGCCAGGCGGAGCGCGCCGCCGCGGAGGCGGCGAAGGCGGGGCCGGCCCATTCGGCTTATGCGGACCGGATGCTCGGCCAGGCCAATCAGCTGCTGGGCAGGATGGAGGCGGCCGCGGCCGCGTTCGACCGGGCGCTGGCGGCGGCTCCGGAGGACGGCGCGCTGTGGGCGGACATCGCGGACTTCCGCCGAGCCACGGGAGAGACCGCCGGCGCCATCGAGGCGGCCGACCGCGCCGTCAGGCTGGCCCCACGCAACGTCCAGGCGCTGCGGCTGCGCGGCGAGCTGACCCGCGACCAATATGGCCTTGCGGCGGCCATGCCCTGGTTCGACCGGGCGCTGGAGGTCGATCCCTCGAACGTCGCCGTTCTGATCGAGCGCGCCTCCACCCTGGGCGATCTCGGCCGCACCCGCGAGATGCTCGCCGACACGAGGCGGATCCTCGCCGTCTCGGCGAACAATCCGTCCGCTTATTATCTCCAGGCGGTGCTCGCGGCCCGCGGGCGCGACTATGCGCTCGCCCGAAGCCTCTACCGGCGCACCAACGGCGCGTTCGGCAATCGGCCGGCGGCCCTGCTGCTGGCCGGGACGATCGAGCTCGGCTCCGGCAATGCCGCGCTTGCGATGGAGCCGCTGAAGCGGCTGCTCAAGCTCCAGCCCGGCAATCTGAAGGCCCGGCGGCTGCTCGGCTCCGCCCAGTGGCAGAGCGGCGACGCGGCGGCGGCCATAGCCACCTTGCGGCCGCTCGCCGAACGGGCCGATGCCGACGCCTACACGCTCAGCGTCATCGGCAAGGCCTACGCGCGGCTCGGCAACGAAGCGGCCGCCGCCGCCTATCTCCGCCGCGCCGCTCTTCCCCGTCCTTCCGCGACCGCCGCGCTCGACGATCCGCTCGGCGACGGAGCGCTGACGGCGCTTCGCCGCGATGCCGCCGCCCGGCCGGATTCCGCGCCGCACCAGGTCGTCCTCATCCGGGCGCTGCTCGGCCGGGGCCTCGGGCCGGAAGCGCTGGAGCGCGCACGGCAGCTCCAGGCCGCCGCTCCGGGCGCCCCGGACGCCCATGTGCTGGTCGGCGACGCGCTCGCCATCCAGGGGGAATATGCGGGCGCCGCCACCGCCTACCGCCGGGCGGCGAACCTCGCCTTCAGCGAGCCGGTCGCGCTTCGTCTGATCGAAGCCCTGCGCAATTCGGGGGACGAGCGCGGCGCAAGCCAGGTGCTGGCCCTGTTCCTTCAGCAGAACCCGCAGAACGTCTCCGCCCAGACGATGGCGGCCAATTCCTACCTGCTCGCCAGGCAGTGGCCGCAGGCGATCGCCCATTACGAGGCGGTTCGAAAGCGCATCGGCGACGGCGACGCCACCCTCCTCAACAACCTCGCCTGGGCCTATTCCCAGACCGGCGATTACGACCGGGCGCTGCCGCTCGCCCGCCGGGCCTGGCAGCTCGAGCCGAACAATCCCGCCACCGCCGATACGCTCGGCTGGCTCCTGTTCAGAAGCGGCAAGGACCGCATGGGCGGCCTCGCTCTGCTCGAACGCGCCGCCAAGGGCGCCCCGAGCGACGAGGACATCCGCGCCCATCTGCGGAGCGCGCGGGGAGGTTAGGGTCCGCCCTGTTGAGCTGGGATCGTCACCCCGGACTTGATCCGGGGTCCACCTTCTTCACGTCGCTGCCCCGGAAAGAAAAAGGTGGATGCCGGATCAAGTCCGGCATGACGAGGTGGACCGCTTCCGTGCGAACAGGACAGACCCTAGCTTTTTCCCCCTCTCCCGTCCTGACGGGAGAGGAGGGGCC
>DASVTN010000024.1:0-20135 GCA_036387555.1 Allosphingosinicella sp. | reverse complement strand
AAGCTGGCGGGCGATCCGGAGCGGCTCGGCCGCCTCGCCCGCTGCCTGACCCAGGCGACCCTGCTCGAAGCCGACATGTTCGCCGCCCACTTCAGCCTGCTTCAGGGCCGGGCCGAGCGGGAGAGCCGGCGAGCCCAGGGCAAGGGCTTCACGGACGACGTCGTCAGCGCCGTCGAGCGCACCGCCTCGGACAGCCGGATGCTCCGCGCCCAGGCTTCGGAAGCTTCGGCTTCGGCCCGAGGTATGCTCGGCAAGACGTCCGAAGTCGCCGCGGCGGCCGAGCAGTCGGCGCTCGCCATGCGCGACGCCGCCGAGACCGCCGCCGGTCTCATCCGGGCGATCGAGGACGCCCGCCGCGAGGTGGAGCTTGCGGGCGAGGTCGCTACCCGCGCCGGCGGTCAGGCCGCCGACGCCGCGCGGGTCAGCCAGGCCCTCTCCGAGCATGTCCAGGCGATCGAATCGATTCTCGGGCTCATCCGCGACATCGCCGGGCAGACCAACCTCCTCGCGCTGAACGCAACCATCGAGGCAGCGCGCGCCGGCGACGCCGGTCGGGGATTCGCGGTCGTCGCCCAGGAAGTGAAGTCGCTGGCCTCGCAGACGGCCCGCGCTACCGATGAAATTACTTTCAAGATAACAGCCATCCAGCAGGCCACCCGTCAGACGGTCGAGGCGAACGGCTCCATCCAGAAGACGGTTGAGGACGTGCAGACCTCAGCCGACCGGATCCGCGAAGCCATGGAGGTCCAGGCCCAGACCGTCACCATGATCACGGCCGCCGTCGACGAAACGGCACTGGCCGCCCATTCCATGTCCTCCACTATCGCCGCGATCCGCGAAGACACCGAGAACGTCGCCCGCGAGATCGACGGGGTGACCTCCAATTTCGGTCTGGTCGACGAAGAGATGGCGCGTTTCAAGGCGGCCGCCTCCGACTTCGTCAAGCGTTTCGCCGCTTAGGAACGACTTGAGAGATCGAGCCGGCCGAAGCTCCCTGCGCGATTTTAGGCCTCTTCCGACGGAAACCAAGCCGCCCCGCATTCGTTAACCTGTTCCCATATTGCGGGCTCTGCCTGCCCCATTGTGCAGAAGCCCTTCCTAAGCGATAATCCCATCCCGCCATGGACCCTAACCGCATCTCCAGGCTGACGGAGCAACAGCGTGCCTGCCTCAGGTATGTCTACGCGCACCTGACGTCCAAGGAGATCGCCCCGTTGATGGGGATCGAGCCGGGCTCGGTCGATCAGCACATCAAGGCCGCGATGCGCACCCTCGGCGTGGGCGACCGCCGCACCGCCGCCCGGATCCTCGCGGAACATGAGGTCCGCGAGGATTCTCCCGCAGTGGCGTACCCGCCGCCCAACCCGGGATCGCCGACTGATTCGTATAATTTCGTGCCGCCGATCGTGAGCGGCTGGCAGCCGCACGAATCGGGCGGCGGATCGATGCGGGAAGAGCAGGCCTTCTTCCGAGTCGCTACACCGACGGGAAGCCCTACGTTCCCGTTGCCGATCGGCTCGTCCAAGCCCGGTGACCTCAACTGGGCCACGAGACTCATGTGGATCGCGATTATCGCCATCGGCGTCGCGCTGGCCTTCGGAGCTCTGGTCTCCGCGATCGAGGCGCTGGGCAGGCTCACCCAAGCCTAGGTGCTGACGAACTGAAACACCGCCGCCGGCTATCGCTGCCTGCGTGTCTGCTCCGCCAATCCCCAGGACGCCATCACCGCCCCAGCCCGGCGGGCACCATCTCCTCCCGCGTTCCTCGTGCCCTGCGGCGATAGCGGCACTGACCCTCCCCCGGCCGAGCCAATCATCCTCTGAACCCACCAGCCGTTGGTATACCAACCATTGGACATTGCCGGGGCCCCCGGTTCCCGCTCATTCGGACGTACCGATCGAGAGCGGGCAGCAACAAGCGGGTGTCCGGCAAACGGTGGGAGGAGCAAGCTCTTCCTCATCGGATGACCGGGAGGGGCTCCCAAGCTCCCCGCTTTCGACCGGCACAACGAGGCCCGGCGACCTTGCGTGGTTGACGAGGCTGGCGTGGAGGCCCTGCCAAGGAATGGCAGCGGCATACCAGGCCCCGGGTCTCGAAATTCGAGCCGGCGAATACGCGCCGGCACCTACAGGATCGAGATCATAGCCGCGGGGCTGCGTCCCGCGAACAGGGAGATATCATGCTCAAGGAACGCCGGGACGCCGCCATGAAGGTGGCCGAAAGCCTCTTCGCAGCCGAGGAAGCCATCGACGCCGCGCTGGCAAGGGTTGCAGAGCTGAATAGCGCACTCGTGACCGGCCGCATGGAAGCGAAGTTGTCAGCGCTGATGGGCCAAGAGGCTTTTGAAGGCGCCGCGTCGGCCTTTGCAGCGCTCGCCCGGGCCCGGTGTGACATTGTCGAGACGCACAACAGGCTTAGCGAAACGAAGATTCAGATTGGGTTGCGAACAGTGTCCCTCGGTGATGCTGGGCCGAAGCCGCCGGTCGCTGAAGTCGACGGTGTCAGGCACCTCTCAGTAGTTGCGTGAGCTGGGGTCGGGAGATTGCACTTGACCATATTGCGGCCTCGTGATCCGCTTGCAGCGTGGTCAACACCTCCGTCTATTTGGTCCTCCTTGCCGCGTGCTGCGCCTATGTCGCAATGCGTGGTGGGACGCCCGAATTGCTGGGCGGCACGATCATTGCCGTGGCTTCGTTACTCACCTTTGCTGCCCTACTCGGCAGCATGGCCGACCTCTATCGGTCGATCGAAATGGGCGTTTTCGTGGTCGACGTTGTGGCTCTCCTTGCCTTTATTGCGCTCGCGTTGCGAGCGAATCGGCTGTGGCCGTTATGCGTGACAGCGCTTCACATAGTTGGAACAGCGGGTCACGCCGTGAAGCTGGTGGACCCGCAAGTGCTACCTTACGCGTACGCGTTTGCCCTTCGGTTCTGGGGTTATCCGATGGTCCTAGTTCTGCTGATCGGCACCTGGAACCATCAGAGGCGCCTGGCCAGGTTCGGTGTCGACAGATCCTGGTCGAGCTTCTCCGGCCGCTCGGAGCGGCGGCCTCCGACTGGGCCGATCGGCTAGTCTCAGAATTCGGGTCGCTCGCGGGCACGCTTGCGGCCGCCCCCGCGGCGCAAGCGCGGGCTCTCGGGGACGGGGCCGCGGCGGTCCACCATCTCGGCATCATCCGAAACGCGATGCTGCACGCGTTGCGGACCGAGGCGTTCGCTCGGCCCACGCTCGATGATTCGCAGAAGCTGATCGATTACCTCTCCCTGGACATGGCGCTGCTTCCCACCGAGCGGCTTCGAGTCCTGTTTCTGAACAGCAGCAACCGTCTGCTCCACGACGAGACCCACACCCACGGCTCGGTCAGCGAAACCCCCGTCTATCCGCGCGAGATCATGCGGCGGGCCCTCGAGGTGGGCGCAACAGCTCTGATCCTCGCGCACAACCATCCTTCGGGAGATCCCACGCCCAGCCGCGGCGACGTCGAGGCGACTCGGCGAATCGCCGAGGCGGGACGGGCTCTCGACATCTGCATCCACGACCATGTGATCGTCGCCCGATCGGGCTGGTCGAGCTTCCGGGCACTGGGCCTGCTCCAGCCGGCGAGGAGGAATTGATGAAAGGCGAAATAAGGTACTATGCAGCGCCGCGGAATTCGATAATGTGGCTGCGGGGAAGAAGCCGTGGCGCACGAAATCCATTCCGCAAGACTAGAAGCAGCCTTGGCGATAGTTCGCCAGGCCTCGGCGCGCCTCGCGGTGCTCTCCGATCCGCATTCGGCCGAAGCCGGCCAATCGTTGCGCTCCGTGGCTGAGCGCCTCTACGCCGAACGCCGCAGGCGCGACGAATATTTCCCGATGGGATTGTTCGGAGAGCCGGCCTGGGACCTGCTCCTGTCGCTGTTCATCGCGGGCGACGACGGCCGTGAGGTTCCCATCGAGGAGGCGTATCGCTCCGCCAAGGTGGATCCGGAGGACGGCCCAGCGCTGATCGAGAAGCTCATCGACAAGAATCTGGTCGCGCGCAGCCGCACCAGGCGCAACTCGATCATGCTCACCGACACCGGAATGGATCGGCTCAGCGACTATCTCGCCGACCTGATCTAGATCGCTCGCCGTCGCCCAACATTTCCGGCAGACGGCTCGCCAAAGTCCCGACCTTCCTCGATTGCCCTTCGGGCCGCCGCTTGCGCTCACGACTCGTCGCGGGCGAAACTCGCCTTGGCCGTCGACGTCACTCGGAAGCCGCCGAACAGGTCCTGCCCTTCCGACTCCGCCGGCTGGACATCGACCTTCTCGACTCGAGCCGCGGCTGGGCCGGTCCGGCAGGCCGCGATCAGCGCTTCCACCGCCTCATCGTCACCGAACGCTTCCAACTCCACGCTTCCGTCACTTCGGTTCCTCACCCACCCGCGCACGCCCAGCGCCTGGGCCTTCTGCACGGTCCATTTGCGGAAGAAGACGCCCTGGACCCGCCCGCTGATCCGGACCCGCCGGCCGATCATCCGCACTGGGCCCGGTGGAGCAACTTATGATCCGCGAGCACGAGCGCGACCATCGCTTCGAGAATTGGGGGGGCACGGAGCCCGACGCAAGGGTCGTGGCGTCCCTGCACTCCCAGAGCGGGGACGGAGGAGGTCGGCTTGAAGGCGGAGCGAAGGACGATCCGCTCGCCGGTCGAGATCCCCCCGGTGATCCCACCGGCGAGAGCGGCACGGGCATTGTCCTCGCCCCGAAGCCGCGCCGCTTCGAAACCGGCGCCCACTTCAACCGCCTTGACGGCGTTGATCGACATCAAAGCGGCGGCGAAGTCGGCATCGAGCTTGCCGTAGACGGGCGCCCCCCAGCCCGCGGGAACGCCGTCGGCGACGCACTCGACGACCGCTCCAAGCGAGCTTCCCGCCGAGCGCGCCTCGCCGAGCAGCGCCTCCCACCGCGCCTCATCGGACGATCCGCCGATTTCGACGATCCGGGCGGCGATCTCCACCTCCGGGATGACCCGCCGGGCGACGGCCCCGGCCGCGACCCGCGCCGCCGTCTCCCGGGCCGAGGCGCGGCCGCCGCCGCGCGGGTCGCGAAGGCCGTATTTCGCCTGATAGGCGGCGTCGGCGTGGCCGGCGCGGGGCGGCATATCCTGATAATCCGCCGGACGCGCGTCGACATTCTCTATGACGAGGCTGATCGGGGTTCCGGTCGTCCGGCCGTGGAAGGTGCCGGAGAGGATCCGCACCCGGTCCGGCTCCCGCCGCGGGGAGGTGTTCGGCGAAAGTCCCGGCCGGCGCCGGTCGAGCCAGGGCTGTATGTCCGATTCGCCGAGGGCGATCCCGGGCGGGCAGCCGTCCACCACCGCGCCGATTGCCGGGCCATGGCTTTCGCCCCAGGTGGTGAAGCGGAAGACCCGGCCGAAGCTGTTGAAGCTCACTCCGGACCTCCGGCCGCGCCGAAGGCGGGCGCATAGGCGGCCGCCCCGGCGGCGGGATCGGCGATGAGCGAAATGCGCGAGTCGCGATCTTCGCGAAGACGAGCGACGAGATCGGCCTCGGCGGCGGCTGGGAAGGCCTGGAGATGCACCGCCCGGATCGCGTCGGCGTCCCCGCCGGTCTCCGGCCTCACCGACAGGCTCACGTCGTGGCGATGTCCGGGGCGTCCTCCGCCTTCATCCCGACGACGTTGTAGCCGGCGTCCACGTGGTGGATCTCGCCGGTCACGCCGGAGGCGAGGTCGGAAAGGAGATAGAGGCCGGCGCCGCCGACGTCCTCGATCGTGACGTTCCGGCGAAGCGGAGCGTTATATTCGTTCCACTTGAGGATGTAGCGGAAGTCGCCGATCCCGCTCGCCGCCAGGGTCTTGATCGGGCCGGCGGAGATGGCGTTGACCCGGATATTCTCGGGCCCGAGGTCCATCGCGAGATATTTGACGCTGGCCTCGAGCGCGGCCTTTGCGATGCCCATGACGTTGTAGTGGGGAATGACCTTCTCGGCGCCGTAATAGGTCAGGGTGACGAGCGCTCCGCCGTTGGGCATCATCTCGCGGGCGCGGCGGGCGACGGCGGTGAAGCTGTAGGCCGAGATGTTCAGCGACATCAGGAAGTTTTCGAGGCTGGTGTCGACATATTTGCCGCGAAGCTCGTTCTTGTCGGAGAAGCCGATGGCATGGACGACGAAGTCGATCGTTTCCCAGCGCGTCTTCAACTGCTCGAACAGGCGGTCGAGATCGGCCATGTCGGCGACGTCGCATTCGATCAGGAAATCCGATCCCACCTCGGCGGCGAGCGGCCCGACACGCTTCTTCAGAGCCTCGCCCTGGTAGGAGAAAGCCAGCTCCGCCCCATGCTCGGCAAGCCGCTTCGAAATCCCCCAGGCCAGCGACTTGTCGTTGGCGAGGCCCATGATGAGCCCCCTCTTCCCCGCCATCAATCCCGTCATACCTTGTCCCCCTCGGCTTCGGCGGCGTCGTCCAACTTGGCCTCGTCCTCGGCCTCGTCGTCCGCCTCTTCCCCTGCCGCTTCCGCCTTCTGAGCGGCCTCGTCCGCCGCGAGCTCGAGCTTGGCTTCTTCTACCGTCGGCTCGGGCGGTTCCGCCAGCGCCGCATTGAGCTGGGCGCCAATAACCACCCCGAGGCCGATTATGTAAAAGAAGATCAACGCAATTATAACTCCGGCGAGGCTGCCGTAGGTCAGGTCGTAGCCGCCGAGGCTCGAGAGCGCCACCGGGAGCAGCGCCGTGGTCGCGATCCACCAGCAGGTGACGAACAGGGCGCCGGGCCACTTGCGGCACTTCAAGCGCCGATAGCGGCGCGGCGTGAGCGACATGAAGATCAGGTAGACGGAGCCGAACAGGATCAGCGCCGGCACGATGCGGAACAAAGCGAGCAGCCCGAGCACGTCGTCGGCCCAGGGCAGCGCCGTCCGGATGAATTGCTCGACCGAGGCGAGCAGGATGGAAGCGCTGAAGGACACCAGCATCAGGATCACCGAAGCGACGATGAGCCCGATCGAGCCCAGGCGATATTCCCAGAAGGGCGCTCCCCCGGTCACCCCGTAGGCGCGTCTCAGGATGTCGCGGATCGTCTCGATGAAGCTCCCGGTGGTCCACAGGCCCACGAGGGCGCCGAGCCAAAGGAGGTTTCCCGAGCGGGCCTGGAGGACGTCGGTGATCGGCTTGCGCAGCACGTCGGCGACGTCCGGCGGCATCGTTCGGAGCAAGGCGACGACCGCCTGAAGCCCGCCCTCCGTCTGGCCGAAGAGGCGAGCCGCCGCGGCCGCGACGATGACGAAGGGGAAGACCGTCATCAGCGCCAGGTAAGCGAGGTTGCCGGCGTGGATGAAGCCGTCGTTATAGGTGCCGATCCCGACCCGCTTCATGACCTCGAAGCCATATTGGCCGGGCCGCATGTTGTCGCGGATTCGCCCGAACCGCGCTTTCGCGGCGGCGAGCCGCTTTCGCCTGGCTTCTGGGGACTCGGGGGAGATCGTCGGCTGCACGAGGGGCTAGACGCCCAGCCCCGCCCTCGGGTTTCCTCGGCCCCGTCCGCTCCAGCCTTCGACGAAGCGCTCGAGCTCGGAATCTCCGGCCGGAACGTCGATCATCAGAGTCACCAGCTGGTCGCCGCGCTGGCCCGTTTTCGTGCTGAAGCCCTTGCCCTTGAGGCGCAGGACCTTGCCCGAGCTGGTCCCGGCCGGAACGCTCAGCATCACTGGACCGTCGACGGTCGGCACCTTCACCTTGGCGCCGAGGATCGCCTCGTCGAGCGAGATGGGCAGATCGAGGCGGATATGGTCGCCGTCGCGGCTGAAGAAGCGATGGGGCTTGATCGAGATGGCGACGATGGCGTCCCCAGTGCCTCCGGGTCCCGGCTGCCCCTGTCCGGCGAGACGGATCTTGGCGCCTTCCTCGACTCCGGCGGGAAGCTTGATGGAAACCGTCTTGCCGCCGGCGAGCGTCACTCGCTGCTCCTTGAGCGCGGCGGCGTCCTCGAAGCTGATCGGGAGGCGATAGGCGGTATCCGCGCCCTTCTGCGGCGGCGGCGGGGGCCGGCGGGTGCCGAAGCCGCCGAAGCCGCCCAGGCCGCCGCTGGGCCCGCCCCGGCGCTGGCCGGCCGCCCCCCCGAACAGCCCGTCGAACAGGTCGGACAGATCTATTTCCTCGCCGCCGCCGAAATCGGGGCCTGGGCCCCGGCCAAAGCCGGCGCCGCCCGGCCCCGCCCCGGGCCGCCCCGCGCCGCCACCGCCGCCGAAGCCGAACGGCGCCCGCGGATTGCCGTCCTCGTCCAGCTCGCCGCGGTCGTAGCGGGCGCGCTTGTCCTTGTCGGTGAGGATATCATAGGCGCGGGTCACCTTGGAGAAGCGCTCCGAGGCGTTTGGATTACCCTTGTTCTTGTCGGGATGAAGCTCCTTGGCGAGCTTGCGATAGGCCTTCTTGATCTCGGCCTCGCCCGCGTCGCGCTTCACGCCCAGCTGTGTGTAGAGATCCGCCATCGCTTAGCTTCGTTCTCCAGGCCGCAGCAAATGTCCACTGTTGCGTCGTGATCGCGCTGTATCAGATGGGTAACGCACCTTCGAGGTGCAACCTCCGACGTTCCGGCGAAGGCCGGAATCCATGAACACCGCCGCGATCGAATTCCCCCGGCCGTCTTCATGGATCCCGGCCTTCGCCGGGATGACGGGCGGGCAGCGCTTGTGCCCCTGCCCCGCACGCGGCAAGAGGCCATCATGGCCCCGGATCCGCACGCATTGTTCGAGGAATTGCTTGCCGAAGCGCGGCTGTCCGAGCCGAACGATCCCACCGCCATGGCGCTTGCCACCGCCGACGGCGCGGGGCGCCCGTCGGTGCGGATGGTCCTGATGAAGGGCCATGACGAACGCGGCTTCGTCTTCTACACCAATCTCGACAGCCGCAAGGGCGGGGAGCTCGCGGCCAATCCCGCGGCCGCCCTGCTCTTCCACTGGAAATCGCTGCGCCGCCAGGTGCGGATCGAGGGGCCGGTGCAGCCGGTCGCCGAGGCCGAGGCGGAGGCCTATTTCGCGACGCGCGGCCGCGACTCGCAGATCGGCGCCTGGGCGTCGGACCAGTCCCGCCCGCTCGACGCCCGATCCATCTTCGAGGCCCGATTCGAGGAGGCCCGCCGCCGCTTCGAAGGCGGCGACGTGCCGAGGCCGCCGCGCTGGTCGGGATGGAGGGTGGCTCCCGAGCGGATCGAGTTCTGGAGCGATCGGGCGCACCGCCTCCACGAGCGCCGGCTCTTCACACGCGGGGCGGCGGGCTGGAGCGAGGGGCTGCTCTACCCGTGAGCGGGGACGCTTCCACGCAAGCGAACCGCGCCATCCTGACCCGCCGCGCCGCGCTGGCGAGCGTCTCGACCGCATTGTTCCTGCTCGCGCTCAAGGCCTATGCGGCCTGGGCGACGGGATCGGTGGCGATGCTCGGCTCGCTCGCCGACACCGGCCTCGACGTGCTGGCCTCGCTGATCACCCTCTACGGAGTGCGGATCGCCGCCGAGCCGGCAGATCGCGACCACCGGTTCGGCCACGGCAAGGCCGAGGCGCTGGCGGCCCTCGCCCAGGTCGGAATCATCGCTTTCTCCGCCCTTGCCATCGGCTGGAGCGCCCTCGACCGGCTCCTGGGCCAGGAGCCCACCGCCAATGCCGAATACGGGATCGGCGTCTCGCTGGTCGCGATCCTGGCGACGCTCGCCCTCCTCGCCTACCAGCGCCGGATCATCGCCCGCACCGGATCCGTGGCGATCGGCACCGATTACGTCCACTATCAGAGCGATCTGCTGCTCAACCTGTCTGTGATCGCCGCTCTCGTGCTCGACGAGCTCCTCGGCCTCACCGGCGCCGACCCCGTCTTCGGCATCCTTATCGCCCTTTGGCTGCTGTGGGGCGCCTGGCGCGCCTCCAGCCGCGCGGTCGACCAGCTGATGGATCGCGAATGGCCGGAGGAGAAGCGCCGCCGATTCGTCGAGGTGGCGGCCCGCCACCCCGCGCTCAAGGGCCTTCACGATCTCAGGACCCGCACCAGCGGCGCCCGCGATTTCGTCCAGTTCCACGTCTGGGTCGATCCCACCATGAGCGTCGCCGAGGCGCACCGGGTCATGGACGAGGTCGAGCACAAGCTCGGGGCCGAATTCCCCGGCGTCGAGATCCTCATCCACATCGATCCTGAAGGACAGATCGACCAACCCGGCAACCGGATGGCAGAGACGGATCTGACTTCCGGCGAAGGAGGTTGACGGTCCTTCGAGACGTCCATCGTTACGCCGTTTCGCCAGGCTCAACGGCTACTCAGGATGAGCGGTCGAGGTTGTTCTCCACCGCTCATCCTGAGTAGGAACTGAGCCTGGCGCAGGCCCGTCTCGACGGACCCATCAGAGGAGAACCGACCAATGCCCCAGCTTCGCCTCGTTCAGGTCGACGCCTTCGCGGACCGCCCCTTCACCGGCAACCCGGCGGCGGTCGTACCGCTTGAGGAATGGCTGCCGGACGAGACGCTCCAGGCGATCGCCGAGGAGAACAACCTTTCCGAAACCGCCTTCACCGTCCCCTCGGCGGACGGCGAAGCGGATTACGAGCTGCGCTGGTTCACCCCTGCTGTCGAGGTGGCTTTGTGCGGCCATGCCACTCTGGCGAGCGGCCATGTCCTGATCGGCGCGCGCGAGCGGGTGAGGTTCCGGACGCGCCGGGCGGGAGTCCTGGTCGTCAGCCGCGACAGCGCCGGCTATCTGCTCGACCTGCCGCAGACTCGGGTCCGCCTCGCCACGGCGGGGCAGATACGCGACGTGGTGTCCCGCGACAGTGCGGGCATCGTCGACATCATCACCCATGACGGCGCCAGCGACGCCGCGCCGCCCGAGCTCCACCTCAGCTATGAAGGGTCCGAGGGCGTCGCCATCCTGCTGTTCGCCGACGAAGGCTCGGTGAGGAGGCTCCGCCCGGACATGAAAAGGCTCGCCGAGATCGACTTCATGGCGATCGCTACCGCGCCAGGAACTGGGGAGCATGACGTCGTCAGCCGGGTCTTCGTCCCCGCCTGGGGCGTGGACGAGGATCCGGTCACCGGCTCCGCCCATGCCGCTCTCACTCCCTTCTGGTGCGACCGGCTCGGCCGCGAGCGCTTCACCGCCTTCCAGGCCAGCCGACGCGGCGGACGAGTGGATTGCCGTCGAGCGGGGGACCGGGCGGTGCTCGGCGGACGATGCGTGACGGTGATCGAGGGGACGCTGAGCTTTTGAGCCCCGCGTCACCCCGGCGGAAGCCGGGGCCTCCGGGAGACCCGCCGACTCCGTCAGTCCCGAGGTCCCGGCTTTCGCCGGGATGACGGGGTTTCCAGATCCGCCTCCAGCGCGTCCAGGATAGGCGACTGGCTCTTCAATATCTTCGCCCTCGCCTCGGCGGGGGTGAACCAGCGCGCCTCGTCCACCTCGGGAAAGTCGGCGAAGCGCCCGCTTTTCGGCGGATATTCCATCGTGAAGCGGTTGCTCTTCAGCTGGGCCGGGTCGAAATCGCCTTCGAGGGCGAAGGCCTCCACCCATTTGCCCCCGGCCTGCCGGACCGTGCACAGCGCCCGCGGCTCGCCTTCCGGCTTTGCTCCCAGCTCCTCCTCGAACTCCCGCAAGGCGGCGGCGAGCGGATCCTCGCCCGGCTCCACCAGGCCCTTCGGAATCATCCAGGCGCCATCGTCCCGGCCGCGCCAGAAGGGACCTCCGGGATGGACGAGCAGAAGCCGCACGGCGTCACCGACCCGGCGGTAGAGCAGGATCCCGGCGCTTCGGGCCGGCACTAGGAGAGCGGCACCCTGATCCGGTGGATCGTTCCATCGGGCGAGGACTGTACCTCGCTCCTCGCCTTGAGCCGCTGCAGGAAGGCGGCGACGAGGCGGCTTCCGAGCCCCGGCTTGGCGGCCCCGGCGACGAAGCCGCGGCCGTCGTCCGACACCTCGATCAAGGCGGCGCCCTCGTCTCGCCAAGTCTTCACCCTGATCGAGCCGCCGCCTTCGCCGAAGGCGTGCTTGCAGGCGTTGGTGACGAGCTCGTTGACGATGATCCCGATCGCGACGGCGCTTTCGTGCGGCACAACGATCGGCTCGAGCTCGGTCGAAAGACCGATGGTCTCGGGCATGATGCCGCGCCGGATCTGGTCGCATATCTCCTGGAGCTGGTCCTGGAGCCGGACGGACGCGAGCCCCTGGCTGCTCGGCGCCAGCGCATCGTAGACGGCCGAGACCGCCTTCAGCCGCTCCGCCGCCTCGTTCAGCGCGGACTTGACCTCGCCGCTGGGCGAGCGGCTCGCCTGAAGCGTGAGAAGGCTGGTGACAATCTGGAAATTGTTCTTCGTACGATGATCCATTTCGCGGAGCGCATGGCCCAGGAAGTTGATCCGCCGGGCCCGCTCCAGCTCTCCGGCGCGCACCTCGCGCTGGTAGAGGCCGAGGGCGAGCAGGATCACGCCTTCCGTGAACGCGCCGGCCGCCAGGACCAGTGCCGTCGGCGCATCCTCGAGCGCGAAGCTGCGATAGGGCGGCAGCACCAGATACCAGATGAGGAGCGTGCCCAGCACCATCGAGACGACGCCGCTTCGCCACCCGCCGACGAGCGCCGCGATCACCACCGCGATGATGGACAAGGCGAAGGGGGCCACCTCGCCCAGCAGCGGCGCGATCGCCAGCCGGATTCCGACGAAGAACGCCGTCACGCCGATTCCGACGGCGAACTCCGTCACCGGCCTCGGCAGCCGTCGCGACAAACGCCGCGGCAGATCGATGGTGACGAGCCTGCGCAATCTTCCCCCAATCCCCGCGGCCTTGCTACCACGAGCGAGGGGCAAACGGCTACCGGCAGCGGCTTGATCGAGATCAGGCGGGATGATCGCGCCCGGACCTTGGGGGGGGGAAGCTCGCCGCGGCGGCCGAACGATGCTTGCCTCTTGGCGGAGGCCCCGCCACAGTCCGCGGCCAACCGGCTGGGAGGGACGAGTGACCGCGGCAAAGGACGAACCCCTCCGCCGCGACATCGGCTTCTTCGGCTCGGCCTTCCTCTCGTTCAACGGAATGGTCGGGGCCGGGATCTTCGCCTTGCCGGGGACGCTCTACGAGCGGTTCGGAGCCTTCAGCCCCTTTCTCTTCCCGCTGTTCGGCCTGCTCGTGCTGGTCGTCGCCTTGCCGTTCGCCCGGGTGGCGGCGCGGCATCCCGTCTCGGGGGGGCCGGTCGTCTATGCCGCAGCCTTCGGGCCGGTCGCCGCCTTCCAGGCCGGCTGGATCTATTATGTCGCCCGGGCCACCGCGCTCGCCGCGAACCTCACCGTGCTCGTCACCTATCTCGCCGTGCTTTGGCCGCCGCTGGGCGAAGGGCTGCCCCGGGCGGCGATAATCGTCGCGGTCGCCGGGCTCCTCGTCTGGGTCAATGTGGTCGGCGTGAAGCGGGCGGTGCAGCTGATCGATGCCCTCACCCTGCTCAAGGCGGCGCCGCTGCTGTTCGTCGCCGTCATGGGGCTGGTCGTCGCCGGCGGCACGATCGAAGCCCCTTCGGGCGTTCCGCCGCTCACCGACCTCGAAGCGGCCGCGCTGCTCATCCTCTACGCCTTCATCGGCTTCGAGAACAGCGTCACCCCCGCCGGCGAGACCGCCGATCCGCAGCGCAACATCCCGCGCGCGCTCCTCGCCACGATCGGCGGCACCGCCTTGCTCTACTTCCTGGTCCAGCTCTCCTACGTGGCGGTGATGGAGCCCGATGTCGGCGGCGAAACGCCGATGGTCGCGTTCGGCGAAGCGCTGATGGGGGCCGCGGGAGCGCTGCTGCTCGTCGCCGCGGCCGTCTTCTCGCTGCTCGGCAACATAAGCGGCGGCCTTACGGGCACTTCGCGGACCACCTACGCAATGGGCCGCGACGGCCTGCTGCCTGGCTGGTTCGGCCGGGTCAGCGGGCGCTTCGCGACGCCGGCCAATTCCATCGCCTTCATGGGAGCGCTGATCGCCGTGCTGGCGCTGAGCGGAAGCTTCGTCTGGCTGGCGGTCGTGAGCACCCTTGCGCGCATGTTCGTCTATTCGATCAGCATCGCCTCGCTGGCGAGACCCGTCGTCCCGGCGAAGGCCGGGACCCCAGCGGATGAAGAGCAGCCGAGCCCTTCACCGGCCGGGACCCCAGCCTTCGCTGGGGCGACGGTGTGGCTGATGATACTCCCGGCCGTCGCGGTCTGCGTCTGGGCGGCCTCGCAATCGAGCTGGGAAAGCTGGCGGATGCTGCTCGTCCTGGTCGCGGCGGGCACGATCCTCTACGCGGTCGCGCGGCGGGGCCGGGTCAGTCCGCGGGACTGACGTCGAAGGCGACGGCGATCCGCTCTCCCGCGGCGCCGGTCGGAACGGTGTCGTGGGGCACGAACGAGGGGAAGATGAGCAGCCGGCCCGGCGTCGGCTTCAGGGTCAGGACCGGCCAGGGCGGATCGATCCCCGCCCAGTCGGGCAGGACGCCAATTCGGATGCTGCCGCCGTCGCCCTCGACCTCGGGCGCGGCGACGTAGAAGACTCCGGTGGCCCAGCGGTCGGGATGGCAATGGACGCGCTGCCGCCCGGCGGAGCGGAAGACGAGGCCCCAGGCATTGAACGTGACACGCCCGGGCCGCGCCGCCGCGAACGGATGATCGCCGTCGAGTCCGGCCGCATAGCCCTCCACCGCCGCACGCAGGCCGCGGGCAAGTGCGGCCGACGCGGGATCGCCGCCGCGAGGGAAGACTCGGGTGCGAAGGCCGTTGACGGTCGCATGTCCCGCGGGATCGGGCCGCAGGTCCGGCGCCCCTCCCAGCTCCGCCGCGAGCGCGGCTCGGAAATCCCGTGAGGTCGAGTAACCGGGCGGCGCCTCCAGCCTGCCGTCGGCGACGTAGCGGCCGATCCCGATCAGCGCCGAGGCCTCGCTCGCCCGGCCGATCTGAGCGAGCGCGATCGCCTTGTGATAGATTGCGCGGGCGTCGGCGGGCCGCCGGCCGAGCAACTCGTCGCACAAGGCGAGCATCGCCGGCGGATCGCGCCGCAGCCGCCGTATCCGGCATTCGACCAGCATCGGGTCGAAAGGGTCGGTGGAGGCGACCTCCTCCTCGAAGCCGGCCGCCTCCTCGAAGCGCCCGCTCTGGGCGAGCAAGAAAAGCGAGAGCCTTGCCCGCCTTCGCCGATCGGCGGTCGTCTGGGCGACAGCGAGCCCGCGATCGGTTTCGCCCAGCCTTCCCAACAGGCGGGCAAGCGGCGCCTTCAGTGGCTCGCAGTGCGGGAATCGCCGGCTGGCCGCGGCGAGCGTCTCGGCTGCGCGCTCGATCTCGCCGGTCTTCTCGAGCAGCCGGCCGAGCGTCAGCTGGAGCAGGGGATTGCCGGGCTGCCGCGCCGCCGCCGACGCCGCCAGCCGCACCGCCGCCAGCTGGGACTCCGGCCCCGGCCGTTCCACCCAATGCAGTAAGCGGTTCGGTTCCGCGAGGCGCAGGTCAGGAGAGGCCGGGGTCGCCGTCGACATTGGTGTCGCCGCCCAATTCAGCGGCGCCGGCCACCATGTCGCAGATCTCGGGCTTCACCCACTCGAGCCGAGTCTTCGAATCGTCCGCCCCGGCACTCCGCCGTTCAACCTGCCTGTCCGCCATCGCCCGTCCCTCGCCTCTATTCGAGCCGACCCTAGCTCGGGCGCATCGGGAGTCAATGCGCAGGCGGAACGAACGCCAAGGATGCGGCTCAGGCGAAGACGGACTCGGCGGGGATCGTCTCCTCGATCCAGCCGCCGCCGAGCACCCTGGATCCTTCGTAGATCACCGCTGCCTGGCCGGGGGCGACGCCGAACTCCGGAGCCTCGAAGCGGATCTCCCCTCCCTCGAACCGGGCCGGCGCCGGCCGCGCCATCGACCGCACCTTGGCGGCGAGTCCTTCGCTCTGGTCCTCGCCGAGCCAATTGATCCCGGACAGGCGCGCCGCCCGGATCGCGAGCGCGGCCCTCGGACCGACCACCACCCGCCGCGCCTCCGGCTCCAGACGGACGACATAGAGCGGCTCGGCCTGGCCACCGATCTCCAGCCCCCGGCGTTGGCCGACGGTGAAGTGGATCAGTCCGCGATGCTCGCCGAGGACCCGGCCGTCCGTGTCGACGATCTCCCCCGGCCGTGCGGCGTCGGGACGGACCTTCTTCACCACCGCGGCATAATCGCCGTTCGGAACGAAGCAGATGTCCTGGCTGTCGGGCTTGTCCGCGACGATCAGGCCGAGCTCCCGAGCAAGCTCGCGAACCGCCGGCTTGGGCAGGCCGCCCAGGGGGAAGCGAAGGTAATCGAGCTGCTCCCGAGTGGTGGCGAACAGGAAGTAGCTCTGGTCGCGGGCGGGATCGGCGGCCCTGTGCAGCTCCGGCCCCTTCGGCCCCCGGACCCGCCGGACGTAGTGGCCGGTGGCGAGGCAATCGGCGCCGAGGTCGCGGGCGAGGGCCAGTAGATCGGTGAACTTGACGCTCTGGTTGCACGAGACGCACGGAATGGGCGTTCGGCCGCGCGCATATTCGTCCGCGAACCGCTCGATCACGCTGTCGCGGAAGCGGGTTTCGTAATCGAAGACGTAATGGGCGATTCCAAGCCGCTCGGCGACGGTGCGCGCGTCGTAGATGTCCCGGCCGGCACAGCAGGTCTTGGAGCGGCCGACCGCCTGGCCGTGATCGTAGAGCTGGAGAGTGATCCCGATCACCTCGGCGCCGGTGCGGGCCGCAAGGGCGGCGACGACCGAGCTGTCGACGCCGCCGGACATGGCGACGACGATCCGGGCCTCGCTGGCCGGGCGGTCGAGCTGGAAATCGGCGGTCATGGCGGGCGCTACATAGGGGTGCGGCGCGGCAAAGCCCAGCTTGAGGGTAGATTAACCCCTCTCCCGCTTTCCGCGGGAGGGGAATTCTGGACGGCGCGCCGGTCAGCGCCGCTAGCCCCCGGTCTTCGCCGGGAAACAGCCATTAACCGCGGTAAAGCCTTGCCTAAGGCCTCCTTAACCGCGTCTTAGACCCTGGCCGCTAGAAGGGCGGCCATGGATTTGAGCTTCTTCAGACGGGCCGAGCAGAGGTTTGCGAGCCGGGCGCCCGCGCGCCTGGATTTCGGAATGCTGGTCGCGACGCTGCGCACGCAGCGCGACTCCTGCCCCGCGGCGCTGGCGGGGGCGGCCGCTTCGGCGCCGGCCCCGAGCGTCGCGGATCCCATCGCCGAGATCCTTCTCGCCGGCCCCGGCTGGCGAGAGGCGGTGGCGGCGCAAGGCGGTTGCTTCAATCCCGCCTTCGCCATGCAACGAGCGGTCAACTGATGACCGCCGCGTTTACCTTGGGATTTCAGCCTTCCTTCAAGGCCCGCCGCTAAGGCGGTCGAAGGGAGGCAGGAGATAAAATGTCCGTGAACGTCCTTGAATACGATTCGATCGAGCCCCGGGCCGTGGCCCGTCCGGCGCAGGTCATCGGCCCGTTGGGGGAGCCGCTGACGCTCGATTCGCTGCCGCCGCCCTCCACGACGCGCTGGGTGGTGCGCCGCAAGGCCGAGGTGGTCGCCGCGGTCAATGGCGGCCTGCTCAGCGTCGACGAGGCCTGCGCTCGCTACAGCCTCACGCTGGAGGAATTCGCCTCGTGGCAGCGCGCGGTCGACCGCTCGGGAATGCCCGGGCTCCGGGTCACGCGCATCCAGCATTACAAGAGCCTCTACGAGCGCCAGCAGAAGTTCTGATCTTCCTAAGTCCTCCCCGAGCTTGCCTCGGGGAGGGGGACCGCGGCGCGAAGCGTCGTGGTGGAGGGGTAATTCAGACTCAGCAATTCCCCTCCACCAGGCTTCGCCTGGTCCCCCTCCCCCAGACAAGCTGGGGGAGGAATTTTCGTTTTCCCTCAATGGAAATCCCGCGTCTTCACCTTGATGACCTCCCGCGCCCGCGCCTTGCGCGGATCGGGGGGGACGCCCTTGCCGCCGTCGGCCGGCGCATAGCGGTGCGGGAATTCCTTCTGCCCGACGCGGTGCAGCAGAGGCGTCAGGTCCTCGAGCCGGTCGGCGACGATGTGGATCACTTCGCCTTCCTTCTGCATCACGCCCTTCACCCCCAGCATGGCGGCGCTCATCACGATCCGGCGCTGCTCCTCGAACTTGCGCTGCCAGAGGATGACGTTGGCGATTCCGGTCTCGTCCTCCAGGGTGATGAAGGTGACGTTGCCCTTGCCCGGCCGCTGACGGATGAGGACGAGGCCGGCGACCTCGACCCGGGCGCCGTCCTTCAGGCGGGCGAGGCCGGCGCACGAAGTCGCCTTCGGCCCGAGTTCGCCTCGTACGAAGGCCAAAGGATGGTCGCGCAGGGTCAGCTGGACGGTGCGATAGTCCTCGACCACCTCGCGGCCGCCGGTCAGCGGGGCAAGCGCCACTTCCGGCTCGGCGCCCAGCGCATCGACCGCAGCGAACAGGGGCAAAGGCGTCTCGCCCAGCCCCCGGACCCGCCACAAGGCCTGGCGGCGGTCCAGGCCGAGCGAGCGGAAGGCGTCCGCGTCGGCGAGCTTCTCCAGCGCCGCCACCGGCGCTCCGGAGCGGCGCCAGACGTCCTCGATCGAGGCGAAGGGCCCTTCGGCGCGGGCGGCGAGGATCTGCGCGGCGTGGAGGTTGGAGAGGCCCCGGACCATTCGAAGACCAAGGCGGAGGGGGAGGAGGGGGGGCCCCAATTCCTCCCCGAGCTTGCCTCGGGGAGGGGGACCGCGGCGCGAAGCGTCGTGGTGGAGGGGAAATTCGGAGTCGGCATTGCCCCTCCACCAGGCTTCGCCTGGTCCCCCTCCCCCAGACAAGCTGGGGGAGGAATTTTCGATAGTCACATCCCACCGGCTCCTATTGATGCACACAGGCCTCACCTCAACCCCATGGTTTTGCGCGTCCCGCACCAATTGGGCGGGCTGGTAGAAGCCCATCGGCTGGGCGTTGAGGATGGCGGCGCAGAAGACGTCGGGGTGGTGGCACTTCATCCAGGACGAGGCGTAGGCGATCTTGGCGAAGCTCGCGGCGTGGCTTTCGGGGAAGCCGTAGCTTCCGAAGCCCTCGATCTGCTTGAAGGTCCGCTCGGCGAAGTCGCGCGCGTAGCCGCGCTCCACCATCCCTTCGATCATCTGGTCCTGGAAGCGGCTGACCCCGCCGGTGAACTTGAACGTCGCCATCGAGCGGCGAAGCCGGTCGGCATCGGAGGGCGAGAAGCCGGCGCCGACGATGGCGACGTTCATCGCCTGCTCCTGGAAGAGCGGCACTCCGAGGGTCTTGCCGAGCACCGCCCTCAGCTCTTCGGAAGGATATTCGACCTTCTCCTTGCCTTCGCGCCGGCGGAGATAGGGGTGGACCATGTCGCCCTGGATGGGCCCGGGGCGGACGATCGCGACCTGGATGACGATGTCGTAGAATTCCTTCGGCTTCATCCTCGGCAGCATCGACATCTGCGCCCGGCTCTCGATCTGGAAGGTGCCGATCGTGTCCGCCTTCTGGATCATCCCGAAGACCAGGGAATCGTCTTCCTGGAGGACGTCCGACCACAGGTTCATGTCGATGCCCTTGTGGGCGCGAAGAAGGTCGAAGGCGCGGCGCATGCAGCCGAGCATCCCGAGGCCGAGAACGTCGAGCTTCATGATCTTGAGCTCTTCGAGATCGTCCTTCTCCCACTCGATCACGCGGCGATCGGCCATCGCCGCAGGCTCGATGGGGACGAGATCGTCGAGCCGGTCGCGGGTGAGGACGAAGCCGCCGGGATGCTGGGAGAGGTGGCGAGGCGTGCCGATCAGCTGGCGGGTGAGCTCAAGGGTCAAAGCGAGCCGCGGATCGTGGCGATCAAGGCCCAGCTCCTCGACATGCCGCTCCGGCACACCGTCCTCGGACCAGCCCCAGACCTGGCCCGCAAGCATCGCGGTCAGATCCTCGGGCAGGCCCAGCGCCTTGCCGACGTCGCGGACCGCTCCGCGGGTCCGGTAGCGGGTGACCACCGCGGTCAAGGCGGCGTTGGAGTGGCCGTAATGGTCGTAGATCCACTGGATCACTTCCTCGCGCCGCTCATGCTCGAAATCGACGTCGATGTCGGGCGGCTCGTTGCGGCTCTCCGATATGAACCGCTCGAAAAGGAGCGTGTGCTTGACCGGATCGATCGAGGTGATGCCGAG
>DASVTN010000023.1:0-9000 GCA_036387555.1 Allosphingosinicella sp. | reverse complement strand
CCGGCTTCGGCCGAAGGTTTCCGCGCCGAAATCCATGGCGGCTGGGACCATGTCCGCGGCGACGGCCCGGGCAACAACAACGACGGCAGCGACAGCGGGATCGTCTACGGCATCGGCGCCGGCTACGATTTCGACATCGGCAAGAAGATGGAGCTGGGCATCGACCTCAGCGCCGACCTGAACACGATGGAAGAGTGCCGCACCAGCGTCATCGTCGCCAACGACCGCGCCTGCCTCGACGCCGGCCGCGATCTCGCCGCCGCCGTCCGCCTCGGCTACCGAGTCTCGCCGAACGGCACCGTCTATGCGCTCGCCGGCTACACCAACGCCCGCTTTCGCTTCGACTACACGACCCCGGCGAACGTGACGACCCGCGACGGCCGCAACCTCGACGGCTTCCGCCTCGGCGCCGGCTATCAGCACGGCTTCGGAAAGAAGGCCTACGGCAAGGTCGAGTATCGCTACTCCAACTACGAGAGCGACGTCAGCCGGCACCAGGTGCTGCTCGGCGTGGGCGTCAAGTTCTAAGTCTCCCCCGCCCCTCGGGAGACCGGCCCCGGCGGATCATCCCCCGCCGGGGCCATTTATCATCCTCCCCGCGATTTCGCGGGGAGGGGGACCGTCCGAAGGACGGTGGAGGGGCTGTTCGCAGGAAGCAGAGGATCCGCTGGGATCCTCCCGTGTCCGGCCAAAGAACCCCTCCACCACCCTTCGGGTGTCCCCCTCCCCGGCAAAGGCCGGGGAGGATTTTCTCAGTCCCTGCCGCCGCCGCCGCTGTTCTGGCCGCCGGTGCGGCTGTCCTCGTTGCGGTCGGCGCGCTGCTTCTTGTCGCCGCCGACATCGTCCTTGCCGCCCTTGTTGAAGTCGCCCTTCTTCTTGTTGTCGGTCATCATGCTCTCCTTCGAGGGGAGAGAACGGGCGGGTGCGGCTGGGGTTTCGCTCCTTCTCCATCATCCCGGCGAAAGCCGGGACCTGAGGGCAAGAAGTCTCGGCGGGGCTCCCCGAGGTCCGGCTTTCGCCGAGATGACGATCAGCCTCGGGCGATGATCTCCTCGGCCACCCGGTGGGTGCGTTCGTTGTCGACGTCGATGGCGAGGCGGCCGTCCCTGGCGACCAGGGCCAGGATCCGGATCCCGAAGCGGCGGGAGAAATGGCGGAACATGCCGTCGAGGGTCACCAGGCCGGACGCGTAGAGGAACAGCGACGTCAGGCCGAGGGCGCGCACGGCGTCGCGCTTGCGCTTGGCGAACTGCCCGCCGTAGCGGAAGCTCTCGATCGCCTGCAGGCTGTGCTCCCCGCTCAGCCAGAACAGGTTGCAGTTGGAATAGGCGCCGCCTCGAAAAGCGTAGAAGCGGCGCTGCCCGTCGGGATGCGCGGCGAGGATGTCCTTCTTCTCCGCCATCATCACGACCCCGTCGACGCCCCCGGCCGATCCGGCCTCGGCCATGGCGCGCATGCCCTCGACGCTCATCAGCACGTTGTCCGCGGTGGTCAGAAGGAGCGGGAAGCCGGTCGTCCGGCTCGCCTCGACGACGCTGTCGACGATATGGTGCTCGGCCCCGACCGGAGTCAGCCGCCCCTCCGCATGGAGGCGGGCGACGGTCGGCTCGGCGGCGATGATCGCGAAATCCTCGACCGAGACGAACAAAGGCGAGGCCGGGAAGGCCTCGGCGGCGGTTCGAAGCACCCGGCCGACCATCGCCTCGCCGGCGACCGGCACCAGCGCCTTGTGAGTGACGCCCGTCTTGGCCGCGAGCGGATCGAGTGTCGCGGAACGCCGTCCGGCAAGGACGAGGATCCGGGGCTGGTCGGCGTTCAAAGTCTCGATCCTCGGCGGGGGAATGGGGGCGATAGTCTGCCGGACGGCCAATCGCAACGGCGGCCTGTCAGGGTCCTTCCGCCGCGGTCCGCGACTCCAGCAAGCGCTCCACCCCCGCGCTCGTGGGACTCACTCGAAGCATGGGGGAAAAGGCGGCTCGGGCTCCGCAACTGGCAAAGTCGCTTTCCCGGGGATCGCCTTCGCCGTCGCCTCCCCTCCCCATTCGCCAGACGTCGGCACGGTCGCCTTGAAAACGAAGGACGAGTATCGGCTTGCCCCGCCAAGGCGCAGGGACGTCCGGATCGCCTTCCTGAGCGCCCGAATACCAACCGGTGACCGGGTCGAATCGAAGGCCTTTGCCGCCCAGCGAGCAGGAATGGGCGTTGGCGCCAAGGGCTTCGCCGACGGCGTCGACCGTGCCGTCGGAATTGAACCGGACCGAGAGTCGGGACCAGGCGCTTCCGATCAGAGCCGGCAGAAGGCGCTCGTAGAGCGGGTGGGTACGAAAGCCGTCGGCGAAGGACTGGGGGTGATCGACGAAGTACAGGGCCGTACCGGGCGGCCCAATCTTTAGCCGCTCGCCGCCTTTATCGGCGGGTGGCTCCTCCACCTCCGCGGGATCGCGGAAGAAGGGCAGGAGGGAGCGATATTCTTCCGCCGAAATCGGCACCGCCTCGTCTCCGCCGGTGACGATCACCGGGCCTTCCAGCCGGCCGTTGCGGAGATCGGGGAGCTGGTCGGGGGAGACCCTGGTCCGGTCTATCCGGGCGCCCGCCACATCGACGAGGGCGGCCAGGTTCGAATCGCGGAGGATCGCTCCGCGCACGGTCAGCCGGCCGCCGTCGATCGGGCAGCCGTCATCGAGGGTGATTCCGCAGTCGAAGCGGAAGCCGGTCAGGTCGGCGGAATCGAGCCGGAAGCCTTCGACGCTGCCTTCCCCCCAGCCGCCGTCGAAGCGGCCGCCTTTCAGGATCGAGCGCCGGGCGTCCGCATTCTTCAGGACCGAGTTTCGAAACAGGATCCGGGACATGTGAGTCTCGCGCAGATCGGCTCCGCCGAGGTCGGCTCCGACGAAGGCCGAGCCGGAGAGACGGGCGCCGCGCCATTGACTTCCCGCCAGCTTGGTGCCGAGGAAGCAGATCCTGTCGAGCCGGGCCCCGCGAAAGTCCGCGCCGGAGAAATCGCCGCCGCGGACCGGAATGACGTCTTCCCCTCTGGCCCGCCGAAGCTCGACCAGGGCCCTGGCGCCCTTCAGGGTCGCGCCCTGGACGAGGCCTGGAAGCTTCGAGTCTTCCGGCTGGTCGTAGAGCGGTCCGAGCAGCGCCTGGCAGTCGGCGGAAGCCGGCGCGGCGGCGGCAAGCGCAAGCGCGATCGCCGCGATCAGGGCCATGAAGCGGCGCGGGTCAAGCCGCCCGTCCCTCCATCGCCTTCTGGCGGCGGCGCTGGACCGAGGAGCCCAGGCCGATCGCCTCCCGGTATTTCGCGACGGTTCGGCGGGCGATGTCGAAGCCCTTGGCTCGAAGCAGCTCGACGAGCTGATCATCGGATAGGATGGCGCGGGGATCCTCGGCCGAGATCAGGGTCCTGATGTGGCTCTTGACCGCTTCGGCCGAGACGGCATCGCCGCCGTCGGAAGACTGGATGCCGCTGGTGAAGAAATATTTGAGCTCGTAGAGGCCGCGGTCGCAGGCGAGATATTTGTTCGAGGTGACCCGGCTCACAGTCGATTCGTGCATCCCGATCGCCTCCGCCACCTGCTTGAGGGTGAGCGGCCTCAGATGGGCGACTCCGTTGCGGAAGAAGCCGTCCTGCTGCTTCACGATCTCGCTGCAGACCTTGACGATGGTTCGGGCGCGCTGGTCGAGCGCCTTCATCAGCCAATTGGCGCTTGCGAGGCATTCGCTGAGCCACGCCTTGGAGCGGCGGTCCGAGCCGACGGTCAGCTCGGCATAATAGCGGCGGTTGACGAGCAGGCGCGGGAGGGTCGCGCTGTTGAGCTCGATGGCCCAGCCCAGGCCGCGGCGGGCGACGAACACGTCCGGCACGGCGGCCTCGACCCGATCCCCGCCGGCGAACCGGCAGCCGGGCTTGGGATCGTAGGCGCGAAGCTCCCGCACCATGTCCGCCATGTCCTCGTCGTCGACTCCGCAGATCCGCTTCAGGGCCGAGAAATTGCCCTTGGCCAGATAATCCAGATTGTCGATGAGGCGCGCCATGGCGGGATCGTAGCGGTCCGCCTCCCGGGCCTGGATGGCGAGGCATTCGGCAAGGCTGCGGGCGGCGATTCCGGACGGGTCGAAGGTCTGGACGACCGCGAGGATCCGCTCGACCTCGACGAGCGGAACTCCGAGCCGGCCGGCGATGTCGAGCGTCGTCGCGAGGAGGTAGCCGGTCTCGTCTATCTGCTCGATGATCTGGCCGGCGATGAGGAGGTCCGCCCCCGACAGGCGTTCGCCCGCCTGAGCCAGAAGGTGCGCGTGGAGCGAGATCTCGTCAGAGGCGAAGCTGTCGAAATCCGTGCCCTCGCCGTCATATCCGCCGCCGCCGCCGGACAGCCCTTCCATCCCGAGGCCGCCGTCGAGCACCCGGTCGGAGGCGCTGTCCTGGTGGAGATTCTCGTTGTTGACGTCGAGATCGAGCGGAGCGTCCCCTTCGCCGAAGGAATCCGACGCCGCCGGCTCGTCGGCACCCTCCGCGGCGGCCGGCGCTTCGGCGGCGGGACCCTCCTCGCCGGCGCCGGCCTCGAGCAGCGGGTTGCGCTCTATCTCCTCCGCGATGAAGCTCTCGACCTCGAGGTTCGAAAGGGCCAGCAGCCTGATCGCCTGCTGCAGCTGAGGCGTCATGACCAGCGACTGGCTCTGCCGGAGGTCGAGGCGGGGGCCGATGTTCATCGCGGCCGGACCCCGTCATTGCGAGTAGCGTAGCGACGAAGCAATCCAGCTTCCGGAAACGCCGCAGTCTGGATTGCTTCGCTTCGCTCGCAATGACGGCGGGAGTGATTCATCGCTAAAGCTCGAAGCTTTCGCCCAGATACAGGCGGCGGACGTCGGGATCGGCGACCAGCTCTTCCGGGCTGCCCGCGAACAGCACCTGGCCGTCGTAGATGATGCAGGCGCGGTCGACGATCTCCAGCGTCTCGCGGACATTATGGTCGGTGATCAGAACTCCGATGTCGCGCTTCTTCAGCTCGATGACGAGGTCGCGGATGTCGGAGATGGAGATCGGATCGATCCCCGCGAACGGCTCGTCCAGGAGCATGATCGAGGGGTGTGCGGCCAGGGCTCGGGCGATCTCGCAGCGCCGCCTTTCGCCGCCGGACAGGGCCATGGCGGGAGCGTCGCGCAGATGCTCGATGTGGAACTCCGCGAGCAGCTGCTCCAGCCGCTCCCGCCGCACCCTTTTGTCGCGCTCGGCGACCTCGAGAACGGCGCTGATGTTCTGGGCGACGGTGAGGCCGCGGAAGATCGACGTCTCCTGCGGCAGATAGCCGAGGCCAAGAACGGCTCGGCGGTACATCGGCAGTCCGGTGATGTCCTGCCCGTCGAGCATGATCCGGCCGCTGTCAGGCTTCACCAGGCCCATGACCGAATAGAAGCAGGTCGTCTTGCCGGCGCCGTTGGGGCCGAGCAGACCGACCACCTCGCCTCGACCGACGTGGAGCGAGACGTCCTTGAGCACCCTCTTGCGATCGTAGGATTTGGCGAGGCTGACGACGCAAAGCCCGCGCGCCAGCTCGGAGAACACCTCGGCCTCGCGGGCTCGGGGAAGGGCGGCGGCTTCGTTCATCAGGAGCGAAGGCTTAAGCCATGCGGGTTGAAGGGTAAACTGGCAGGCTTCGTGCATGCATGAAAAAAGCGGCGAGTGGCGCTTCCGTCATCGCGGCGAAAGCCGGGACCCCAGCGAGGATAAGGCACGGCGGGTCTCCCCGAGGTCCCGGCTTTCGCCGGGACGACGGGACCAGGCCCGATTGACGGGGATCATCCGCCCGAGCGCGGTGGAACGGTGAAGGTGCCGGTGACTCGTCCGCCCTGCCGCGACGTGCCCGGCGGGCCGCCGCCGTCCATCACCGCGCGGCCGCTGGTGAGATCGATCGTCAGCCGGCCGCCATTCACCTTGGCGTCCTTCTGGACGAGGCTCACTCCGCCGATAAGGATGATGATCCGCTTCTGCGTGTCGTAGATGCCGACGTCGCCGCGCGCCGTTTCCGAAGGGCTCCGCACGGTCACTCCGCCGGTCGCGTCGATCCGCCGCAACTGCACTCCGCCACCGCTCGAATAGGCGACGGTGAGGCGCGGGGCGGTGAGCGTCAGCTGGCCCTGGCGAACGACGACGTTGCCCGTGAAGATGGCTCGGTCCGCCCGGTCCTGCACTTCGATCCGGTCGGCGGCGACATCGACCGGAGCGTCCGAATCGTGACCCTTCAGCGCCGAAACCTGGCCGAACGCCGCCGCCGGGCCGAGCGCGGCGAGCAGCAGAAGGGGAAGGAGGCGTCTCATGCCCTTCATCTGATAGCCCCTTGTTCAATATGCAAGCGCGGGCGTCCGGTCAGGACGACCCGCCGCTGCGGCAGATCAGCGGTCATGCCGCCGGCGGTGAAGCGGCCCAGCCGCATCCGCCCCTGCACTCCGCCGCCGCTGACGGCGCTGTGATTGTTGAGATCGAGAACGACGTCGCGGGTCTCGAGCCGGTAACCGTCGGCCGCCGTGAAGAGGATCGGCCCGAGCACGTCGACCTTCTGCGTGTCCATGTTGTAGCGCGCCTTGTCGGCGGTGATGGTGGCCGGCCCTTCGCTGAGCTGGATCCGGGCCGCCATTCCGCCGATGTCGATCACCGGCTCGCTCGATTTGGCCTGCACCGCCTGCGCCGCCTGGATGCTGAAGGCGCGGCCCCGATCGTCGAGGCCGCGATATTCGGCCGACTGGGTCTTGAGCCGCTCGCGGGCGACGTCGACCTTGTTCTTGTCGAGCAGGAAGCTGATCTCCTTCTCCTTCGAAAGCGGCGAGAGGAGGAGATAGGCGAGGAGAAGCCCGACTCCGGCGGGCAGGAGCACCTTCAGGAGGCGCATCAGCCAGTCGTGCAGACCTCCCGGAGCGGCCCAGCTCCTCTTCGCCTTTCGCCGGTCGCCGGCAATCTCAGACATGGGCGAAGATGTCGACCTCGGGCCAGCCGGCGAGATCGAGAAGGGCGCGGTGCGGCAGGAAATCGAAGCACGCGCGGGCGAGGGGCATCCGGCCTTCGCGCACCAGCCGCTCGTCCAGCTTCTCCTTCATCTGATGGAGGTAGCGCACGTCCGAGGCGGCATAATCCTTCTGGGCGTCCGACAGCTCCGGCGCGCCCCAGTCGGACGTCTGCTGCTGCTTGGAAATGTCGATCTGGAGCAGCTCCTTGATCAGCTCCTTGAGGCCATGGCGGTCGGTATAGGTGCGGACGAGGCGCGACGCCGTCTTGGTGCAATAGACCGGCGCCGCCATCACTCCGAGATAGGCCTGCATGATGGCGAGGTCGAAGCGCGCAAAATGATAGAGCTTCAGTCGCTCCGGATCCGCGAGAATCGCCTTCAGGTTGGGCGCGGAATAGTCGCTGCCGGGGTTGAAGCGGACGAGATGCTCGTCGCCCCCGCCGTCGGAAATCTGGACCAGGCAGAGGCGGTCGCGGCCGGGGAGCAGCCCCATCGCCTCGGTATCGACGGCAACCGGACCGGGGGCGAGCACGCCTTCCGGCAGATCCTCTTCATGGAAATGAACTGTCATGGGCCGACGCATAGGCCGAAGCGGTGCGGGGCTCAACGACCGTCATGCCCGCCGGGTCGACACCCACGGCGGGGGCGTTCCGTCATCCCGGCGAAAGGCGGACCTCATGTCGAGAAGGCTCGGCGGGTCCCCCGAGGTCCCGGCTTCCGCCGGGATGACGGGGGACGGGCTTGATCGCGGCGTCCTCCCCCGCCACAGGAGCGCGAACAACCAGGAGCCCCTTCCATGCCTTCCGGTCTTGCCGCACTGCTGGACGACGTCGCCGCCATCGCCAAGCTGGCCGCCGCGTCGATCGACGACGTCGGCGCCGCGGCCGGCCGCGCCGGGGCGAAGGCCGCGGGCGTGGTCATCGACGACACGGCCGTCACTCCGCGCTACGTCACCGGCTTCACCCCGGACCGCGAGCTTCCGATCATCGCGCGGATCGCCAAGGGATCGCTGAAGAACAAGCTCCTCATCCTGCTGCCCGCCGCGCTTGCGCTCAGCGCGCTGCTGCCCTGGGCGATCACGCCCTTGCTCATGCTCGGCGCCGCCTATCTCTGCTTCGAAGGCGCCGAGAAGGTGTGGGAGGCGGTATCGGAGCCGAAGCACTCGCTGGCGGAGGACGCCGCGGAGCTCAGCAGCGCCGAGCACGAGGAGAAGATGGTCGGCGGCGCCGTCCGCACCGACTTCATCCTTTCCGCCGAGATCATGGCGATCGCCCTTGCCGAGGTGGCGGACGAGACCTTCTGGACCCGGGGCATGATCCTCGCCGTGGTGGCGATCGCCATCACCGTCGGAGTCTATGGCGCAGTCGGGCTGATCGTGAAGATGGACGATATCGGCCTCCACCTCGCGGAGCGGCGGAACCGGGGATCGCGCGCGCTGGGGCGCGGGCTGGTTCTCGCCATGCCGAAGGTGATGACGGCGCTCTCCACCATCGGCATCGCGGCGATGATCTGGGTCGGCGGAGGAATCATCGTCCACGGGCTGGAGGTCTTCGGCTTCGGCGCGATCGCCCACGCCCTTCACGACGGCGGCGCGGCCGCGGGTCATGCCGTTCCCGCCATCGGCGGTGCGATCGAATGGGCCGTGGGCGCCGCCGGGTCCGGCCTGCTCGGACTCGCGCTCGGCGCGCTGATCGTGCTCGTGCACCACAAGGTCGCCCGCAAGCATTGATCGCCCACCGTAAGGTCTTTGAGGAAAAGCGCTCGCGGCGGGGATTGATTTGAGCTATATGAGTCGGCGGTGCGCCAATTTCGGGGGCGCACGAGACCGTTGGCGCGACAGCCCCGCGCGGTGGTTTGCGACTGAAGGCAGGGGCGCGGAAAGTATAGACGGGCATGGGTTTCGACAGAGGGCGCCGCGGTGAGCGCGGCGGGCGCGGCAGAGACAAGCGCGACGGTTTCGGCGACGAGAATTTCAGCGGATTTGACGATCGCGGCGGCGGCG
>DASVTN010000022.1:0-55334 GCA_036387555.1 Allosphingosinicella sp. | reverse complement strand
CTCGAGCAGGGCCTCCTCCCGGAAGGGGGCCGCGCAGGCGACGGCCATGATGTGCTGGGCGAGGACGTCGAGGGCGCCGGGCCGGAAGATCTCGGAGTCGAGCGCGCCCTCCTCGACCGAGTCGAGCGCCGCCCGGGCTTCCAGATATTCGAACCGGTTGCCGGGGACGATGATCGCTTCGGAGGGCTCGTCGAGGCGATGGTTGGCCCGGCCGATGCGCTGGGTGAGGAGCGAGCTGCCCTTGGGCGCGCCCATCTGGATGACGAGGTCGACGTCGCCCCAGTCGACTCCGAGGTCGAGGCTCGCGGTACAGACGAGGGCTCGAAGCCGCCCCTCGGCGACCGCATTCTCCACCTTCCGCCGGGCCTCCAGAGCGAGCGAGCCGTGGTGGATGCCGATCGGCAGATGGCTTTCGTTGACCGCCCAGAGGTCCTGGAAGATCAGCTCGGCCAGAGAGCGCGTGTTGCAGAAGATGAGCGTCGTCTTGTGGCGCTCGATCTCCTGCATCACCCGCTGCGCGGCCCAGCGTCCGGAATGGCCCGCCCAGGGGATCTTGTCCCCTTCGGGAAGCATGATCGAGAGTCGCGCGGGAGCGCCCGGGTCCCCTTCCACCCGCTCGACCAGCTCGAAATCCGCGTGCGGGGCGAGCCAGCCCTGGAAGGCCTCGGGGTCGGAGACGGTGGCGGACAGGCCCACCCGGCGAAGCCGGGGAGCGAGGCTCTGCAGCCGCGCCAGCGACAGCGACAGAAGATCGCCGCGCTTGCCGGTGGCGAAAGCGTGGATCTCGTCGATGACGACGGTGCTGAGCTGGCCGAAGAGGAGTGCGCCATCCTCGTGGCTGAGCAGGAGACTGAGCGATTCGGGCGTGGTGAGCAGCATCTGGGGCGGCCGCGCGCGCTGCCTCGCCTTGCGGTCCGAAGGCGTATCCCCGGTACGGGTCTCGACCCGAATCGGGAGTTCCATCTCCTCGATGGGAGTGAGAAGGTTGCGCTGGACGTCCACCGCCAGCGCCTTGAGCGGCGAGATGTAGAGGGTGTGGAGGCCGTCGCTCGGCGCCTCGACCAGCTCGACGATCGAGGGGAGGAAGCCGGCCAGGGTCTTGCCCGCGCCCGTCGGCGCGACGAGCAGCGCGCTTCGCCCGGCGCGGGCGGCGGCGAGCATCTCCAGCTGATGGCGCCGCGGAGTCCAGCCCCTGGCCTCGAACCAGGAGGATATGACTTTGGGTAGGGTTGCTGTCGTCATTCCGGACTTGATCCGGAAGCCATGAACACGGTCTCCGCGGAACTCTCAACCGCTGTGTTCATGGATCCCGGCCTTCGCCGGGACGACGTCACGACGTGCGGTCATCCCCGCTGCGGCGCTTTTCCTCTTCCTCGCGATAGAGGTCGTGGGCTCCCTGTTCGCTCCTGTCGATGTCCCGCTTGCTGGTCTTGCGATTGCGGAGCAGCACCCAGAGCAGGACGGCCGCGAGCAACAGCGGCCCGACGATGTTGATGATTCCCCAACTGCCTCCGCCTGCGTCCATGCTTTCGCTCCTTCGTTTGCTCTCATCCGCGGGCGCCGCGCTTGGCGATACCCGTCCTTGCCTCCATATAGCTCCCGATGGCCCGTCTCGGTTCCTGGATCGAGCCTTTTCCCGAAGGCATCTACATAAAGCCGGCCGACGCCTGGGTCGATCCGAACGTCCCGAAGGCGCGGGTCCTGGTCACCCACGGCCATGCCGACCACGCCCGCGGCGGCCATGAAGAGGTGTTCGCGACCCCCGAGACGCTTGCGATCATGGAATGCCGCTACGGGCCGCAGCCCGGCGGGCGAGCGACGCCCTATGGGGAGGTGGTTCGGCTGGGAGAGGTCGAGGTGAGCTTCGTCCCCGCCGGCCATGTCCTCGGCTCGGCCCAGATCGTGCTCGAATACAGAGGCGAACGGGTCGTGGTTTCGGGCGATTACAAGCGCCGGCCGGACCCGACCTGCCCGCCCTTCGAGCCCGTTCCCTGCGACATCTTCATCACCGAGGCGACCTTCGGCCTGCCGGTCTTCCGCCATCCGGACACGCCGAGCGAGATCGACCGGCTGCTCGCCCGGCTCCACGAAAATCCCGAGCGCTGCGTCCTCGTCGGCGCCTATGCGCTGGGCAAGGCGCAGCGGCTGATGATGGAGATCAGGGGCCGCGGCTATCATGACCCCATCTATATCCACGGCGCCCTCCAGCGGCTTTGCGACCTCTACCGCGAATGGGGCGTGGAGCTTGGGGAGCTTCGCCCCGCCACCGGTGCGAAGAAGGACGAGCTCAAGGGGAAGATCGTCGTCGCTCCGCCCGGCTGCCTCAACGACCGGTGGTCGCGCAGGCTGCCGGATCCGATCACCGCCATGGCCTCCGGCTGGATGCGGGTCCGCCAGCGCGCCCGCCAGCGCAACGTCGAGCTTCCGCTGATCGTCTCCGATCATGCCGACTGGGACGAGCTCACCACCACCATCCAGGAGCTCCAGCCCCGCGAGGTCTGGATCACCCACGGCCGCGAGGACGCGCTCATGCACTGGTGCATGACCCGGCAGATCAGGGCGCGGGAGCTCAACCTGGTGGGGAGGGAGGACGAGGACGACTAGGGCTTATAAAATCCTCCCCCGGATTTCCGGGGGAGGGGGACCGCGCGAAGCGGGGGAGGGGTTCTTCGAAAGTCGGAAAAGGCCCCTCCACCATGCTTCGCATGGTCCCCCTCCCCTGCAAATGCAGGGGAGGATTTGGCTCAGCCTTGAAGATCGAGCGCGGAGAGGAGCACCGCGGCGGCAACGGTCAGGATGGCCCACCTCACCCCCCGCTCGAGCTTGAAGCTGCCGGTGCGCGATAGAATGACTGCGCTCGTCGGCATGATCAGGATGAAGAGGCCGAGGGTGAGGACGGCGCCCGCCTTCCAGCCCAGCTCCAGCCCGCCGTAGATCGCCAGCGCCGCCCAGACCACGCAGAAGAGAAGCGCTTCCGGGTAGAGCTTGGGCATCAGTGGGTGACCTGCTCGCCCCGCTGGAGCCCCGAAAGCGCAAGCTGCTCGTCGATCTGGGCGACCAGTCGGCCGAGGCCGGCTTCGTCCTTCGCCTCGGCGCGGGCGACCAGGACGTCCTGGGTGTTGGAAGCTCGAAGTAGCCACCAGCCGTCGGCGGTGCTCACCCGGGCGCCATCGGTGCGGTCGACGTCGGCGCCGCTCGCGGCCAGGCGCTCGAGGACTTCCTCGACGACCGGGAACTTGCGGCTCTCGTCGACCTGGAAGCGCATCTCGGGGGTGTTGATCATAGCCGGCATGGCCGAGCGCAGCGCGGTCAGCGATCCACCCAGCTGGGCGACGGCGCGGATCAGGCGGACGGCCGAATAGATGGCGTCGTCGAAGCCGTACCATTCATGGCGGAAGAAGATGTGGCCGCTCATCTCGCCGGCCAGAGGCGCGCCCGTCTCCTTCATCTTGGACTTGATCAGGCTGTGGCCGGTCTTCCACATCAGGGGCTGGCCGCCCAGCTCCGCGACCCGGTCGAACAGGGCCTGGCTGGCCTTGACGTCGGCGATGATCGTGGCGCCCGGCACCGCCCGGAGCACCGGCTCGGCGAGGATCGAGAGAAGCTGGTCGCCCCACACGACCCGGCCTTCGCCGTCGACCGCGCCCAGCCGATCGGCATCGCCGTCGAAGGCGACCCCGAAATCCAGCCCCTCCTCGCGCACCAGACGCTTCAGATCCTCGAGATTCGATTCGACGGTGGGATCGGGGTGGTGGTTCGGGAAGCGGCCATCCACTTCGGTGAACAAGGTGAAATGCTCGCCCGGCAGCCTTTTCACCAGCCGCTCCACCACCGGGCCGGCCGCGCCGTTGCCGCAGTCCCAGCCGATCCGGAAGGGCCCGCCGTCGAAGCCCGCGAGGAGCCGCTCGACGTAGCGCTCCATCACCTCCTCGTCGCGAACGGAGCCGGAGCCCTGCTCCCAATCGCCCGCCGCCGCCATCCGGCCCAGCCCCTGGATCTGCTCGCCGAAGAAGGGGGCGTGGCGCAGCACCATCTTGAAGCCGTTGTAATTGCCCGGATTGTGGCTTCCGGTGATCATGATGCCGCCGTCCACGGGCAGCTCGGCCTCCGCATAATAGAGCATCGGCGTGGGGCCCAGGCCGATCCGGACGACGTCGACTCCGCTCGCGGTCAGCCCCTCGATCAGGGCCGCCTCGAGCGCCGGCGAGCTTACCCGGCCGTCCCGTCCCACGGCGACCGTCGAGCCGCCGTCGCGGCGGACGAGGGTTCCGAAGCTCCGCCCGACCGCCCCGGCGTCCTCCTCCCCCAGCGTCTCCCCGTAAATCCCCCGGATGTCATATTCGCGAAGGGAGGTCGGGTGCAGGCGATGGCTCATTCGAGGCTCCGGCTAAGGTGGGAATCGGCTTCAAGACGCGCGAGGCGGCTTGCGGTTCATTGTTTCGGCGAGGAGGGTGTCGCGGGCGGCGTTGACCCGATGGGCGAGCTCGGCCGAGCCGCCGGTATCGGGATGGACCTTGGCGATCAGCCGGCGGTGCGCTTCCCGTATCTCCTCGAGGGTGGCGCCCTCCCCCACCCCGAGCAGCCGCCGGGCGTCCGTCACGGGCATGGGTTTCGAAGACGGGCGGGAGCGGCGCCAGGCCGCCCAGAGCAGGGCGCCGGCCATCAGGGCGGCGCCGAGGACCAGCCGGCCCTTGGTGAACAGGCTCAGGCCGAGCAGGAAAAGCGCGGCCGCGATCCCGTCCTCGTAGGTGAAGCCTTTCAGGCGGCCGGTCGCGAAGGCCCAAAGGAGCCCGCCCGCGGCGATCAGGATGAGCGGGCCCACTCGCCGTTCAGCCGGCCAGCGCTTCGGCTCGCGGCGCGGCGGCCTCGCCCGGCTGCGGCAACGCGAATCCGGCGATCATCTCGCGCAGCTCCTGGCGGGCGGCGATATGGGCGATCGCGACTTCGCCGAGATGCGGCAGATCGAGAAGCGTGAGGCCCTTGGGGAAGAGCTCCCGATAGATGACCCGCTCGCCGAGGCCGGGGATGACGCGGAAGCCGACCCGGCGAGAAAGCTCGCCCAGGGCTTCGCCGACCCGGCGCATGTTGCGCGCCTCGATATGCTGCATCCGGTTCCTGAGCACCACCCAGTCGACGCTTGCGCCATGGCTCTTGGCGCGCTGGGTGCGGCTGTTCCAGACCAGCTCGGCGTAGAAGCTCGGCCGCCTGACCCGGTAGGTTTCGGCGTCCACCTGCCCGATCAGGTCGAGATCGACGAAGCTGTCGTTGATCGGCGTGACGAGCGTGTCGGCCCGGATCATCGCGGCCCGGGCATGGGGGTCGTCGCGGCCGGGCGTGTCGACGACGACGATCTCGACGTCCGCGCCGATTCGCTCGAGCTGGGCCTCGATCGACTCGCCCTTGTCCGGATCGAACGTCTCGTGGACGGGCATGACGAGGTCGATGCCGAGTCGCTTCACCGTCTCGGCCCGGTTGTCGAGATAGCGGCCGAGCGTGCGCTGGCGGGTGTCCAGATCGAGCGCGGCCACCCGCCGGCCGGCGGCGGCCAGCGCCACCGCGCTGTGAACGGCGGTGGTGGACTTTCCGGTGCCGCCTTTTTCATTGGCGAATACGATGAAATGCGGCGACGCCATCTGCACCCCTAGATTTTCTTGGCCTTGATTATGCCGTCCGGCCCCCGCAAGGGCGTCGCCCAAGCTGATATCGGAGGCGGGAACTGGGTGCAAACGGTCCGTGACATCGAAACGCTGAGGGTGGCAGTGGCGCAATTGCGCTCGGGAGGCCGGACGATCGCGTTCGTGCCGACCATGGGCGCCCTTCATGCCGGCCACATGGCGCTCGTCGCCGAGGGGCGGCGGCGGGCGGACCATGTCGTCGCTTCCATCTTCGTCAACCCCACCCAATTCTCCGCCAGCGAGGATCTCTCCACCTATCCGCGGCGCGAGGCGACCGACGCCAAGATGCTGGAGGAGGAAGGCTGCGCCCTCCTCTGGTCGCCCGACGTCGCGACCATGTACCCGGAGGGCCCGGCAATCAGCGTGCGCGCCGGAGCCCTCGGCGAAGGCCTGGACGGCGCCGCCCGGCCCGGCCATTTCGACGGAGTCGCGACGGTGGTGTCGCGCCTCTTCGACCAGGTCCGCCCCGACATCGCGCTTTTCGGGGAGAAGGATTACCAGCAGCTCGCCGTCATCCGGCAGATGGTCCGGGACCTCGATCTGGGCATCGAGATCGTCGGACTGCCCACGCAGCGCGACGCCGACGGAGTCGCCTTGTCCTCGCGCAACACCTACCTGACCGACGAGGAGCGCCAGGCGGCCCGGGCCCTGCCCCGCGCCCTCGGCGAAGCGGCGGCGGCGATCCAGCGCGGCGGCGGCGTGGCCGAGGCTCTCGCGACAGCCAGGGAGCGGCTCGTCAAGGCGGGCTTCGATCCCATCGACTATGTCGAGCTGTGCGACGCGGAGACTTTGGAGCCGGTGATCTCATTGGAGCGCCCGGCGCGCCTCCTGGCGGCGGCGCGGCTCGGCCGCACCCGGCTGATCGACAATCTCGCGGTGGAGGCCAGCGCCTAATTCCTCTCCCGCTCTGCGCGGGAGAGGAGGGGCCCGCCCGCGAAGCGGGTGGGAGGTGAGGGTCTGTACACCGGACTCGGCAAGACCCTCACCTCCCAAGCCTTCGGCTTGGGCCCCTCCTCTCCCGTGAAGGCGGGAGAGGGGCTGCACCTCCCGACATGGTTTTTACGCCGTTAACCATTTGTTGGTGATCGCCTGCGCAAACCTGTGCTCGACACGCGATTAACAACAAGGGGCATGTCAAATGGGGAACAGCCTGAAATCCGCGACTTTCCTGATCGAAAGCCGCCTCGCCGACGCCGCCATGGGCGATCCGAACGCTCTCTACGAGCTCGGGGTGGCCTATTCGACCGGAACCCACGGCCTCGACGTCGACCTGATCGAAGCCCACAAGTGGTTCAATCTCGCCGCCCTCAACGGAAGCCAGCGCGGCCAGGAATGCAGGGCCGAGATTTCCGAGGAGATGACCGCCCGCGAGATCGCCGAGGCCCAGCGCCAGGCGCGGGCATGGCTTTCCGACACGATGGTGAGACGGGCGGCCTGACCCTTCCCGCCACCCCGGCGAAAGCCGGGGCCTCGGGCCGAAAGAGGCACGGCGGGTCCCCACGAGGTCCCGGCTTTCGCCGGGACGACGGTCAACGCGCCGGCGTCCCGTCCTTATACCTCTCGAACCATGCAAGGATCGCCGCGGCCTTGGCTCCGGCTTGCGACGGCCTCGCCGCGATGCCGCCGTGGCTCGCGCCCGGCACCTTGACCAGCGCGGTCGGAACGCCCCTCAGCTGTAGCGCGGTATAATATTGCTCGGCTTCGCTTGGCGGAGTCCGGTAATCCTGGCTCCCGACCACGACCAAAGTCGGCGTTTTCACATTGCCGACCAGCGACAAGGGCGATCGCGCCCAGAAGGCCGGCTGGTCCTCCCACGGAAACTTCCCGAACCAGTAGCGGGAGAAATAGCCCGGAACGTCCGCGGTCAGCACCTGGCTGGTCATGTTGACGACCGGTTTCTGGGTGGCGGCCGCCTTGAACCGGTCGGTCTTGCCGACGATCCAGGCGGTGAGCACTCCGCCGCCGGAGCCGCCGGTGACGAAGAGCCGGTCGGGATCCGCAAAGCCGCCGGCGATTGCGGCGTCCACGGCCGCGATGAGATCGTCATAATCGCGGCCCGGGTAGGCGCGGTGGATGAGGTTGGCGAATTCCTCGCCGTAGGAGGTCGACCCCCTCGGGTTTACGGAGAGCACGGCATAGCCGGCGGCGGCGTAGAGCTGGTTGTCGGTGGAGAAATGCGGTCCATAGGCCGCGAACGGCCCGCCGTGGATTTCGAGGATCAGCGGCGCGCGCCGCCCTTCCGTCCAGGCCGGCGGCAGGGTCAGCCAGCCTTCGATCTCGCGACCGTCGAACGATCTGGCGGCGATTCGGCGGACCTCGCCCAGGCGCTTGCCGCCGAGCAGCTCGCCGTTGAGCCGGGTGAGCTGCCGGCGGCCGCCGCCGCGGACCAGCGCCACGTCGGGCGGGCGGCTGGCGCTGCCGCTCATCACCGCCACCGAGCCATCCTTCGCGACGCTGAAGCTGCCGCCGGTGTAAGGCCGGTCGAGCGACCCTCCGCTCAGGCCCTCGGCGACGGTCCGGATCGAGCCGTCGAGCCCGACCCGCGCGACCTTGCGCGTGCCGCGATCCTCATAGGCAACGAAGACGGAGCGCCCGTCGGCCGCCCAGCGTGGCGAATCGACGCTCCGATCGAGCGAGGAGGTGAGCGCGCGGCGGCCGGAGCCGTCGAGCATCATCACGTAGAGCAGGGTGTTCTGGTAGCCCAGCTCCTTGTCGTCGAAACCGGTATAGGCGACCATCCGCCCGTCGGGCGAGACGACCGGCTCCCCGTCCGGGCCGTTGCGGTCGGTGAGGGCGCGGACGTTGCCGGCCAGGTCGAGGGCGTAGACTTCGGTGTTGACGGGGTCGAGCTCCCAGCGCTCTGTACGGTTGCTGCTGAACAGGATGGTGTTGCCGTCGGGAGTCCAGCTCAGCGGGCCGTTGTCGTGGAAGGCGCCGAAGCTCAGCTGGCGGGGTGCGCCGCCGTCCGCGGAGACGAGGAAGATGTGGCTGAAGCCGGGCTTCAGATAGCCCTCCTCGTCCGTCCGATAGGTGACGTTGCCGTGGATTTCGAGCGGGGCGGCCCATTGCGCCCCTTCGGGCTTGGGAGGGAGCGTCCCCAGCTTCATTCCCTCGCCGGGAACATGCATCGTATAGGCGATATGGCGCCCGTCCGGAGACCAGGCGAGGCTGGTCGGTGAGTCCGGCAGGCCCGTAATCCGGACCGATTCGCCGCTCGTCATCCAGCGCACGAACAATTGCGCGGCGCCGCCTTCGGCAGTGGAGATATAGGCGAGGCGCTTGCCGTCGGGCGACCAGCGCGGTTGGCTGTGGGCGCCGGGGCCGGCGGCGAGCGGCGCCTGCTCTCCGGTGCGGGCGTCGACCAGCCAGAGGGTCGGCCACATCCGGTCCGTCATGATGTCGCCGGAGCGGCGGACGTAGGCGATCCTCGATCCGTCGGGGCTGATCTGGGGATCTGTCGCGGCTTCGAGCGAGAAGAGGTCGCGCGCCTCGAAGGTGCGCGAGGGGCCCTGGGCGGCGGCGGGCGCGGCGAACAGCAGCAGGATTGCAGCGGCTTTGCGGATCATTTGGGCCCCTTTCAGCTAATGGCCCTCTCCCGCTTTCCGCGGGAGAGGGGTTTGACTTCGACTCGTCGCCCCTATCCCTTGCGGAAGGGAGTCATCTCGGCAAGCGCCCCGATCTCGTCGGCCACCGCCCGCCGCTCCGCGGCGAGAAAATCGGCGACGGCGGCGCGGAAGCCCGGATCGGGGATGTAATGGGCCGACCAGGTCGGCACCGGCGCATAGCCGCGGCTCAACTTGTGCGGTCCCTGCGCTCCGGCCTCGACCCGGGCGAGACCGCGCTCGATCGCCGCCTCGATGGCCTGGTGGTAGCATATTTCGAAATGGAGGTGCGGCACCTCCTCCACCGTTCCCCAATAGCGGCCGTAGAGGGCGTCGGCGCCGATCAGGTTCAAGGCGCCGGCGATCGGCCGCCCGTCCCGCAGCGCGAAGATGAGCAGGATCCGATCCGCCAGCCGCTCTCCGAGCAGTGAGAAGAAGCGCCGGGTGAGATAGGGCCGCCCCCATTTGCGGGCGCCGGTATCCTGGTAGAAGATCCAGAAGGAGTCCCAATGCGCCTCGGTGATCGCCGACCCGGTGAGCCGCTCGACCTCCAGCCCCTCCAGCGCCGCCTCCCGTTCGCGCCGCACCGCCTTGCGCTTGCGGGACGAGAGGTCGCCGAGGAAATCCTGGAAGCTGCCGTAGCCGCGATTATGCCAGTGGAACTGGCTGTCGACCCGGATCAGCCAGCCGGCGCGCTCGAACAGGGGGACTTCCACCTCGGCGATGAAGGTCGCGTGGGCCGAGGAGAGGCCGTGCTGGTCCACCACCGCCTCGGCGGCCGCGATCAGTCCGAGCGCGAGATCCTCCCGCTCCGTCAGCAGCCGGCGGCCCGGCACCGGCGTGAAGGGCACCGCGATCTGAAGCTTCGGATAATAGTCGCCACCCGCCCGCTCCCAGGCGGCCGCCCAGCCATGGTCGAATACATATTCGCCCTGGCTGTGGCTCTTGACGTAAGCGGGCGCGACGGCCGCCGGCCGGCCGTCCTCCCCGTCGATGGCGATCGGCACCGGCTGCCACCCGCCGCGCGCGGTCGCGCTGCCCGATTCCTCGAGCGCCGAAAGGAAGGCGTGGCTAAGGAAGGGGTCGCCGCTGCCGGCGCAGCGGTCCCAGTCGGCCGCGTGGAACGCGGCGACGCCGCGGCCGAGCCGGGCCCGAACCTCGCTCATCTCGGCGGCGCCTCGAAGATGATCTGGTCCGCGTGGGCGGCCGCTCGGGCGCGGTCGGAGTCGCTTCGCACCGTCCAGGTGTAGACCGGCAGGCCTCGCCGCCTCGCCGCCCCGGCGAAGCGTGAGGGAAGGTCGCGGATGTCGCAGGCGAGGAAATCCGCTTGCGCCCACCAAAGGGCGAGCCGGCGCTCGATCCGGCCTCTCGGCCCGCGACGGCCGCTCTCGGTGACGACCAGGCCGCGAAGCAGTCCGGGGGCGCGGCGCGCGAACCAGCGGCCCACCCGAGGGTCGAACGACATGATCCCGACCGGGCCCGAATAGCCGGCAAGGGCGGCGGCCACGGCCGAGCACAGTCTCGCGATCCCGGTCTCGGGGGCCTTCAACTCGATCAGCAAAGGCGTGCGCCCCCCGATCGCCTCCAAGGCATCGGCTAGGCGCGGAATGGCTTCGCCGCAGATGGCCAATCGGATCGCCTGCAATTGCCCGGCGGTCCGCCCGGAGACCGGCCCCTGCTCCCCCGTCAGCCGGTCGAGCTCGTAATCGTGGAACACCATCGCCTCGCCGTCGCGGCTGAGCTGGACGTCGAGCTCGACGCCATATCCCTGGGCGACCGCGGCCGCGATCGCGCCGGTGCTGTTCTCGACCCGAGCGCCGCCGTGAAGGCCGCGATGCGCGAACGGAACGGCGCCCAGCCGGTCGAGCTCAGCCTTCCTTGATCTGGACGACGGCATCGATCTCGACCGCTGCGCCCAGCGGCAGCACCGGCACGCCGACGGCGCTTCGGGCATGACGGCCAGCCTCGCCGAACACATCCTGCATCAGCTCCGACGCGCCATTGGCGACCTTGGGCTGGCCCGTGAACCCGCCGGCGCTGTTGACGAACACGCCGAGCTTCACGATCCGCTCGACCCGATCGAGGCCGACCGCCTTTTCGATCTGGGCGAGGAGCATCAGCCCGCAGGCGCGGGCGGCGCGGACGCCATATTCGAGGTCGCGATCCTCGCCCATTCGGCCGGTGAGCAGCGCGCCGTTCTCGAACGAAACCTGACCCGAAATATGAAGGAGATTCCCCGCCAGCACCGTCGGTACATAGGAGGCGACAGGAGCGGCTGGGGCGGGAAGCTCGAGTCCGAGCTCGGCGAGGCGGGAGGCGATGGCGGTCATGTCGGCAGGCGTAAGCACCTGTCGCTTGAGCGGGTCAAGCCGGTCTCATCGCCGGGGTGACGGAGGTGACGCACGGCTCGGTCGATGAGTGTCAGAAATTTCGAGGCGGGCATCACCGACCCGCCCGCCTCGGCAGGAGCATGGAGCGCGACATGAGCGAACCTAACATGAGCGAAGGCAACGGAACGGACCCGGCGAAAATTCCCGACGATCGCGGGGAGGAGCATGTCGACGGCTGCGTCGAGGACGTCGCGCTGGGCGAGCTGGAAGCGACCGAGGACTTCGAGCTGCCGCCGGCGCGGGGCGGCGTCGAGCGGCCCCTTGCGACCCAAACCTGAACAGGAGCCTGGACATGGCCTTTTCCCTTTCGTGGCTTCCCGAAATCCTCGACGAGGCCGGCCTCAAGGTGGCTGAGCAGCCGGGATGGCTTACCCGCGGGCACGGCCCGATGGGGAGCGTGCGTGGGGTGATCTGCCACCATACGGCTGGCCCTCGAACCGGCAACATGCCGAGCCTTGGAGTCGTCACCAACGGCCGTCCCGGGCTGTCCGGTCCGCTGTCGCAGCTCTGCCTGGGCCGCGACGGAACCTATTATGTGATCGCCGCGGGACGTGCGAGCCACGCCGGCGCCGGCCACTGGGAGGGCATCACGAGCGGCAATTCCAGCTTCATCGGAATCGAGGCGGAAAACAGCGGCAGGCAGGATGACCCGTGGCCGGAGGTGCAGAAGGACGCTTATCGCCGCGGCGTGGCGGCGATCCTCACCAGGATCGGTGCGAGCTCCCGAATGTGCTGCGGGCACAAGGAATATGCGCTTCCCGCCGGACGCAAGCCCGACCCTTCGTTCGACATGGACGATTTCAGAACCGATGTCGCCGCGATCATCGCCGGCACCGGCGCGGCGCGGCCGCTCATCCCGGCCGCCGACGCCCAGTCGCGCCCGACGCTCCGGCGCGGGGATCGCGGAGCCGCGGTGAGGAGGGTGCAGGACAAGGTAGGCGCCGGGACCGACGGCATATTCGGCGCCGCTACCGAAGTGGCGGTTCGCCGGTTCCAATCCGCCAGGGGGCTCGTCCCGGACGGCATAGTCGGCCCGAGAACCTGGGCGGCAATCGAGGGTTCCTGAGCCCTAGGGTCCCCCCTGTTGAGCTGGATCGTCACCCCGGACTTGATCCGGGGTCTACCTTCTTCACGTCGCTGCCGCGGTAAGAAAAAGGTGGATGCCGGATCAAGTCCGGCATGACGAGGTGGGCCGCTTCCGTGCGAACAGGACAGACCCTAGCCTTCCCGAGCCACCTGGAAGCCGGCGAAGCTCTGGCTGACCGGCATCAGCTCGATCCGGTTGATGTTGAGATGAGGCGGAAGCGTGGCGACCCAGAAGAGGGTCTCGGCGAGGTCTTCCGCCGTCATCGGATTGACGCCGTGGTAGAGAGTGTCCGACGCGGCCTGATCGCCGCCGGTGCGGACCAAAGTGAATTCGGTCTCGGCCATTCCCGGTTCGATGGAGGTGACCCGGACCCCGGTGCCGTGGAGGTCGGAACGAAGGTCGAGCGAGAATTGGGTGACGAAGGCCTTGGTGCCGCCGTAGACCGCCCCGCCGCGATAGGGATAGGTGGCGGCGACCGAGCTCAGATTGATGACTGCGCCCTTGCGCCCGATCAGCCCGGGCAGAAGCTTGCGCGTCAGCGCGACGAGGCCGACGACGTTGGTTTCGATGGCGACGAGCGCCGGTTCCAGCTGCGACTCCTGGAGCGGCTCGAGCGGCGGCGCGAGGCCCGCATTGTTGACCAGCAGGTCGACCCCGCGGAACGCCTCCGGCAACCTTTCGACCGCCGCCTCCAGCCCCTCGATGTCTCGCATGTCGAGCTCCAGCGGCAGGAAAGAGGCGCCGAGCTCGGCCTCCAGGCCTTCGAGCCGCGCGCGCCGGCGGCCGGTGCCCACGACCTTCCAGCCGGCGCGGGCGAAGCGGCGGGCGGCGGCTGCGCCGAAGCCCGCGGTGACACCCGTGATGAAGGCGGTTCTCGTCATCTGACCTCCAGCATATCGTCGGTTCGGTCCGTCATGCCGCCCTCAGCCGCTCCAGGATCCAGGGCACCGCCTCATCCCACCGGTCGATCCGCGCATGGGCGTGCGGGGCGGGCGGAGTGTGCGCGGCGAGACTCGGCTCGGCGATCATGTGGAGGCGCCAAACCTGCGGCGCGTGGCTCGCCACCGATTCGTGATGGACGGCGAGATCGTCGATGAACACGGTCGCGCTCGGCCCGGCCGCTTCGATCAGCTCGAGCACCGGCCGCCCCTTGCCGCCGCGGTTGCAAAGCACCCGGTGGCGGATGTCGAAACGCTCGAGCTGCTCGACCCGGCCCGCTTCATATTCGTCGCCGATGTTCGTGAGGATGACGATATCGGCGACCGCGGAGATCTCCGCCAGCGCCTCCGCCGCTCCCGGGACGATGTTCTGGCGGTGCATCTCGCCCGCGAAAAATCCGTCGAGCAAAGGCCAGACCCGGTCGGCGCCGACCGGCTGACCGTCGGGGCCGCGAAGCGCGTCCCGGAAGCCGGGGGCCGATAGATCGAAGCTCAGATCGTGCGCTTCGGCCACCCATTCCGCGAAATGCGAGACCATGTGGAGGAGGACCTCGTCGCAATCCGTGACGAGGAGCGGCCGGCCGCTCATGCTTCGAGCCTTCGCCGCGCCTCGACCAGGTCGGCCGGCGCGACCCCGAGCGCCTCGGCGGCGGCGAGGAGGTCCGGCTCGTGCGCCTCGAGGAATCCCAGAAGCGAAGCGAGCAGCCCGCGGTCGCCGAGGCGGCCGCGAAGCGCCGCCGGATCGAGGCCGGTGAGCGCGAGCAGCCGCTGCGCCCGAGCCTCGTCGCTCAGCGTCCACCCAAGCGCGGAGAGGGCCAGTATCTCGGGATCCATGTCGTTTGTATCGTCGCGCGGCATCTTCTACAGGTGCGCCGGTGGGACAAAAAATCCTCGTTGTCGAGGACAACGAACTCAATCTGAAGCTGTTTTGCGACTTGTTGCGGGCGCATGGCTATGTAGCGGAACCCGTGCGCGACGGCCGTGAGGCCGTCGAGCGCGCCCGCGCCTTAGCGCCCCACCTGATCGTCATGGACATCCAGATGCCGCACGTCAGCGGGCTGGAGCTGATCGAGCAGCTCAAGGGCGATCCGGAGCTGCGGCGGACGCCGATCATGGCGGTCACCGCCTATGCGGCCAAGGGCGACGAGGAGAGGATCCGCGAGGCGGGGGCGGAAGGCTATGTCTCCAAGCCGATCTCCGTTATGCGGTTCGTCGAGGCGGTTCGGGCGCTGCTCGCCGCGCCGAGGCCGGAGGAGCCTGCCGGGAGCGAGGTCGAGGTGACGCGGCGCTTCCGGGCCCCCGCCGAGACGGTGTTCGATTCATGGCTGCTCGAACGGGGAGTCGGGGAGTGGCTGTTCGCGACCGCGGACGGCGAGCGGGTGCGCGCTCAGATCGAGCCGCATGTCGGCGGCCGGTTCGAGATCGTCGAGCGGCGCGCCGGCGAGGAGGTGCTCCACACCGGCCGCTACGAGGAGATGGCGAGGCCGCTGCGGCTGGCGTTCACCTTGCAGGTGCCGAAATATTCGCCGGTTTCGGAGCGGGTGACGATCGAGATCACGCCCGCGGCGGACGGGGGGTGCGAGCTTGCGCTGAGGCAGACGTTGTCGCAGGGGGCCGCCGACGGGGCGGAGCGGATCGAGCAGGGCTGGAGCGAGATCCTGGAGGCGCTGGCGGCGAGAGTGGAGCGGCCGGAAGAGGATGGATGAGGACGGATGAGACTTCGCCTCGTCCGTCACCCCGGCGAAAGCCGGGGCCTCAGCGAAGATAAGGCTCTGGAAAGGGACGTCGCGGGCGGCCGCGACGTCGGACGGGCTCAGCCGGATTGACAGTCCGGCTGCCCCGCCGGCCGGACTGCGGCGACTCCGTTCGCTGCTTGCGGTCGCTACGCGACCGCCGCGCTGCTCACGGGCGCCTTGTCACTTGATCTTGGCTTCCTTGAAATCCACGTGCTTGCGCACGACCGGATCGTATTTGCGGAAGGTCATCTTCTCGGTGATGTTCCGGGGATTCTTCTTCGTCACATAGTAGAAGCCGGTGTCGGCGGTGCTGACGAGCTTGATCTTGACCGTGGTCGGCTTGGCCATGACAGCCTCTCAAATGCGGGGTTTCAAAAAAATAAAAGCGGCGTCCCCGCCGCTCAAATGCGCCGCCGCCTCTGCCGGGAAGCGCCGCCGCTGTCAAGGGTGGGGGCGTTAACGAAGCGGTAACCATAAGGGCGCATCGTCGGTCCGGTCCAACAGGGGAGCGGGACGATGCGGATCGAAGCGGACGGGATGATGCTGGTCAGGGCCGAATTGTGCGATCGCCTCGCAAGCCTCCAGGCAGCGTCGAGGAGCGTCTCCCAGCGGCAATTCGGCGAGATTCTCGCCGGGATCAGGCGCCTGGCCGCCGCTTACGACCTGATCCCGGTCGTCCGGGTCGCCGCCGCGCTGGAGCGGGCGGTGGCCGAGGACCGGGGCGGCTGTCCGCGCGCGCTGTACCTTGGGCGCCTCCAGGACGCGATCGGCTGCGAGCGGATGGAGGAGAGCGCCTGCGAAGCGATGCTCGCGTCCGTCTCGATCCGGCTCTGCGCCTGAGCCTTTGGACGCGCTCCTCGCCAGCTTCGTCGCCGCGGCGGTCGCCGAATGGGGCGACAAGACCCAGATCCTCGTCGTCGCGCTGGCGGTCCGCTACCGCCGGCCGCTGCCGATCCTCGCCGGAGCGCTCGTGGCGGCGCTCGCCAACAGCCTGATCGCAGCCTTCGGAGGAAGTCTCGTCCACGACATGATCGTTCCCCGCGCCGCCTCGCTGCTGGTCGCGGTGGCGCTCGTCTACGCCGGCGTCGCCGGATTCTTCCGGCCCAAGCCCTACGAATCGGCCGGCACCTCCCGCGCCGGCCCCTTCCTCGTCGCCGCAGCCTCCTTCTTCGTGCTGGAGTTCGGAGACAAGACCCAGTTCCTCACCTTCGGGCTCGCCGCCCGGTTCGACGCCTTCGCCCTGGCGGCGGCGGGCGCCACCGCCGGAATCATGACCGCGAGCGTTCCCGCCGCTCTGCTCGGCGATTCGCTTTCCGGGCACGTGCCGCTGAAGGGCTTGCGGCTGGGGTTCGGAGCCCTGTTCCTGGCGATCGGCCTGTTCGCCGCGGTGAGCGCGCTCCGGCTGCTCTAGCGACGTCATCCCGGCGAAAGCCGGGACCTCACGACGAAAAGTGGCGGCGGGTCTCCCCGAGGCCCCGGCTTTCGCCGGGGTGACGTGAAAAGACCCTCACTTTCGCCCCCGCCGCGTCGGAACGTGGAAATCCGGATCCTTGCGCGCGACCCATTCGATGAAGCGCGCCAGCTCCGGATGCGCGCGCAAGGCCGCCGCGGAGGCATAATCGCGGGCCAGCGACTTATTGTCGAGAGCGCGGTGGATGGCCCGGTGGCAGACCGGGTGGACCGGCACCGTCTCGCGGCCGCCGCGGCTCTTGGGCACCGGATGATGCCATTCCGTCTTCGTGCCGAGGGGACGGCCGCACAGGAAGCAAGGCGGCGGCGCCTCCTCGCTCACGCGGCGACGGCCTCCGCCTCCGGATAGTCGATATAGCCTTCGGGGCCCTGGCTGTACCAGGTCGCCATCACGTCGGGCGCGAGGTCGATCCGGTTCAGCAGCCGCGAGGGAAGATCGGGGTTGGAGATGAAGGGACGGCCGAAGCTGATCGCGTCCGCCCGCTCCTCCTCCAGAGCGCTCCCGCCGCGCCCGAGATCGAAGTCCGAATTGAGGATCAGCGGGCCGGGAAAGACCTTACGGATCGCGGGGGAGACGGGCGGAACCTCGGACTTGCCGAAAGTGCCGTCCGGCCCCGGCTCGCGAAGCTCGAGGAAGGCGATCCCGATCTCCGCGAGAGCGGCGGCGGCGGCGGTGAACAACGCTTCGGGATCGCTGTCCTGGCAGCCCTGGGTGTCGCTGTTGGGCGAGAGCCGGACCGCCGTCCGCTCCGGCCCGACCATGTCGGCGATGGCCTGGGTCGCTTCCCTGAGCAGCCGGATCCGGTTCTCGACCGGGCCGCCGTAATCGTCGTCGCGCAGGTTCGTGCCGTCGCGCAGGAACTGGTCGATCAGATAGCCATTGGCGGCGTGCAGCTGGACTCCGTCGAACCCGGCGGCGATCGCGTAGGCGGCGGCTCGGGAATAATCTTCGAGCAGGCCCGGTATCTCGTCCGCCCGGAGCGGCCGGGCCTCGGCGTAAGGCTGCCGCCCTTCGTAGGTGTGGGCCTTATGGGGCGCGGTGGTGGCGGAGGCTGAAACCGGCGGCTCGCCGCCCAGGAAGCTCGGGTGGACGACCCGGCCCATGTGCCAGAGCTGGCAGAATATGCGGCCGCCCGCCTCGTGCACGGCCTCGACCACGGGCTTCCACGCCTCCCTCTGCTCCTCGTTCCAGATCCCGGGGGCGTAGGGCCAGCCGAGGCCCTGGCGGCTCATTCCGGTCGCTTCGGTGACGATGAGGCCGGCGCTGGAGCGCTGGCGATAATATTCGATCATCAGCTCGGTCGGCACATGCTCGCGCGTGGCGCGGCCGCGGGTCAGCGGCGCCATGACGATGCGGTTGGGGCACAGCACGGCCCCCAGCTGGATCGGATCGAAGAGGGTCGGCATCTACATTCCTTGACGGGGGCGAGGGCCGACCCGTAGCGGCCCGGGAGCCACAATGCAGCAATCTCGATCATCCTCCGGCGCGGCCGGCCGCTACGCCTTTCCGGCCCTCATCCTCGGCAACCTGATCCTGGCGCTCGGGCCGTGGATGGTCCGCCTCACGGACGTCGGCCCCGTCGCCTCCGGATTCTGGCGGCTGGCGCTCGCGATCCCCTTTCTCTTCCTGCTCGCCTGGCGTCAGCAGGCGGGACGCGAGCCGCCGTCCCGGGCGCTGGTCGCGATGGTCGCGATCGGAGGGCTTTTCCTGGCGATCGACCTCGCCGCCTGGCATGTCGGGATCGGCCTCACCAAGCTCGCCAACGCGAGCCTGTTCGGCAACGCGTCCAGCTTCGTCCTCGTCGTCTACGGCTTCGTCATGCTCCGGCGGCTGCCCCGGGCGGTGCAGGCGGTCGCCCTGCTCCTGGCGGCGGCGGGAACGGTGCTGCTGATGGGATCGAGCTACGAGCTTTCCCCGGAGAATTTCAGGGGCGACCTGTTCGCCCTCGCCGCCGGCCTGCTCTACACCGGCTATCTGATCGCGGTGGACCGGGCGAGGAGGACGATGGCGCCGATGCCGGTCCTCGCCATCGCGACCGCCGCCGGCGCCCTCCCGCTCCTCCTGCTCTCCCTGGCGCTGGGCCAGAAGATCATGCCGGACGACTGGACCCCGCTTCTCATCCTCTCGTTCGGAAGCCAGGTGGTCGGCCAGGGGCTGCTGGTCTACGCGGTCGGCTACCTCTCGCCCGTGGTGATCGGCCTTGGGCTCCTCGCCCAGCCGGCGGCCGGAGCGGTCATCGGCCGCTTCGCTTATGGCGAGACGTTCAGCATCGCCGACGCGGCCGGAGCGGTCCTGATCGCGGCGGCGCTGGTGCTGATCAGGCTGCCGGAGAGGAACCCTCTCCCTGAAGGGGCCAGGGAGGGGCCCGCGAAGCGGGAGGGTGAGGGCCTGTAGCCCCTGAGTCGGAGGCCCTCACCCTCCCACCGCTTCGCGGCGGGCCCCTCCCTCTCCCCTAAAGGGAGAGGGGTTTCTGTTGCATCCTTCCCCGGCGAGGATCATTCTTGGCCCATGCCCGAAATCGCCCCGACCGAGATGAATCTCGACGAGCTGCGGATGGCGCTCGCGCCGCTGATTCCCGCCAACGCCGTGTTCGACGGCTGGAGCGACAAGGCGCTGGCCATGGCCGCGGCCGAGCTCGGGGTGCCGGCGCCCAGGGCGAGGCTCGCCTTTCCGGGAGGCGCGCCCGAGATGATCGACGCCTGGTTCGACGCGATCGACCGGGCCATGGCCGCCCACTTTCCCCTCGAGAAGATCGAGGCGATGAAGATCCGCGAGCGGATCGGCCAGCTCGTCATGTACCGGCTGGAGGTGACCAACCCGCACAAGGAGGCGCTGCGCCGGGCGCTGGCCATCCTCGCCCAGCCCCAGAACCTGGCGCTCGCCGGACGCCTCGGCTGGCGCGCCGCCGACCGGATGTGGCGGATCGCCGGAGACAAGGCGACCGACTTCAACCATTATTCCAAGCGCGCGATCCTGATGGGCGTCTACGGTTCGACCAGCCTCGTCTACCTCGACGACTCGAGCGAAGGGCTGACCGCGACCCGCGCGTTCCTGGCCCGGCGGATCGACGACGTCATGCGCTTCGAAAAGGTGAAGGCGCAGTGGCGCGGCAACCGTGACCGCCTGCCTTCGCTCAGCCGATTCCTTGGGCGGCTTCGCTACCCGGTGGTCTAGCAGCTCTCGACCGTCTCGCCCTCCGCGGGAACGGGTAGCGCGGCCTTCTTCAGCCAGAGCCGCTCGACCAGATCGCCGATGCCGTAGCTCACCAGCTCGAGCGCCGGCCGCTTCCTCTCGTGGTGATTATGGTCCTGGAACATGAAACGCTCATTGCCCCTCGTCGCCGGCACCATGTGCGTCATCTCGTGAGCCAGGGTGTTTATCAGGTCGCCGCGCTTGGCGCCGCCGGCCCGCCAAGCCTTCAGCCGCATCCGGCGAATCGCAATCCGTTCGTTGCCGATCTGGGTCGTCGCCTCGGCATTCATCGGCTTGCGGAAGCGAACGGAGAAGGGCCGGGCGCCCGCGAAGAGCCGGTAGACCTCGTCACCCGAGATGGTTTCGCCCTCCCGGCCCAGGCATGTCGCAAGCCACGTCCGGCCGCGGACCTCCCGCTCGAACTCTTCGGAAAGGGTGATCGCGCAGACCTCCGCCATTGCCGCGAGCAATATGGCCTTTTCGTCCTCACGCAGGTTCTGCGGCCCGACTCTCGGGCATCGGGGATCGGGCGACACGGCGACTTCGGCGGCCGGGTCGTGCCTCGCGAAATTGTGCCAAAGCAGCGGGCCGGGATAGCCGGGGGAGCAGGCGGCGACGGACGCCGACACAGACGCGAGCGCCGCGACCAGCGCCTTTTTTCGAAATTCGGACATAAGCGGACCTCCCCAAGCCGATCCTGCTATCCTAATGTCAGCCACCTGATCCTGGAAGCCGGCCGGGCCGGAGACAAGGGAGACCTCCAATGCATGGCCGCCGACCGCCGCCGGAGAAGAGGAATGGCAGTACCACGTTCGCCTAGTCTCGAGACGAGACCGCGTGAAGGGCGTCACGCCCGCCCTCGAACCCCGGCGGGACCCAAGTGACCAGGATCCGGTCGGTCGCCGAAGTCGCCAGCTACCACGCCCACGTCTATTTCGACCCGGACGCGCACCGCGCCGACGCTCTGGCCGTGCGGGAGGCGGCGGCGGAGCGGTTCGCGGTCCGGCTCGGCACCGTCCGGGACCGGCCGGTGGGGCCGCACAGCAAGGCGATGTACCAGATCGCCTTCGCTCCGGAGCTGTTCGGGACCCTGGTGCCGTGGCTGATGCTCAACAATCGCGGGCTGTCGATCCTCATCCACCCCAACACCGCCAACCCGAAGCGCGACCATCTGCTGGACGCCGTTTGGATCGGCGCGCCGCTGGCGCTCGACGGGGAGGTCCTGCCCGAGGAGGGCGAGGCGGAGCTTGCGGGGGCGGTTAACACCGCGGCGACGGTGGCGCCTTGAGAAGCTCCTCTCCCGTAAGAACGGGAGAGGGGTCTTTGCGGCCTATCTTTTATCCAGTTGCTCGATCGTCGCGATCAGGGGCGGCTCGCTCTTCATCCCCGCAGCGACTTGCTCGACTCGCTCCATAACCCTCAGGATGTTACCGCCGGCGAGCTTGGCAAGGTCGGAATCGCTCCAGCCGCGCCGGGCCAGCTCCGCCAGCAAAGCGGGGTAGCTTTCCACCCCCTCCAGCCCCTTGGGCGCCGTCCCGCTGATCCCGTCGAAATCGGATCCGATGCCGACATGGTCGATTCCGGCGACCTTGCGCACATGCTCGATATGGTCGGCGACTTCGCCCAGGGTGGCGTCGACCGCCGGATGCGCGGCGTCCCACGCATCGAGCGCCGCCTTCCGCCGCTCCGGCTGACCCGAATAGAGGTTCTTCACCCGGGCGTCCTCGGCGTCGCGCTGGGCGGCGCGGCGGCGATAGGCCTCGGAGATGAAGCCGGGGAAGAAGTTCACCATCACCACCCCGCCATTGGCCGGCATCAGCTTCAGCACGTCGTCGGGGACGTTGCGGGCGTGATCCATCAGCGCGCGGGCGTTGGAATGGGAGAAGATGACCGGCGCCCGGCTCACGCCAATGGCGTCGTGCATGGTCTTTGGAGAGACGTGGCTGAGATCGGCCATGATCCCGAGCCGGTTCATCTCACGGATGATCGCCTTTCCGAACGGCGTGAGGCCGCCATGCACCGGATCGTCGGTGGCCGAATCCGCCCAGTCGTTGTTCTTCGAGTGGGTCAGCGTCATGTAGCGCGCGCCCAGCGCGTGGAACTGGCGCAGGGCGGCGGGCGAGTTGCCGATCTGGTGGCCGCCCTCGATCCCGACCAGCGAGGCGATCCGGCCCGCCTTCTGGATTCGGCGGATGTCGGCGGCGGTCGAGGCCATTTCGAGGCGGCCGGCATAGCGCTTCACCATTCGATGGACGATGTCGATCTGCTCGAGAGTGACCCTTATCGCTTCGTCGCCCTTCAGATCGGCGGGGATCCAGACCGACCAGAACTGGCCGCCCACCCCGCCCCTGCGCATCCGCGGCAGATCGGTCTGCAGCCGGGCCTCCAGGCGCGTCGTATCGGAGTCGAGGTCGAGCGGCTTGCGCCAGAAGTCGTAGGCCTCGCGGATCTCCCAGGGGAGGTCGTTATGGCCGTCGATGACCGGAGTCTTCGCCAGGACCCGCTCGACCCTGCGCTCGGGTGTCTGCGCCGGGGCGACGGCGCTGGTGGAGATCAAGGCTCCGGCAAGCAGGATCGGCAGGCATCGTTTCATGTTCATCCCCTTCAGCGATGAGCCTATCTCGTCCTCACCGTTTGCCTAGAGCATAACCGTCATCCCGGCGAAAGCCGGGACCTCGGGACAAGAAGTCTCGGCGGCCTCCCCGAGATCCCGGCTTTCGCCGGGATGACGCCGGCGTCACCGCGAGAGCAATCGTTATTGATAATCATTTGCAACTGGGCTAGCCCGAGGCATGTCCAGCCGCCTCCTCGCGCCCCTGATCCTGTGCCTGTTGGCCTTCCTCGGCGCCGCGCCCGCCGCCGCCCGGAACTCGGAGGTCCAGACGACCTGGCGCCTCCTCGACTATGTCGCCGTCGACTATCGCGAGGCGGTCCGGGACGGCCGGATCGTCAACGAGGCCGAATATAAGGAGATGGCGGAGTTCACCGCCTCGGTGCGCGAGCGGCTCGCCGCGCTTCCGGAAAAGCCGGTGAAGGCGAAGCTGGTCGCGGGCGCCGCCGAGCTGCAGGCGGCGGTCGCGCGCAAGGCCGCTCCGCCGGAGATCGAAAGGCAGGCGCGCTCCCTCGCCGCCCAGCTGATCGGCGCCTATCCGGTGCCGCTCGCGCCGCGGCGGATGCCGGACCTGGCGCGGGGGGAGACGCTCTACGCCCGCAATTGCGCCAGCTGCCATGGCGCCGCCGGAGACGCGAAGACGCCGCTCGCCGTGGGCATGGACCCGCCGCCGATCGCCTTCACCGACCGCCAGCGGGCGCGGGAGCGAAGCCTATTCGCCCTCTACCAGGTGATCGACCAGGGGCTGGAGGGCACGGCGATGTCGAGCTTCGGCCATCTGCCCGAAGAGGACAAATGGGCGCTCGCCTTCGCGGCGGGCCGCTTCGCCTACCCGTCCGAACTGGCCGAGCGGGGCCGCCGGATCTGGGAAGCGGATGCCGCCCTGCGCGCGCTCGTGCCCGAGGCCGCCGCCCTGATCGGACTGAGCGAATCCGCGCTTGCCGCCCGCATCGGGCCGGAAAAGGCGCCGGCGGTGGTCGCCTTTTTGAGGAGCAACCCCTCCGCGGCGACGCCGTCGGGCGGCGCCACCCTTGCGATCGCCCGAGACCGGCTCCGCCAGAGCCTGGCCGCCTACGAGAAAGGCGACCGGAACGCGGCGAGGGAGCTCGCGCTTTCCGCCTATCTCGACGGCTTCGAGCCGGTGGAGGCGGTGCTCGCCTCTCGCGACGCGGGGCTGATGGCCCGGGTCGAGCGCGCCATGGGCGAGCTTCGCTCCGCGATATCCGGCGGCAGGCCGACCGCGGAGGTTCGCGAGCGGGTCGCCGCGATGGACGCCCTGTTCGACGAGACCGAGCGCGCCCTGGCGCCGGACCAGGGAAGCGCCGCCTCGACCTTCCTGGGCGCCTTCACCATTCTTCTTCGCGAGGGGCTGGAAGCGCTTCTCATCGTCGTCGCGATGCTCGCTTTCCTTCGCAAGGCGGACCGCGCCGAGATGGTCCGTCCAGTCCATCTCGGCTGGATCGCCGCGCTCGCGGGCGGGATCGCGACCTGGTGGGCGGCGACCCATCTCGTCTCGATCAGCGGCGCGAGCCGGGAGCTGACCGAAGGCTTCGGCTCGATCCTGGCGGCCGTGATCCTGCTCTTCGTCGGCATCTGGATGCACGGCAAGGCGCAGGCCGACGAATGGCAGCGCTACATCCGGGAGAAGGTGGGCCAGGCGCTGTCGAGGAAGTCCGCCTGGTTCCTCTTCGGCCTCTCCTTCATCGCCGTCTATCGGGAGGTGTTCGAGACCATCCTGTTCTTCACCGCCTTGTCGGCCGAAGGACGGCTGGCGCCGCTGCTGGGAGGCGCGGCGACCGCCGCCGCCCTCCTCGTCGTCGTCGCCTTTTTGATGTTCCGCTTCAGCCGCAAGCTTCCGATCGGCAAGTTCTTCGCCTACAGCTCGGCGCTGATCGCGGTGCTCGCCGTGGTGCTCGCGGGCAAGGGGGTCGCGGCGCTCCAGGAGGCCGGAATGATCGGGGTGACGCCGCTCGACCGGGCGCCGAGGGTCGAGATACTGGGGCTTTATCCGACTCTGGAGGGGCTGCTGGCGCAGGCGGCGACGCTGGTCATCCTGCTCGTGGGCTTCGCCCGCAACCGGCGGGGTCCGGGGAAGCCGGCGACGGCCTGAACCCGGTCATCGCGGCGGAAGCCGGGACCTGGGGACGAGAAGTCACGGCGGGTCTCGCCGAGGTCCCCGCTTTCGCCGGGATGACGAAGCGTGCCGGTGACGTGAGCTGGGGATAAATCCTGAAATCCGGTAGCGCGCAACCAGCGCCTCCCCTATCGTCCGGCCGAACCCGAAACGTACGGAAGGAAGAGTCATGGCGGGCGTCAACAAGGTCATCCTGGTCGGCAATCTCGGCGACGACCCCGAGAGCCGCTCGCTCAACAATGGCGGCGAGGTCGTCAACCTGCGCGTGGCGACGTCCGAGAACTGGAAGGACAAGGAAGGCAACCGCCAGGAGCGGACCGAATGGCACCGGGTCGTCATCTTCAACGAGAATCTCGGCCGGGTCGCCAAATCCTATCTCCGCAAAGGCTCGAAAGTGTATCTCGAGGGCCAGATCCAGACCCGCAAATGGACCGACCAGTCCGGCGCCGACCGCTATTCGACCGAGATCGTGCTCCAGCGCTTCCGCGGCGAGCTGGTCCTGCTCGACGCGCGGGGCGGCGGCGGCGGCGGCGGCGGGGGGGGGGATTATGGCGGCGACTATGAGGGCGGCAGCTCGGGCTTCGGCGGCAGCGGAGGCGGCGCATCGCGGCCCCAGTCCCGTCCCCAGCCCGCCTTCGACAGCGACCTGGACGACGACGTCCCGTTCTGACGGGCGCGCGCGCCCGTCGTCCCGGCGAAGGCCGGGATCTCGGGGAGACCCGCCGGCGTCATCCCGGCGAAGGCCGGGATCTCGGGGAGACCCGCCGAGATTTCTTGTCCTGAGGTCCCGGCTTTCGCCGGGATGACGGATCAGGTCCGTCCCCTCATTCCTCCAGCTTGCTCTTCAGCGCCGCCAGCGCGGCGAAGGGGCTCGACTCCGCCCGCGCCTCCTCCTCGCTCTTCACCCCCGCCTCCCTGAGCGCCGCTTCGGCGGCCGGTGAGCGGGGATAGGGATCGAGCGCGAGCAGCAGGGTCTGAGCGACCGCTTCGCCAAGGTCGATCGAAGCTTCGTCGTAGAAAACGACGTCGAGCTCCCCCTCGCCGAGCTCGATCTCCTCCTCGGGCCGGGCGTCGGCCGGCAGCGGGCGGAATTCGATCTGGAAGGTTTCCTCGATCGTGGCTTCGACCGGCTCCGCCGTGGCGACGCAGCCCTGGGTAACCCGCGCCCTGAGGGTCCCGGCCGCCTCCACCGTCTCGCCTCGGCGCAGCAGGGTGGCGGCGGCGCTCAGCGCCTCGATCGAAACCAGCTCGAAGCGGCCGGCAAGCGCCTCCCGCTCCGCCGGTTGCGCCTCGATCTCGATCGGGCGCAGCTCCTCCCCGAGGGAATCGAGGCGATAGAGGCGGCTGAATTCGTTCATGACGCCGGAAGCTTTCCGGCGAGCAACGGTTCCATCGCGGTCGCGCCAAGCTCATCGTGAAGGCGGCGCAGACGCGCGGCGACGAAGGCGACCTGCGCATCGTCCACCGGAGCGTCGCGCCAGATGTTGCGCCGCACCACCGCCTCCAGCGGGACCGTCCCGGCGAACGCCTCCCGGAGGGCTCCCAGCCTGCCGCCGAGCGCTCCCACCAATTTGCCGACATGCTTGCCGACGACGAAGTCGCCGATTCCGATCTGGCGCAGGGTGCCGTCCATGTCGTCGATGAATATCTCGGTGAGGGTCACCGACTCCGCCCGGGCGCGGTCCCCTTCCGATTCCAGCCGAAGGAGGATCGTCGCGAGCACCGCCGCAACCATGTCGAACCGCCCTTCGAGCGTGTCCGGAACTCCGCCCTCGCGATACCAGGCCGGCTCGCGCGCGGCGGCGACCAGCGAATCGTAGAGGGGCCTCAGAGCCGCGCGTTCGCGCCGCTCGCCGAACAGTCGGGAAAGCAGGGGCAGCACAAGTCTCCTTTGCAAGGGCGCGTACTTGCGCCGTTCAGCTTTTCTCGGATATTGGAGGGACTGGGCCTGCCGGCAAGGCGGGCGCCGGCGCTCACACTTCGCGCCGGCCGGTTTTACGGAGTTTTTTCCAATATGATGGTTTCGGGACGAAAAGCGGCTTTGGTGATCGCCGCCGCGGCGGGACTCGCGACCGGCGGCTGCACCAAGACGCAGGACCTGCAGGGCTATCTGATCGACGACACCCTCGTCAGCGCCGTCCAGCCGGGCGTCGACAACAAGGATTCGGTGCAGAACACGCTCGGCCGGCCCACCTTCACCGGCACGTTCGACCAGAACGACTGGTATTACGTCGCCCGGCGAACCAAGAATTTCGCCTTCAACCACCCGAGGGTGAACGAGCAGACGGTGCTTCACGTCCGCTTCGACCCGGCCGGCAACGTCGCATCCGTCGAGCGCAAGGGCATGGAGCAGATCGTCTCGATCGACCCGATGCGCGCCAAGACCCCGACTCTGGGCCGCGACAAGAGCATCTGGGACGAATTGTTCGGCAATATCGGCGCGGTCGGCGCTCCGGGCACCGGCGGCGCGAGCCCCACGGGCGGCCCGAACTCGCCGAACTGATCGTCCTCCCCATCGGAGGTGGGGAGGGGAACCGCGCGTAGCGGGGTGGAGGGGTAGGTGGCGAAGGCTCAGCCTATATCCCGCCGGACCCTCAGAAGCCGAGCATCTACCCCTCCACCACCCTTCGGGTGGTCCCCCTCCCCATGCTGCGCATGGGGAGGATTAGCTACCGGACCACGCCGCTTCCGGCGAGCACCCCCAGGGTGACCAGGTCCGAAGCGGTCGCCGTCATCGCGGCGATCTGGACCGGATGGGCCATGCCCACGAGGATCGGTCCGATCACGGCGTCGCCGCCCAGCTCGCGCAGGAGCTTGGCCGAGATGTTGGCCGTCTGAAGGCCTGGCATGACGAGGACGTTGGCGGGACCGGTGAGACGGCTGAAAGGGTAGACCCGGGCCATGGCGGGGTTCAGCGCCACGTCGGGCGACATTTCCCCTTCATATTCGAAATCCGCTCCGCCGCGGGCGTCGAGCACCTTCACGCCCTCCCGGATCCGCTCCAGGTAGGTCCCTTCGGGATCGCCGAAATTGGAATAAGAGAGAAAGGCGACCCGCGGCTCGTGCCCCATCCGGCGGGCGACCTGCGCCGTGTGGACCGCGATGTCGGCGAGCTGCTCTCCGCTCGGCCGTTCGGAGACGGTCGTGTCGGCGATGAAGGTCGTGTGCGACTGGCCGACCAGGACATGGAGGCCGAACGGGGTCATCCCCTCCTTCGCGTCGAGCACGCGCTGCATCTGCCTCAGGCTCTGGGCATAGGGACGGGTCGTTCCGGTGATCAGCGCATCGCCTTCCCCAAGCGCGAGGAGGAGCGCCGCGAAGGTGTTGCGATCCTGGTTGACCATGCGCTCGATCTCGCGCTGGAGATAGCCTTTGCGCTGCATCCGCTTGTAGAGATAGTCGACCATCTCCGGGACCCGGCCGTAGGTGCGGCTGTTGAGAAGCTCGAAGCTCTCCGCATCGTCCACGCCGAGCGCGCGAAGCCGGTCGTGAACGTCGTCGCGGCCGACCAGCACCGGGATCCCGTATCCTCCCTCGCGAAAGGCGATGGCCGCGCGGAGGACGACATCCTCGTCGCCCTCGGCGAACAGCACCCTTTTCGGCTCCGCCCGGGCGGCCTCGTAGGCGAGCGTGAGCACCGAGGTGGTGGGGTTGAGCCGGGACTTGAGGCGCCCGCGATAGGCGTCCATGTCGTCGATCCGGATCTGGGCGACTCCGCTCGCCATGGCCGCCTTCGCCACCGCGGCCGGCACGATCTCCATCAGCCGCGGATCGAAGGGCGCCGGGATGATGTAATCGGGGCCGAAGCTGTGCGCCTTGCCGCCATAAGCCGCCGCGACCTCTTCGGGCACCTGTTGGCGGGCGAGCTCGGCGAGCGCTTCGGCCGCCGCGATCTTCATCTCGTCGTTGATCGTCGTCGCCCGGACGTCGAGCGCGCCCCGGAAGATGAAGGGAAAGCCGAGCACGTTGTTGACCTGATTGGGATAATCGGACCGGCCGGTGGCGATGATCGCGTCGGGGCGCGCCGCCTTTGCGTCGGGCGGGCTGATCTCCGGATCGGGATTGGCCATTGCGAAGATGATCGGCTGGGGCGCCATCTCCCTCACCATCTCCGGCTTGAGGGCGCCGGCGGCCGACAGCCCCAGGAAGACGTCCGCTCCGACCAGCGCTTCCTCGAGGGTGCGGGCGTCGGTGATGACGGCGTGGGCGGATTTCCACTGGTCGAGGCCTTCGCGCCCCTGCCAGATCACGCCCTTGCGGTCGCACATGATGACATGGTCGCCGCGCACGCCCATCGCCTTGATCAGCTCGGTGCAGGCGATGGCCGCCGCGCCGGCGCCGTTGACGACGACCTTGATGTCCTTGAGCTCGCGGCCTGTCAGGTAGCAGGCGTTGATCAGCCCGGCCGCGGTGATGATCGCGGTGCCGTGCTGGTCGTCGTGAAAGACCGGGATGTTCATCCGCTCGCGAAGCGTCTGCTCGATGATGAAGCAGGCCGGAGCGGCTATGTCCTCCAGGTTGATCCCGCCGAAGCTCGGCTCCATCAGCGCGACCGCGTTGATGAACGCGTCGGTGTCCTCCGTGTCGAGCTCCAGGTCGATGGCGTCGACGTCGGCGAAGCGCTTGAACAGCACCGCCTTGCCTTCCATCACGGGCTTGGAGGCCAGAGCGCCGAGATTGCCGAGGCCCAGGATCGCGGTGCCGTTGGAGATGACCGCGACGAGGTTGCCCTTGGCGGTGTAATCGTACGCCTTGGACGGATCCTCGGCGATCGCCCTTACCGGCACTGCGACTCCCGGCGAATAAGCCAGGCTGAGGTCGCGCTGCGTCGCCATCGGCTTGGAGGCGATGATCTCGATCTTGCCGGGCTTTCCGCCCTGAGTGTGGAAATCGAGCGCCTCCTGCTCGGAGAATTTGACGCTGCTGCCTTCGCTCATCGAGGCTCTCCTGAATTTTCGGCCGCTTTAGGGGGTGAACGGCTGACGGAGCAATAGTTCCTCCCCGAGCTTGCCTCGGGGAGGGGGACCGCGGCGCGAAGCGTCGTGGTGGAGGGGCAATGCCAATTCCCTATTTCCCCTCCACCAGGCTTCGCCTGGTCCCCCTCCCCCAGCAAGCTGGGGGAGGAATTTACTCCAATTCAACCGTTCCCCCTCGCCCCCCAACCCTCTAACCTCCCGATATGGCCACCCAGGCGAAGACAGGCTCGGCTCCAACGCCGATGATGGCGCAATATCTCGCGCTCAAGGCGGAGGCGGCCGATTGCCTGCTCTTCTACCGGATGGGCGACTTCTTCGAGCTGTTCTTCGATGACGCCAAGGCGGCAGCCGCCTGCCTGGACATCGCGCTGACGGCGCGCGGCGAGCATGAAGGCGAGCCGATCCCGATGTGCGGGGTGCCGATCCACGCCGCCGAAGCCTATCTCGCGCGGCTGATCCGCGGCGGCTTCCGGGTCGCCATCGCGGAGCAGACGGAGAGCCCGGCGGACGCGAAGAAGCGCGGCTCCAAATCTGTGGTCAACCGGGCCATCGTCCGGGTCGTCACCGCCGGCACCCTGACCGAGGAGGCCCTGCTCGACTCCCGATCCGCCAACTGGCTGGTGGCGGTCGCCCGGGCCGGCGATCGCTTCGGCCTAGCCGCGGCCGACATATCCACCGGACGCTTCGAGCTGGGCTCGATCGCTCCCGCCGCGCTGGACGCGGAATTGGCGCGGCTCGGCGCGGCGGAGATCGTCGCGGCGGAGCCCATCGCCAACCTCGCCGTCACCGAGCGCAAGGGCGGCTTCGACAGCCTTGTCGCCGAGCGCAGGCTGAAGGCGAGGTTCGAAGTCGCCACTCTCGACGGCTTCGGCGCCTTCGACCGCGCAGCCCTGTGCGCGGCCGGCGGGCTCCTCGCCTATCTGGACGAAGTCGCGAAGGATTCGCTGCCCTTCCTCCGGCCGCCGGTGTCGCGGGGCTCGGGCGACCACATGATGATCGACGCGGCCACCCGCGAAAGCCTGGAGCTGACCCGGTCGGCGGCGGGAGGACGGGCGGGAAGCCTGCTCCACGCCGTCGACCGGACCGTCACCGGCGCCGGCGCCCGTCTGCTCGCGTCCGATCTCGGAGCCCCCCTGCTCGACCGGACGGCGATCGAGGCCCGGCTCGACCTCGTCACGCTGTTCGAAAGGGACGCGGGGCTGCGCGAAGCGCTGCGCCGCCAGCTGAAGGCGCTTCCGGACATCGGCCGCGCGCTCGGCCGCCTGGTCGCCGGGCGCGGCGGTCCGCGCGACCTCGGCCAGCTTCGCGATGGCCTCAACGAAACCCGCCGGCTCCACGCTCGGCTCGGCGGGCTTGCGGATCCGCCGTCCCTGCTCACCGCCCTGCTGCCGGCGCTGACGGGCCATGGCGAGCTGACCGACCTGCTCGCCCGCGCTCTCGTGCCCGCGCCGCCCATCGACGCGGCGCAGGGCGGCTATATCGCCGAAGGCTATGACTGCGCGCTCGACGACCTGCGCGCCACCGGCGGCGAGGGGCGGCGGGCCATCGCCGGACTCGAGGCCCGCTACCGGCAGCAGACCGGGATCGCGACCCTGAAGATCCGCCACAACGGAGTGCTCGGCTTCCATATCGAGGTTCCGGCCCGCCACGCCGATCCTTTGATGGCGGTGGATTCGGGCTTCACTCATCGGCAGACGCTGGCCGGTGTGGTCCGATTCAACGCCCCGGACCTGCACGACCAGGCGATGAGGGTCGGCCAGGCCGGAGCCCACGCCCTGGCCGCCGAAGCCGCGCACCTGGAGGAGCTGACCAGGGCGGCGCTCGCCCGGGCCGAGCCGATCGCCGCCGCCGCCGACGCCCTCGCCAGGCTCGACGTCGCCGCCGCGCTCGCGGAGCGGGCCGTCGAGGGCGGCTGGTCGAGGCCGCGCTTCGCCGCCCACAATTGCTTCGACGTCGAAGGCGGGCGGCATCCGGTGGTCGAGGATTCGCTGCGCGCCTCGGGCGCCCGCTTCGTCGCCAACGACTGCGGCCTCTCCGAGGACGAGCGCCTGTGGCTCGTCACCGGCCCGAACATGGGCGGCAAATCCACCTTCCTTCGCCAGAACGCGCTGATCGCGCTGCTCGCCCAGGCCGGCTCCTACGTTCCCGCCGCAAGGGCGACGCTCGGCGTCGTGGACCGCCTGTTCAGCCGCGTCGGCGCCTCGGACAATCTCGCCCGCGGCCGCTCCACGTTCATGGTCGAGATGGTCGAGACCGCCGCCATCCTCAGCCAGGCGACCGAGCGAAGCTTCGTCATCCTGGACGAAGTGGGTCGGGGCACCTCCACCTATGACGGCCTCGCCATCGCCTGGGCGGTGACCGAGGCGATCCACGACCGCAACCGCTGCCGCTGCCTGTTCGCCACCCATTATCACGAGCTGACGAGGCTCGCCGAACGGCTCGACGCCCTCTCCCTGCACCACGTGCGGGCGCGCGAATGGAAGGGAGACCTCGTCCTGCTCCACGAGGTGACGAAGGGCCCCGCGGACCGGAGCTACGGCCTCGCCGTCGCAAAGCTCGCGGGCCTCCCCGCCCCGGTCCTCTCCCGCGCCCGGTCGGTCCTCGCGAAGCTCGAACAGGGGCGGGCCGCCACCGGCGGAATCGCCGCCGGACTGGACGACCTGCCGCTGTTCGCGGCCGCGGCCCAGCAGGAAGAGGCCCCGCCGGATCCGCTGCAGGCCGCGCTCGCCGAGATCGACGCGGACTCGCTCAGCCCGCGCGAGGCGCTGGATCTCGTCTACCGGCTGAAGCGGCTCTCGGCCGGCGAGGGCTGATGGCCACGCGCTTCGCCTCGGTCCCGGGCAAGAGGTCGATCATCGACCGGCGCGCGCTCGCCGACGGGCTCCGCGCGAATCGCGGCGGCGGCGCCGCAATCCTCAAGCAGGCCCTGAGCGAAGGGCGCGCCGAGATCGGCCGCCGCCTCGGCGAGAGGCCCTATGCGGGCAGCGAGACCGCCGCCGCCTACGCCTTTCTCGCCGACCAGGTGGTCCGCCTCGCCTATGAGCATGCGGTGGCGGGGCTGGATGCGCCGGGCGCGGAAGACCGGCTGCTACTGCTCGCCGTCGGCGGCTACGGCCGGGGCGAGATGGCGCTTCATTCCGACGTGGACATCGCGTTCGTCACTCCGGAAGCGCCCGGCCGCTGGGCGAAGGAAGCGGTCGAGGCGATCCTCTACCTCCTCTGGGACCTGGGGCTGAAGCTGGGCCCCTCCACCCGGTCGGTGGACGAGCTGGTCGTCCTCGCCGGCTCCGACCACACCATCCGCACCGCCTTGCTCGAGGCGCGCTGGCTTTGGGGCGACGAGCCGCTCTTCGACGAGGTCCTGGGCCGCTTCTGGAGCGAAGTGGTGGCCGGGAAGGCGAAGACCTTCGTCACCGAGAAGCTGGAGGAGCGCAACGCGCGCCATCGCCGGATGGGCGACAGCCGCTACGTGGTCGAGCCCAACGTCAAGGAGGGCAAAGGCGGCCTGCGGGATCTCCACACGCTCTTCTGGATCGGCAAATATGCCTATCAGGTGCGAAGCGTCGCCGACCTCGTCGGAGTCGGTCTCCTGTCCCAGACCGAGCTGCACCAGTTCCAGCGGGCCGAACGCTTCCTGTGGGCGGTGAGATGCCACCTCCACCTCGTCGCCGGCCGCGCCGAGGAGCGGCTGACCTTCGACTATCAGCGCGAGATCGCGGCCCGGATGCGCTACGCGAACCGGCCGGGCAAGTCCCCGGTCGAGCGCTTCATGCGCCACTATTTCCTTCATGCGAAAACGGTGGGCGACCTCACCGGCGTGTTCCTCGCCCATCTCGACGACAAGTTCGCCGGGAAAGGCGGCCGCTTCGGCCTGCCGACGATCCGCCGCCGCCCGAGCCGCCTCGAGGGTTTCGTCCTCGACCGCGGCCGGCTGGCCTTGCCGAACGACGATTTCTTCCGGGAGGACCCGGTCCGACTGCTCCAGGTCTTCGCGCTCGCCGACCTCTACGGGCTGGAGATCCACCCGCTGGCGATGCGGGCCGCCGCCCGCGACTCCAAGCTGGTGGACCAGGAAGTCCGCGCCGATCCTCGCGCGAACGGCTTGTTCCTCGATGTCCTGACGAGTCCGCGGGACCCTGAAACGGTGCTGAGATGGATTAACGAGGCGGGTGTCTTCGGCCGCTTCGTTCCCGACTTCGGCCGGGTCGTCGCCCAGATGCAGTTCGACATGTACCACCATTATACGGTCGACGAGCATTCGATCCGGGCGATCGGCCTGCTCTCGCGGATCGAGAAAGGGGAGCTGAGGGAGGACCACCCGCTCGCCACCGCCCTCCTTCGCCATATCGCCTCGCGCCGCGCCCTGTACGCGGCCGTCCTGCTGCACGACATCGCCAAGGGGCGCGGCGGCGACCACAGCCTGCTGGGGGCCGAGGTGGCCAGGGCGCTTTGCCCGCGTCTCGGCCTCACCGAGGCGGAGACGGAAACGGTCGCCTGGCTGGTGCGATGGCACCTGCTGATGTCGGCCACCGCCTTCAAGCGCGACCTTTCCGATCCGCAGACGATCCAGGATTTCGTCGCCCGGGTGCAAAGCCCAGAACGCCTGCGCCTACTCTTCGTCCTCACCGCCGTCGACATCCAGGCGGTGGGCCCCGGCGTCTGGAACGGCTGGAAGCGGCAGCTTCTTCGCGAATTGTTCGACGCCGCCGAGGAGGCCCTGCGCCTCGGCCACAAGCAGAAGGGCCGGAGCGAGCGCATCTCCGCCATCCAGGCGGGGCTGGCGGCCCGGCTCGGCTGGGAAGATGCCCGCTTCGCCCGCCACGCCTGGCGCCTGCCCGACAGCTACTGGCTCGCCGAGCCGATCGACGTGCTCGAGAAGAACGCCGCGCTGATCGACTCGGCCGACCGTGCGCCGGCGAAGACCCGGCCGCTCAAGGCCTCGGTGCAGGAAGAGCGCGGCGCCACGCTGCTCAGCGTCTACGCCAAGGATCGGCCCGGCCTCTTCTACCGCCTGAGCGCCGCGATCAGCCTCGCCGGCGCCAACATCATCGACGCCCGGATCCACACGACCCTGGACGGAATGGCGGTCGACAACTTCCTCGTCCAGGATGCCCGGGGCGGACCGTTCGCGGACCGCCACCAGCTCAAGCGGCTCGAGGAAGCCGTTTTCGGAGCGATCGAAGGGCAGGAGCCGTCCATGGACAGGCTCGAGGCCAAGGCCCTGCCCCTGCTGCGCGCCGAGGCCTTTCCGATCCAGCCGGCCGTCTTCATCGATAACGAAGCGTCGAGCCGCTACACCGTCGTCGAGGTCAATGCGCGGGACCGGGCCGCACTGCTCACCGGCCTCGCCGGAGCGCTCTACGAATCGAAGGCCGCGATCCACAGCGCCCATATCGCCACCTATGGCGAGCGCGCCGTCGACGTCTTCTACCTGACGGACCTTTCCGGCGCGAAGATCGAAAGCCCAACCCGCTTGCAGGCGCTCCAGGCACGGCTGCTCAAAGCCGCGGCCGAGCCTGCCGACAGGGTAGCGGGAACCAACCCGCAGGTACGCCGGGCGCCGCGGTCGCAGCCAGTCTCGGGCGCATGACGTTCGTTGCCTTGCGCCGATAATCCGGATGCCGGTGGCGGTCGCAATCTGGAGACAGACACTCCAGTCTAGGCTTGGCTTTGTCCTGTCGAGCTGGAATCGTCACCCCGGACTTGATCCGGGGTCCACCTTCTTCATCCCGCTGCCGGAGAAGTGAAAAGGTGGATGCCGGATCAAGTCCGGCATGACGAGGGGGCCGCTTCCGTCCAAACAGAGCGCCCCAGGTTTTTCGGATCCGACCGGTTGTCGAGCGCCGCTGCGAGCGCAGATCCTCGCCCCTTTGCCGGTGAGCGGAAGCTCAACGATCCGCCCCGGGCCCGAAGATTCCGCCCTTCGGGCGGGTCTGGCCTGAAACGGCGACCGACGTTCACCCGGAGGCCCGGCGATGAAGGCGCCGGGTTCGACCCGGCGGGCGCCGACTAACGGCTTCGCTCCGCGTCACGGATTCTTGGGGACGACGGTGGAGCTCACCCAGTCCGTACCATTCCATGCGGTCCATGCGGTGCTTCCCGTCTTCTTCCTTCGCATCAGGTCGTAAACCGCGGTACCTCCAAACGGCTGAACCTGTGCCTCGCTGCCCTTGAACCCGCACGCCTTGAGGCCGAACAGCTCTGAATTGGGGACGAGCTGGAATGCGTAGACATAGTCGTCCCTGCCGAAGCCGGCAGCGGTCTCGAAATCGACGGCAACCGACACATATTGACTGCGGGGGGAGCCGCTCGCCCGGACCGCCAGCGCCCTCAGGGCGAATGCAGCCGAATCAAAGGCGCCTCCGCTTTGCGGACCCATGATGGCCCAACCGGCCGCTGCCTGGGCCGCTGTCTTGCCGGAGAGATAACTGGCCATTTTCGACAGGAGGAATCCCCGCTTCAGCGCCTCGAGCTCGACTTCGGGGCCGAAGGTCAACCCGCGGAAGCCCCACACGGGCGCCGTGACCTTGAGCTTTGAGACAAGGAAATCCGAGGGCACGTAGCCGTCGATGGCCGGCTTCGTCAGCGAACCCAGGTCCGAAAATGCGGACAGCGCCTCGACCGCTGTCGCAGTGTCTGCCTTGACGCGGCAGCCGTTGCTGATCGCCGTGGCGACGTTGACCTGCCTCAAGCTCGTTACGCCGACGACAAGATCGTCATTGTCCCCTTGGGCTCGGGGACGGAAGGTGATCCGGAAGCTCCGGTCACCGGGAGTGACAGTGGTCCAGCGTGCCTGATGATCGGCCGTATAGTTGAATAAGACGCTGCCCGACGCCGTCGACGGGGGCGCGGTTGATGCCGATTGCCAAACCGTCACGGGCACCTGGCCATTTTCGCCCGAGCATCGGCTCGCGCGGACGAACTCGTACCGGACGGACTCGTTGGGTTTCACCTTCTGCTGCTGATTGGGATCTCCTTTCTTCCAGTCCGTGCAGCCCGAGCCGCTTAGCTTGACCCACACGTTCTGGGGCGTATCGTTGGAGATGGTCAGCCGGTAATAGGACTTGCCTGCCATGGCGGGCGCGGCGAAAACGCCAGTGGCCAGGGCGGCGAGACGCGCAAGCCGGAAAAGGCGCCTCCGGACCTGCCGGACCGCAGCTCGATCGCTTGTTCGCATGATGATCCCCCCGCGCGCCGGCATGGCGGCTCCGCGAAGGTACGGCCGATCAAATCATTTTGACAGGCGAACTGGATCCGTTTCGGTCAGGTGCCGTGCCAGTCGCGCTTCAGGCGGGTCGAGGCGACGAAATAGATGAGCGCGCTCAGGACGTAGAAGCCGAGCCCGTAGAGGATCGAATATTGGAGGGCGTTTTCGCCGTGCGCCGCGCCCATCCGGTCGGACATGAAGCCGAGGAAGAATATCCCGAAGCCGATCCCGATCAGATTGTTGATGAACAGGAAGCTCGCCGACGCCGTCGCCCGCATGTTCGGTGGGACGATATGCTGGACCGCGGCGATCACCGGCCCCAGCCAGGCCAGGGCCAGCATCTGGCCGATCGTGAACAATATCCAGCCCACCGTCAGCGACGGCGCGAACAGGCCGAAGGCGAACACCGGCGTCGCGATCATGAAGCAGACCGCCGGGACCAGGGCGTAGGCTCCGGGATTTGCGGCTCCGACCCGGTCGCCGATCCACCCGCCGAGCAAAGTGCCGGCGACTCCGCCGACCAGCACGATTGAGCCGTAGAACCAGCCGACCTCGGCGAGCTCCAGCCCGAAGCTTCGGCTGAAGAAGCTCGGCAGCCAGAAGATCAGCCCATAGCCCAGGATCGAGCCCGAGGCCGCGCCGAAGGAGAGCAGCCAGAAGCTGGGTGTCCGAGCCAGCTTTGCGACGACCCGCCCGAACGGCGGCGCCGGGTCGCTGGCCTGGCCGTCGGCGGTGTCGAAGCCGCCGCGCACCGGCTCCGGCACTCCGATCTTGACGAGCAATGCGGCGGGCAGGCCGGCGAGGCCGACGATGATGAAGGCGGATCGCCAATCGAGATGGCTCGCGATCCACCCACCGAAGAAGACGCCGAGCGCGGAGCCGATCGGAATGCCCAGCGAGAACAGGGCGAGCGCTCGGGCGCGGCGCGCCTTCGGATAGAAATCCGAGATCAACGCATATGAAGGGGCTACCCCGCCGGCTTCGCCGATGCCAACGCCCATGCGCGCCAGGAACAGGTGCCAGAAATTCTGGGCGAACCCGCATAAAGCGGTGAAGGCGCTCCACAAGGCGACCGATACGGCGATGATGTTGACCCGGCTCTTGCGGTCGGCAAGCCAGGCGATCGGGATCGCCAGTCCCGAATAGAAGAGCGCGAAGGCGATTCCGCCCATCAGGCCCAATTGCCGGTCGGAGAGCGCCAGCTCCGCCTTTATCGGAACCGCGAGGATTCCGATGATCTGCCGGTCGATGAAGTTGAAGATGTAGGCGAGGAGCAGGATCGCCAGCACCCGGCCTCCGCCGGGGGTGCCTCGGTCGTTCATTCCGACAGTCCCCGTGGCCATCCTGTCACACCTTTCGCTCGAGCCGCCGTCATTGCGAGGAGTGAAGCGACGAAGCAATCCAGTTACGGCGCAGGGCCGCTGGATTGCTTCGCTTCGCTCGCAATGACGGCGGCAGGACTTCTAGAATTTGATCGCGCCGGAAACCGTGAAGGTCCGCGGCGGGCCGTAGAAGGCGATGAGCGAGTTGCCCAGCAAGGCCCCCGGGAAGACGTAGCCGCCGACCCGGTAGCGTTCGTCCGTGATGTTGCGGGCATGGGCGCCGAGCTGGAAACGCTCGTTGCGCGACGTCCAGACCACGCTTGCGTCGAACAATGCGTAGCCATTCTCGTCGAGCGTCGGGTTGGCGATCTCGAACAAGGTGTAGCTGCTGCGGAAGGACACGGCCGGAGTGAAGGCGATCGAGCCGCTGTCGCCGAGATCGTGAACGTAGTTCAGCGTCAGATTGCCGTTCCACTTGGGCGTGTTCTGGAAGTTGCGCTCGTCGGCCAGCTCGCGGACGGTCTTGGTGATCGGATCGTAGGAGACGAAGGTGTCGAACTCGGCATGGGTATAACCCACCGCGGCGGTTGCCGAGAGGGCCCGCGAGAAGACGGCTCGGCCTTCGAATTCGGCACCGTAGATCGTCGAGCGCCCGACGTTCACGACCTCGCTGGCGACGGTCGTCCCGACGAGATACTGCTGGGTGACCTGCTGGCCCTTATATTTCGAGTAGAAGCCGGCGACGTTGAAGAACAGCTTGCGCCCGGCATTGCCCTTGAGTCCCAGCTCGTAGGCGTCCACCTTTTCCGGATTGTATCCGGCCGAGGTGTTCGGAACGAGCACGGCGTCGCCGCGCGGATCGAATCCGCCCGATTTGAAGCCGTTCGAATAGGAGGCGTAGACCATCAGATCGTCGTTCGGCTTGTAGCTGATCGACGCGCGCGGGGTGAATTCCTTGAACGTGCGCTCGTTGGTATAGTTCGTCCGCGGCAGGCCGAACGGCACGGCGGCGTTGTTGCCGAAGGTGGGGCTCCGGATGCCGAGGTAATTCTGGCGGAACACCGTCCCTTCGCGCTTGTCGCTCGTGTAGCGGCCGCCGAGCGAGATGGCGAGCTGGTCGGTCAGGTCGACGCTGACGTCGGCGAAGGCCGCGATGCTCTTGGTGTCGACGTCGCCCGTCGTCAGAGTCGTCAGGCCCGCATTGCCGATGACGGTATCGAAGCCGCCCGAAGCGGAGTTGCTGATGTAGTAGAGCCCGGCCACGCCCTGGACCCGATCGTGGTTGAAGAGGAGCTGGAGCTCCTGGGTGAAGGCCTTGTCCCTGTAGAAGGACGGGATGTCGAGCACCGGCCCCGGCGTCCCGTCGAAGTCGATGACGGTCTCGGTATGGCCCTTGCGCCAGGCGGTGATCGATTTGAACGTCACCTCGGGCGTGATCTCGACCTCGACCGTGCCGGAGATCCCGGAAGTCTCCACATTGTTCTCGTCGCCCACGCCCGCGCGGGTGTCGTAGACGCTCTTGGGCGGCTCGAAATTGGCGAGCCCGGCATTGCCGACCTCGCGGTGACCGTGGCGCGGGTTCGATTCGTCGTCCGTCTTGTCGGCGGCGACCCGGATGGAGATGGTGTCCGCGGGCTCCCATTCGAGGCTGAGCCGGGCCGCCCAAACGTCCTTGTTGTAATGCTCCGCGCCGGTGAAGAGGTTCTCGCCGAAGCCGTCCCGCTTGTAGATGGCGAAGCCGCCGCCGATCGCGAAATTATCCTGGACCGGAAGAGTGACGGTGCCGCTGAGGTCCATCTGGTTGTAGGTGCCGTAGGCGCCGCGGACCCGCGCCTCGAAATCCCGGCCGAGGCGGCGGGTGACGTATTTGATCGCGCCGCCGATCGTGTTGCGTCCGTAGAGGGTCCCCTGCGGACCGCGGAGCACCTCGACCCGCTCAACGTCGAAGATGTCGAGCACGGCGCCCTGCGGCCGGGCCACGTAGACGTCGTCGATGTAGAGGCCGACGCCGGGTTCGAAGCCCCAGACCGGGTCCTGCTGACCGATGCCGCGAATGAAGGCGATCAGGGTCGAGTTGGAGCCGCGGGCGATCTGAAGGGTGAGGTTCGGGGTCTGCTGCTGGAGAGCCGTGATGTCGACCGCGCCCTGGTTCTCGAGCGCTTCCCCGCTGAAGGCGGAGACGGAGATCGGAACGTCCTGAAGGCTCTCCTCGCGGCGGCGTGCGGTGATCAGGATGTCCTCGCCGATGAGCGCCGCGTCGGCTCCCGTCGTCTCGGGCGAGGCGGCCTCGTCGTTGGCGGCCGCGGCCGTCTCCTCCGGCGTTTGCGGAGTCTGGGCGCTTTGCTCCTGGGCCTGGAGCGGCACGGCGGCGCTGATGGCGGCGAGCGCGGCGCCGGCCTTGAGGAGGGTGTTGAATCGGGTGCGGGTCATGGGCTTCACTCCTGGTCAAGCAATTGTCTGGGTTGACGGACTGGCGGCAGCATCGCCGCGAAATCGCGAAGGGTGTCGTTGAACAGGCGAGGCTGCTCGAGGTGCGGCGCGTGCCCGGAACGGTCGAAGGCCACGGCCCGGGCGTTGGGAAGCGCCTCCACCAGGTGGCCGGCCGTGTCGGCGCCGTAGAGGTGGCTGCGGGCGCCGTGGACCACCAGGGTCGGCTGACGGATCGCGGCCAGCAGAGGGCGGAAGTCCTCCTCCACCAGCGACTCCCACAGCGCTCCGATCGGCGCGGGGTCGTTGGCCGCGAAGGCCTCGGCGGCACGATCGGCCTGCGCTCCCGGGGTCGCGAAGATGGCTTGGCCGGCGGCGGCCGCGAAAGCGGGGAAATCGTCGCGGATCGACTGGCTTCGCGCCTCGCACACTTCCCTGGAGAGGCCGAGATCCCAATCGCCGTCGTTCAGCACCCGCGGAGTCATGTCGACCACCACCGAGCCCGCGAACCGCGGCGATTCCGGGCCGGAAAGCACGCGCCAGAGCACCGCGGCGCCCAGCGACCAACCGATCCCGACCGAGTCCCGCAGGTTCAGCTCGCGGGCCAGGCCGGCGATGTCCTCGGCGAGCAGGCGGATGGTTGGAGGAACCGGTCCCGGCGGCGACCGGCCGTGGCCGCGCAGATCGACGGCGACGATCCGGAAGGAAGCGGCCAGCTCGCGCTGCCGATCGAAGAAGCCGGAATCCGCCATCAGCCCGTGCAGGAGCACGAGCGGACGCCCGCCGCCTTCGTCCGAATAGGCGATTCGAGCGCCGTCCGATGCCGTGAAGTGCCTCAACCCCTCTCCCCCGGCCGCGCGCTCCTTCGACGGAGTCTCGGTTCGGCCCGGGCACGGCAATGCCTCAAGATGAAACTTGAGTCAATGTTCAACTTCCGCCGGCCGCGTGCTCCTATGCTTTGCCGGCCCCAGCCGCTACAGCGCCGCCGATGACCTCAGCGGCTATTTCCATCGTCGATCTCGAGAAGACCTATGCGGGCGGCAAGAGGGCGCTCGAGGGGGTGAGCCTGGATGTGCCGCGGGGCCAGATATTCGGACTCCTCGGCCCGAACGGCGCCGGCAAGTCCACTCTGATCAACATCCTTGCCGGGCTGGTCAACAAGAGCGCCGGAAGCGTGAACATCTGGGGCTTCGACATCGACCGGCACCCGCGCAACGCGAAGGCCTCGATCGGGATCGTCCCGCAGGAGCTGGTCTTCGACCCCTTCTTCACTCCGCGCGAGACGCTCGAGATCACCGCCGGCCTCTACGGCGTGCCGAAGGAGCGGCGGCGCACGTCCGAGCTTCTCCGAGCCGTCCACCTGGAGGACAAGGCCGAGGCCTATGCCCGAACCCTGTCCGGAGGGATGAAGCGGCGCCTGCTGGTCGCCAAGGCGATGGTCCATTCGCCGCCCATCCTCGTCCTCGACGAACCGACGGCCGGGGTGGACATCGAGCTTCGCCGGCAGCTTTGGGCCTATGTCCGGCAGCTCAACGGGGAAGGCGTGACCATCGTCCTCACGACGCATTATCTCGAGGAAGCCGAGAACCTGTGCGACCGGATCGCGATCATCAACCACGGCCGCCTCATCGCCAACGAGACCACCCGCACGCTGGTGGGGATGGCGCAGGAGAAAGCCGTCGAGGTGACCGTCGACCGGGACATCGCCGCCCTTCCCGACGCCGGCTGCTTCGAGAAGATCGACCTGATGGGCGAGCGCACCCTCGCCATCACCTACCGCAAGGACAAGGTGAACGCCGGCGAGGTGCTCGCCGCACTCCAGCGCGACGGCCTCGGGATCGTCGACGTCTCCACCCGGGAGGCGGATCTGGAGGACGTGTTCCTCAACCTCACCCGCGCGTCGGACGCGCAGGGGTGACCCACGAATTCGACGTGATCGTGATAGGCTCGGGCGCGGCCGGGCTTTCCGCGGCGCTGACGCTGGCGCCCCACCTCAAGGTCGCCGTCCTCGCCAAGGGCGCGCTCTCCTCCGGCTCCACCGCCTATGCGCAGGGCGGGATCGCCGCCGTGCTCGAGGCGGGCGACACGTTCGAGAGCCATATCGAGGATACGATCGTCGCCGGGGCCGGTCTCAACCGGCGCGAGACGGTGGAGTTCGTGGTCGAGAACGCTCCGGCGGCGATCGAGCGGCTGGCGGCGCTGGGAGTGCCCTTCAACAAGGGCGGGGAAGCGGGCTGGCACCTGACCCGGGAAGGGGGGCACAGCCACCGCCGCATCGTTCACGTCGCCGACGCGACCGGCTGGGCGGTGCAGCAGGCACTCGAAACCGCCGCGGCCGCGCATCCCAACATAGAGCTGATCCCGGACCGGGTCGCGATCGATCTCGTCACCGGCCGCCACACCGTCTCGGGCGCCGAGGACAAGCGGGTCTGGGGCGTCTACGCGCTCAACCGGGAGTCGGGCCGGGTGGAGCTGTTCACCGGCCGCGCCACCATCCTCGCCAGCGGCGGCGCGAGCCGGGCCTGGCTCTATTCGACCAATCCGCGCGGCTCGACCGGCGACGGGATCGCCATGGCCTGGCGCGCGGGATGCCGGGTCGCGAACATGGAGTTCAACCAGTTCCACCCGACCTGCCTCTACCACCATGACGTCAAGAACTTCCTGGTCACCGAGGCGATGCGTGGCGAGGGGGGAATGCTCAAGCTCCCCGGCGGGGTCAAAGGGGGCGGCCGCCGATTCATGAAGCGCTTCGATCCCCGCGAGGAGCTCGCGCCCCGCGACATCGTCGCCCGGGCGATCGACCATGAGCTGAAACGCCTCGGGCTCGATTACGTCCATCTCGACATCAGCCACCGGGATCCGGATTTCGTCCGCGGCCATTTCCCGACCATCGCCGCCCGGCTGGCCGAGCCGGACATCGGGATCGACATCACCCGCGAGCCGATCCCCGTCGTCCCCGCCGCCCATTATACCTGCGGCGGAGTTATGACCGATCTCGACGGCCGAACCGACGTCGAGGGCCTGTATGCGGCGGGCGAAGTGACCATGTCGGGGCTCCACGGCGCCAATCGCCTCGCCTCCAACTCCGTGCTCGAATGCCTGGTCTTCGGAGTCGCCGCGGCGGAACATATCAACGCCGGCTGGAGCAGCCTGCCGGCGCCGCCCCCGATCCGGCCGTGGGACGAGAGCCGGGTCACCGATTCGGACGAAGAAGTGGTGGTCCACCACAATTGGCGCGAGATTCGCCGCTTCATGTGGGATTATGTCGGCATCGTGAGGACCACCAAGCGGCTCGAGCGGGCCCTCAACCGGATCAGCCTGCTCCGGCAGGAGACCCACGATTATTACCGGCACTTCCGGGTCACCGCGGACCTCGTCGAGCTGCGCAACCTCGTCGAGGTCGCCGAGCTCATCGTCCGGTCCGCCCTCACCCGCCAGGAAAGCCGCGGCCTCCACTACACGCTCGACCATCCCGAGATGCTGCCGGACGCGGTGGATACGGTGCTGGTGCCCTAAATCCTCCCCCAGCTTGCTGGGGGAGGGGGACCAGGCGAAGCCTGGTGGAGGGGCAAAGCGGCGTCGATCACCCTTCCACCAGGCTTCGCGCGGTTCCCCTCCCGAGGCAAGCTCGGGGAGGACTTATTGCGCCAGGAAGCTCTTCAGCTCGCTCCGGAACCGCGCCGGCTGGTCGTACATGATCATGTGGCCGCTATTGTCGATCCGGACGAGCTTCGCTCCGCGCTTGCCCGAATAAGCGGCGCGATAGCGGCCGTCGTCGGCGGCCCGGCGGCTCGGGTCGAGGCTGGCGTAAACCACGGTGAGCGGCGCCGCGATCCTCGGCAACTCGCGAGTGAGGTCGGTGACGGCGAGCTCGTGCGTGGCGCGGGCCGTCACGTCGGGATCGGCGCCGCCTTCGGGATTCCCGAACAATCGGATCGCCGATTCGACGAGGCGCCGGCCGCCGGGCGAGGCGCTGAGGTCTCGCAGGCTGTCGGCGAGGCCGCGCATCCCCGCGGCATCGCCGCCCAATATCCCGGCGGGCTGGGGCAGCATGTCGACGACCATCACCTTGCCGGGCAGGCTTGGGTGCCGGGCGGCGACCATCATGGCCACCGTCCCGCCCATGGAGTGCCCGACGATCGCGGGCCGCCTCAGCCCCCGGGACTGGATATAGCGCGCGACCTCCTCCGCCAGCGGCGCGACCACCTCGCCCCGGGCGTTGCCGCGCGCCGGCGTGTTGGCGAAACCGGCGACCTGGACGAAATGGTAGCGATAGCCCGGAATCCCGGCGGCGCTGCCCTTCCACACGTCGCGCGAAGCGGTGAGGCCCGGGATGAGGATCACGTCCGGCCCGGTGCCCTGAACGGTGACGGAAAACCGGGTCGGGGCGAAGGGCCTGGCGGCGGGCGCCGGGAGCGCGGGCTCCGGAGCCGCGGCTCCGACGGCGGCGGAGCCCAGGGCGGCGGCGAGAAGGATCGGCCATTTCATGCCCCACCCCGTAAGGACGCCGGGTTGAACGCCGCCTTACTCGCGGGCCCTCAATCCCTCTCCGGCTTTTCGCGGGAGAGGGGCTAAGCTAGCGCCCTGCAAGGAAGGCTCGAAGCTCGGCCTGGAAGGCGGCCGGCTGGTCCCACATGATGGTGTGGCCGCTGCGCTCTATCCGGACGAGCTTGGTCCCCGGGCGTGCCGAATAAGCGGTGGTGAAGGCTCGGCTGACCGGGCCGCAGGCGTAGCTGACGCTCGCGGGGCAGGCGTAGACGACGGTGAGCGGGGCGCGGATGCGGGGCAGCTCCCGGCCGAGGTCGGTTGAAAGCAGCTCCGCGAGCGAGCGCCCCACCACGCCCGCATCGCTCCGGCTTTCCAGCCAGCCCGAATCGCCGAACCGACCGACCAGCGACTTGAGGTCGCGCCGGAAACGGTCCGCCCCTTCCATCTCCCCGCCGATCAGCTTCGCCAGCGGCCTGACGGCCGCGGGCGGCACTCCGAACGGGCGAGTCGTGGAGGGCAACATGTCGACGACCATCACCCGGCCGGCGCGCGCCGGGTGCCTGGCCCCGATCATCATTGCGATCGAGCCGCCCATCGAATGGCCGACGATGGCAGGGCGGACGAGGTTGTTGGCTGCAATGTAGGCGGCGATTTCGTCCGCTACCGGCGCGGCGACCTGGCCCGCCGAGTTGCCGGCGGCGGGCGTGCCGGCGAAGCCCGCGACCTGAACGAGATGGAAGCGGTAGCCCGGCATTGCCGCTACGGTGCCGTTCCAGACGCCGCGGGAGGCCGAAAGGCCGGGAATCAGGATAACGTCGGGCCCGCTGCCGCGCACCTGCACGGAGATCCGGGGCGGCCGGGACGGCTCGGATGCGGCCGGGGCGGCGGACAGCGCCGAGGCCAGGGCGGCGAGAAGGAGCAACGGGCGACTCATGAGGCCAAGGCTAACGCGCCGTGGTTAACGAATCCCAGACCGTAGAATTGCGGCCACGCGTCATCCCGGCGGAAGCCGGGACCCAGGTCGGAATAGTCTCGGCGGGTCTCCCCGAGGTCCCGGCCTTCGCCGGGATGACGAGAGGCGCGGGCTGCGCTAGAGCCCTCGCATGCCCCATCTCTATCTGGTCGACGGGTCCAGCTACATATTCCGCGCCTATCACCGGCTGCCGCCGCTCACCAACCGGCACGGCCTCAACGTGGGCGCCGTCTACGGCTACACGACGATGCTGTGGAAGCTAGCCGAGAGCCTCCACAAGGAGGAGGGCCCGACCCACCTCGCCGTCATCTTCGACGCCGGCTCCCATACCTTCCGCAACGACATGTTCGAAGGCTACAAGGCGCAGAGGCCGCCGCCGCCGCCGGACCTGGTTCCGCAATTCCCGCTGATCCGCGACGCCACCCGGGCCTTCTCGCTGCCCTGCATCGAGGAGGACGGGCTGGAGGCGGACGACATCATCGCCTGCTATTCCAAGGCGGCGCTGGCGGCGGGCTGGCGGGTGACGATCGTCTCGTCGGACAAGGATCTGATGCAGCTGGTCGAGGACGGAAAGCTCGACCTCTACGATACGATGAACGATCGCCGCATCGGCCGCGACTATGTGATCGAGAAGTTCGGAGTTCCGCCCGAGCAGCTGGGCGAGGTGCTGGCGCTGATGGGCGACAGCGTCGACAACATCCCCGGGGTCCCGGGCGTGGGGCCCAAGACCGCGGCCCAGCTCATCCAGCAATATGGCGACGTAGAGAACGTCCTCGCCCATGCCGATGAGATCAAGAAGCCCAAGCTCAAGCAGAATTTGATCGAGCATGCCGACGCGGCGCGGATGTCGCGCGAGCTCGTCCGGCTGATCTGCGACTCGCCGCTGCCCGAACCTCTCGAGAATCTGGAGATGAAGGGCATTCCGGACGCTCCGCTTCGCGAATTCCTCGAGGAGCAGGGCTTCAAGGCCCTGCTCTCGCGCCTCAACGGCACGTCTCAGGTCAAGGCGCCGAGCGACAGCGTCACTCCCGTGCAGCGCGAGGTCCGGCCCGAGCCGAAGATCGACCGCTCCGCCTACGTGACGGTGACGGACGAGGCGGCGCTGGACTCCTGGATCGCCGAGGCAAGCCGAAACGGGCTGGTCGCGGTGGACACGGAGACCTCCGGCTACGATTGCGTCACCGCCGACCTCATCGGCATCAGCCTCGCCACCGAATGCGGCAAGGCCTGCTACATCCCGCTCGAGCACGGCGGCCACGACCTGCTGTCGGAGCGGCCGGAGCAGATTCCGGCGGCGGTGGCGCTCGCCAAGCTCAAGCCGCTTCTGGAGGATTCGGCCGTCCTCAAGGTCGGCCACAATTTCAAGTTCGACTGGATCGTCTTCGACCGGCGCGGGATAAAGGTGGCGCCCGTCGACGACAGCCTGGTGATGAGCTTCAATCTCGACGCCGGGGGCCTCAACAGCCACTCGATGGACGATCTCGCCAGGAAGCATCTCGATCACGAGTGCATCGCCTTCAAGGACGTCTGCGGATCGGGGCAGAAGCAGATCAAGTTCAACCAGGTGCCGCTCGACCGGGCCACCGAATATGCCGCCGAGGATGCGGACGTGACCCTGCGCCTGTGGACTCGCTTCAAGACCCGCCTCGCGCACGAGCGGGTGGCCCGGATCTACGAGATGGTCGACCGGCCCCTCGTTCCGGTCGTGGCCCGGATGGAGCGCGAAGGGGTGAAGGTCGACCGGGAGGAGCTGGGCAGGCTCAGCCACGAATTCCAGACCCAGATCGTCGCCCTCGAGGAGAAGGTCTGCGGCGAAGCCGGCTGCCAGTTCACCATCGGAAGCCCGGCGCAGCTGGGCGAGGTGCTGTTCGGCAAGATGGGCCTGAAGGGCGGCCGCAAGGGCAAGTCCGGCACCTGGTCGACCGACGTGAACGAGCTCGAGCGACTGTCGCGCGAGGGGGTTCCGATCGCCGCGCTGGTGCTCGAGTGGCGCCAGCTCTCCAAACTCAAATCGACCTATACGGACGCGCTTCAGCAGCAGATCAACAAGGAGACCGGCCGGGTCCACACCAGCTACTCGCTATCCGGCGCCCAGACCGGCCGCCTGTCCTCGACGGACCCCAATCTGCAGAACATCCCGATCCGCACCGAGATCGGCCGCCGTATCCGAGACGCCTTCGTGGCGGAGCCGGGCTACGTCATGCTCGCCGCCGACTACAGCCAGATCGAGCTCCGCCTCGCCGCGCACATGGCCGACGTGCCGCAGCTCAAGCAGGCCTTCGCCGAAGGCGCGGACATCCACAGCCTTACCGCCCAGGAGTTGTTTGGGGAGGTCACCCGCGACACCCGCGCAAGCGCCAAGACGATCAACTTCGCGATCCTGTACGGAATCTCGCGCTGGGGCCTCGCCGGGCGGCTGAGCATCACGGCCGACGAGGCGCAGGCGATGATCGACCGCTATTTCGAGCGCTTCCCCGGAATCCGCGACTATATCCATTCGACGCTCGAGGGGGTTCGCGAGACCGGCTTCACCACCACCCTGTTCGGCCGCAAGACCCACTTCCCGATGATCCGGAGCAAGACGCAGCACGAGCGGCAGGGCGCCGAGCGGGCGGCGGTCAACGCGCCGATCCAGGGCACGAGCGCGGACATCATCAAGCGGGCGATGGTCCGCATGTGCCCGGCGCTGGAGCGGGAGGGGCTCGGCTCGGTCCGGATGCTGATGCAGGTCCATGACGAGCTCGTCTTCGAAGTGCCGGAAGCCCGGGTCGAGCAGGCCAGCGCCGTGATCCGCCAGGTAATGGAGCGGGCGGCGGAGCCGGCGGTGACGCTGAGCGTCCCGCTCGGAGTCGACATCGGAACCGGCCCGAACTGGGGCGCCGCGCATTGAGCACGGCCCCGTCCGGGGGCGGAGAGGATATCGCCGCCCTCGCCAAGGGCGGAAGGACCAACTTCTTCGGATTCCTGATCCGGCTCGCGGCGCGCCTGCCTTTCCTGTTCATCGCCGGCCGGCTCTACGGGCCGGAGGCGCTCGGCGCCTTCGCTTATGCGGTCATCGTGATGGAATTCGCGGCGCAGCTTTCGACGCTCGGGCTGAAGCGGGGGCTGGCGCAGCAGCTCTCGACCACCGACCAGCCGCACAGCTGCGTCGTCACCGACGCGCTCCTGGCCGCCTTCACGGCCTCCGCCTTCTTCACCCTGATCCTGATGATCTTTCCGCAAGCGATGTTCCCCGCCGGCGGCATCCACGGAGCGGACTGGCTGCTGCCGATGGTGATCTTCGGAATCGCCGGGGCCGACGTCGCTTTGGCCGCTTTGGCCTACCGGCACGACATCGGGGCGACGGTGCGGGCGCGGGCCATCGTCGAGCCCTGGACGATCAGCATCGCCGCGGCGGTCTGCGTGCTCATCTTTCCGGCGGCGGAGGACGGCACCCGATCGAGGGACGGATTGATCATCGCCTACGTCATTTCGGTGACGGCGGGGATGGTCGCGTCGCTGTGGCCGCTCTACCGGAGCTACGGCCTGCCGCGGGGGTGGACGCCGCACCCGGCCAAGCTCCTCTACGTCGCGCGCCTGAACATTCCGCTCGCCGCCGCCGACGCCATCGAATGGGGCTCGCGCCGCCTCGACATCGCCATCCTGGGCCTCTTCGTCGCGCCTTACTGGGTGGGAGTCTATTATGTCGGCCAGCAGGTCGCTTCGCTTCCGCAGAAGCTGAAGACGAGCTTCGACCCGATCCTTGCGCCCGTCATCACCCAGAAGCTGGCCGAGGGGGACAAGAAGGCGGTCGCCAAGCAGGTGCGGCAGGTGGGCTTCTGGGTGATCGCCGCCCAGGCCGGGATCGCGCTCGCCCTCGGCCTTCCGGGCGACGCGGTGATGGGCATGGTCGGAGCCGCGTTCGTGGGCGGCACCGGGGCGCTGTCCTTCCTGCTCGCGGCCGAGGTCGTGGCGGCCACGGCGGCGGTGTCCGAAGCGGCGCTCGTCTACGTCGCCAGGCATCGCAACCTGATGATCTCGACGTTCATGATCGCCGTCCAGGCGGCGCTCACGATCCTGTTCATCCAAAGCGTGAAGCTGCTGCCGCTGCGCCCGGAGAGCGTTCAGGGCTATCAGGCGGCGAGCGCGGCGGCGGCGCTGATGCTGGCGCTGGGAATGGCGTCGATCCTCAAGGCGAGGCTGCTTTCCCGCCTCCTCGACGCGCCGGTCCACGGCTGGCGCTGGCCGCTCGTCTGGGCGGCGGCCGCGGCGGTGATCGTCGGGCAGTTCGTCAACGCCTGGCCGAAGTCGCTTTACTGGGCGGAGCTGGCGTTCGGAATCCCCGCCATCCTCGCCACCTTCGGGATCGTCGTCTGGTGGAAGGGCTTCACCCATGACGACCGGGTGCTGTTCCGGATGAAGAAGGGCGAGTCGCCCGAATTCCCGCCGCCGCCCGGAACCACCCCTCCCGGAGCCGCTCCCTGATTCCTCCCCGGCATTCGCCGGGGAAGGGGACCGGGCGAAGCCTGGTGGAGGGGCCCTGCTGAACCTGAAATAACCCCTCCACCGGAAAGCCGGGGGAGGATTTTCAATGGCGGAAGTGGCGCATTCCGGTGAAGACCATGGCGAGACCGGCCTCGTCGGCGGCGGCGACGACTTCGTCGTCCCGGATCGAGCCTCCCGGCTGGATCACCGCGGTCGCTCCCGCCTCCACGGCGGCGAGCAGGCCGTCGGCGAAGGGGAAGAAGGCGTCGGAGGCGACGGCCGAGCCAAGCGTCCGAGGTTCGGGCCAACCCGCCTTCCCGGCCGCGTCGCGGGCCTTCCAGGCGGCGATCCTGGCGGATTCCAGCCGGTTCATCTGGCCGGCCCCGATCCCGGCGGTGGCGCCGTCCTTCGCATAGACGATGGCGTTGGACTTGACGTGCTTGGCGACCGTCCAGGCGAACAGGCAGTCGGCGAGCTCGCGATCCGTGGGCCGGCGACGGGTGACGACCTTGAGCTGCTCGGGCCCGATGCGCCCGTTGTCGCGCGACTGGAGGAGATAGCCGCCGGTGATCGACTTCAAGGTGAGGCCGGGCCGGGCCGGATCCGGAAGCTCGCCGGTGAGCAGAAGGCGGAGGTTCTTCTTGCGCGCGAATATGGCGCGGGCGTCGGCGTCGGCGTCGGGCGCGATCACCACCTCGGTGAAGATCCGGGTCATCGCTTCGGCCGAGGCCGCGTCGATCGGGCGGTTGACCGCGATGATCCCACCGAAAGCGGAGACGGTGTCGCAGGCGAAAGCGGAGGCATAGGCTTCGGCGAGGCTGCCGCCCAGGGCCACTCCGCAGGGATTGGCGTGCTTGACGATGACGCAGGCCGGACCCGAGTCGCGGAACTCCGAGACCAGCTCGAGAGCGGCGTCGGAATCGTTGAAATTGTTGTAGCTCAGCGCCTTGCCCTGGACCTGCTCGGCCTGGGCGATGCCTCGGCCATGGGGGCCGGCCGGCAAATAGAGGGCCGCCTTCTGGTGCGGATTCTCGCCGTAGCGCAGCTCGTCGCCGCGCTTCAGGGTGAGCGGCAGGCTCTGAGGGAACATCGCGCCCTGGTCGGCGAAGGCGAACCACTGGGCGATCGCCGAATCATAGGCCGCTGTCGCCGCGAAAGCCTTTGCCGCCAGATACTTGCGCAACTCCAGCGTCGTCGCGCCGTCATTCGCTTCAAATGTGGTCACAAGTTGAGGAATGTCGTCAGGATCGACACAGATCGCCACGGATCGGTGGTTCTTGGCAGCGGAGCGCACCATCGAAGGGCCGCCTATGTCGATATTCTCGATGATCTCGTCGCGCCCGGCGCCGCGGGCGACGGTCTGGGCGAACGGGTAGAGATTGACGACGACGAGGTCGATCGCGCCGATCCCGTGTTCGGCCATCGCCGCGCAATGATCGGGATCGTCGCGGACCGCGAGCAGGCCGCCGTGGACCCTGGGGTGGAGCGTCTTCACCCGCCCGTCCATCATCTCGGGAAAGCCGGTGAGGTCCGAGACGTCCTTCACCTCGAGCCCGGCCTCGCGGAGCGCCCTGGCGGTGCCGCCGGTGGAGATGAGCTCGACCCCGCGGCGGGCGAGCGTGCGGGCGAGGTCGACCAGCCCGGTCTTGTCCGACACCGAGAGCAAGGCGCGCTTGATCTTCACCTGGTCCTGCAACGCGTCCTCCCAGCCTGACTTCCAGTTCGTCATGCCGGACCTGATCCGGCATCCATCTTCTACATCGCCCGCACGCCAACGAGAAGGTGGACCCCGGATCAAGTCCGGGGTGACGGTTCAGGATCAAATCCGGGGTGACGGTTCAGGATCAAGTCCGGGGTGACGGTTCAGGATCAAGTCCGGGGTGACGTTGATTCAGCCGGCCCGTCGGAAGATCCAGGCGATGGCGGTGCCGTCGGCGGGGCACTCGCCGCCGACGACCAGCTGCGACGTCTCGCGAAGGGCGCAATCGCCGTCGATCCACAGGCTGTCCTCGATCGAGAGCCGGCCGCCGCGGCAGCGGAACTGCCAGACGGTGCGCCCCCGGATCCGGAGCAGCGCGCCCTGCCCGTCGGCGGTGGTCGCCGCCTCGACGTCGGGGTGGAGGTGGAATCGGGCCGCGAACGCGATCGGCTCGGCCTTGCGGCGGCGCCCCTGGAGGGTGAGCAGATCCTGCCCGCGAAGCTCGCGGCCGTCGGCGGCGAGGGTGAGCTGGCGCTGATGGACGAGGCCGAAGCGGCGGACGTAGCCGTCGTGGCTGGCCTCGACCATGACGATCCCCGCCGTCTCGTCGCGGACCAGCTCGACCTGGGAGACGCCTTTGCCGAGGCTTCCGTCGTCGTGCACCGCCGTCGAATTGCGGTCGCCCAGAGTGAGGGTGGAGTGGGCGGCGCTGCTCCTCAGCGCATGGGCGAGGTCCGCCGGCAGTGCGCCGGCCGCTCCGCCCTGTCCCCCGCAATTGACGACGAGCCGGTTCGCCCCTTCGGAAAGCTCGAAGGCGAGGGTGGAGGCGCATCCGCCGGCGAAGGCCCGGGCCGGCGGAGGCGGCGCAGAGTCGAACAGGGCGACGGTGCTTTTCGCCTCGAGCCGCTGATAGCCCCAGCCGCGCGGCTGGCGAAGCGGCCGGACTCGGGCGCCGCTGCCCTCGACGGCGGCGGCGATCCGGCGCGCGGAAGCCATGTTGCCGCCCTGCCAGCTCGAAAGCGCCTCGTCGCCGAGCGTCGCTCCGAGAAGCGCCCCCACGGCTCCCGACAGGGCCTCCGAGACGGTCTCCGGCATCTCGCGGTCGCCGGCGAAATAAGCGGCTCGAAGCTGGGCGAGCAGCTCGACCAGCCTGAGCTGCTCTTCGGGGGAGCGGCTGACCAGCCCGCCATCGTCGTGAAGCGAGGCGGCAAGGGCCCTGTGCAGCCCCGCCTCGCCCCGTCCGAGCCGGGCGGGCCCGCCCTGGACGAGGAGCGCGGCGGCGACCACTCCGGCCCAGGCGGTGATCCGCGCCAGGCCCGGCCGAGCCTTTTCCGCGGCCTTGTCGAGGTGCCGCGCGCCGCGGGAGAGCGTGTTGAGCAGGACCGCCCGATAGGCCGAGTCGCGGCTCGACAATATGTAGGGCGCATAAGCCGTCCAGAAGAGGATCCGCCGCCCCCACAGGTCCGCCCGCCACGCCGGCTCGACGACCGAACCGGCGTGTGCGTCGAGCCATTTGTGGACGATCTTCTCGGCGAGCTTGGCCGCCCGCTCGCGGGTCGCGGCGGCGGCGAGGTCGCGAAGCCATTCGAAGCTCTGAACATAATCCGAGACGTCCGCCGGAAGCGCCGGATCGTCGAAGGCGAGCGATTCGATCGCGAAGGCCCGGCCCCGGCGGAGGAACTTGCCGTGGAGGATGGCGTCGCCGGCGGCCTTGTCCCCGGCGACCGGATCCTTGGGGACCGCAAGCAGCTTGAGCGGGTGGCGGCCGCGAAGGCGCAAGGCATGGAAAGGGGTTCGCCACGAGAGCCGGTGGAGCATCGAGGAGAGATGCTCGCCGAGCGATGAGCCCTGACCGCCGCCGATCCGGATCAGCCTCTTGCCGGGTTCGATCTCGCCGGGCTCGGCGCTGTCGATCTTCTCGAGCAGGCTCATCCGCGCAGCCCCTCGATGTTCGCCGCGTACCGGCCCGGCCCGCCGCGGAAGGTGCCGGTGCCGGCGACGAGGACGTCGGCGCCCGCCTCGACCGCCCGGCGGGCGGTGGCGCCGTCGATGCCGCCGTCGACTTCGAGATCGACGGCGAGGCCCTGCCTGTCGATCTGCTTCCTCACCGCTTCGATCTTGCGGAGCTGGCTCTCGATGAACCCTTGCCCGCCGAAGCCCGGATTGACGCTCATCACCAGCACGAGATCGATTTCCTCGAGCACATAATCGAGCATCTTTGCCGGAGTCGCCGGATTGAGGGCGACTCCGGCGCGCTTGCCGAGCGAGCGGATCGCCTGCAGCGTGCGGTGGAGGTGCGGGCCCGCTTCGGGGTGGACTGTGATGATGTCCGCCCCCGCCTCGGCGAAAGCCTCGAGGAACGGATCGGCCGGCGAGATCATCAGATGGACGTCGAACGGCTTGGCGCAGTGCGGCCGGAGCGCCTTCACCACCGCCGGCCCGATGGTGAGGTTGGGGACGAAATGCCCGTCCATCACGTCGACATGGATCCAGTCGGCGCCGGCCGCGTCGACGGCGCGCACCTCCTCGCCGAGCCGCGCGAAATCGGCCGAGAGGATGGAGGGGGCGATGCGGACGGGCTGCTGCACGCCGGAACGTTAACCCTGCCCGAGTCGCGCGGCAAGGAAAGGGCGCGACTTATCCCCGCTTTGTTGGGGGGCCATCACGCCGACTGGAATCCCTCTTCCTGCAGGGGAGAGGGGTCGTGGCGGCTCAGGCCCGCTCGTCATCCCGGCTTTCGCCGGGATGACGGATATTTCCGAAATTCCTCCCCGAGCTTGCTCGGAGAGCGGGACCGCGGCGCGAAGCGTCGTGGTGGAGGGGTGATCCGGACCTCGCTTTCCCCTCCACCGCGCTTCGCGCGGTCCCCCTCCCCCAGGCAAGCTGGGGGAGGATCAGGTTCTTTCGGCCGCAGCGGAGCCGCGACGACTTCTCGGCCTGGG
>DASVTN010000021.1:0-55149 GCA_036387555.1 Allosphingosinicella sp. | reverse complement strand
GGCGCCGGGCGCAAGGGGTGGCCCGCCGCCGCCGCGCCCGCCGCCGCGGAGCCGGTCGATCCCGAGGAGGAGGCCAAAGCCGCCGAGGAAACGTGGGAGATGCTTCTCAGGCTTTACCGCAACAAGCTCGTCGAGGAGCGGAGTGCGCGTCTCGAAGGACGGATCGTCGCGGCCGATCACTACGTCGGCCAACTCACTTGGCTGGAGGTGGTCTTCGATCTCGGCGGCCGATCGATGAAGTTGCTCGAGGCCCTGAGGTGCGGCGACCTCACTTTGTGGGACGTCGTCTCGACTCCGGTGAGCGAGATGCTCGGCCGCATACGCCGGGAGATCTGGCTGGAGAAAGGCGAGGCCGACCGCCCCCCGCCCCCGCCGCCCGGCCCCCGCGACAGCTTTTGCATGGTGCGGCCGCCGAACGGATACGATTCCTCGCGCGACGGCGACTATCGCGAATGGCTTCGCCGCCAGGAAGAGAATGAAGCCCTCGCCGCTGCGGCCCAGCGCGAATGGGAGGAAAAGGCCCGCAGGGAGGCGGAGGCATGGGCGGCGCGAGAAGCGGCCCGGGGCGCGGGGCCGGGCGAGGAAGCCCCCGCGAAGGCGAAAGAGCCCCGCTCATGAAGTTCTTTGTCCCCTACGCCGCCGACGACGATCATTCGGAAGCGATCTGGAGCGACTCCCGCGCCGACCTTTTCGACCTCGGGTTCCGGACGACGAAGCGCCGCATCTGGGCACTCTCCCTCGACGTCTACAAGCCCTATTGCCTCCTCCACATCGGCCGCGAGGTACCGGACGATCATGGGCCGGCCATGCTCATCTTCGAGGCGAGCGACCGCGACGTCTATTTCGTCTGCACGCCCTGGAACGGAGTGCTGGGCGGCGAGCCTTTCGTGCTCGCGCTGAGCGAGCGGGGCCGGGCGGTCGATTTCGAGGAGGTCATCGAAGGGCATGCGTGACGGGGAGGGTTACGTCATCCGGGGCTTTCGCGCGGAGGCAAAGCCCCTCCCCTGAACGGGACGGGTTGGGTCGTATCGACATTCACCCGGCGCTGGTCCGCTCCTGCTTCCTCCCCCGGATTTCCGAGGGAGGGGGACCAGGCGCAGCCTGGTGGAGGGGTTCTTCGAAGTCGGAAAGGCCCCTCCACCATGCTTCGCATGGTCCCCATCCCCTGCAAATGCAGGGGAGGATTCGAAATACCGAGGCTGAATGTCCATACGACCTGACACCCCGCGACTTAACGCAAGGTCCGCCTTCGTCGGAATGACCGAGTCCGCAGAACGACCCGCCCGCAATGGCGTGCATCTGTCGCCCTCGCGGCTGCGTATCTTCGGGCGGATTGCAGGAGTAGGTACTTGGTTGCCGCAGGAAGAAGTCCAGGGCTCGACGCCGGAGCGCGCGCCCCGAGATCGGCATTCGCCTCGCCGCTGCTGAACCTTGCGCCGACGAACGGCACGGGCCCGGCCGTGGCGCAAAGCGGACGGTTGATCGAGCTGCGAAACAGTCGAATCACGGGGACCGCCAGGCTTTCCCTCAGTCCGGACCGCAGGACGATTGATGTGTCGGTCGCGCTCGACTCGGCCAGGGGTGTCGCGATCGAGGTGCGGCGGCTCGATCTTCCCTCGTGGAACCGGGAGCAGCGGGCCGAAAACCTGCTGATCGTCGAAGTCGCCCTGTGCGGACGATCACGCCCCGGCCGCTGCGCCGGCAGGCGCTTTTCGCTCGATCGCCGGCACGCCTGTCCGGCCTTCGCGGATACCGAAGAGCTGCTGGAGACCGGCATCTGCCTGTCCGGCCTCCGGGCGGAGTCGGTCTCGGGCATGGCGGCGGAGCCGGCGGACGGGACCGGCGGCCGCGGCCGGCAACAAAGAGAATATTTCTGCGAGCGGATGCTCGGCGAGATCAGCGCCGCCGAAGGCAGCGCCACGCCGGTCGCCGCGAGCCGGCATGTCGAGCTCGCAACGCTCTACGCGCGCCGGCTCCGCGAGCGGATGCCGTTCGCATCGTCAGCCCGGACCTGATCCGGGATCCACCTTCTTGCGGCGCCTGACGAAAGTAAGGTGGATGCCGGATCAGGTCCGGCATGACAGTATGCGAAATGCGTTTCCGGCGGCAGCGCAGCGCGCGTCACCCCGGGCTCGATCCGGGGTCCACCTTGCTTCGGCCACGGCAGCGAAGCGAAGGTGGATGCCGGATCAAGTCCGGCATGACGAGGCGGGCGCCCCGGCTCCTCCCGTCCGCCGGCGCCTCCCGTCACGGGGCGCCTCCCGTCCGCCGGCCCTCCCGTCACGGGGCCCCTCCCGTCACCCCGGACTTGATCCGGGGTCCACCTTCCTCCCGATCAGCGGCTCAAACCCGAAATCCTCGGCCAGATCCCTCCACGTCGGGTTCCCATCCTCGATCAGCGCGACCTTCCATTCCCGAGTCCAGTTCTTGATCTGCTTCTCCCGCCGGATCGCGCCCTCCATCGATCCGCCCGTCTCGAACCAAACCAGCCGCACGCACCCGTAGCGCGCCGTGAACCCGCGGAACGTCCCTTCCCGATGCTGGTAGACACGTTGAAGCAGGTTCGACGTGACGCCCGTATAGATCGTCCCGTGAAACCCGTTCGCCATGATGTAGACAGCCGGATCGCGCTCCATCGCCGAAGCGTAGAAAAGGTGGATGCCGGATCAAGTCCGGCATGACGAGTATGCGAAATGCGTTTCCGGCAGCAGCGCAGCGCTCGTCACCGACATTTACTTGCTCCTCACTCACGGGTTGCGGGGCCGCACACGGTCTCGCTCCGCGAAGGACAGGCCTTCCCGGAAGCCGGATCGCGAGATCCCCGACTTGCGTTCGTCTTTTGATTGTCCCTCTGTTGCGGTCGGGGGGACCGATGGTCCGGCGTCCGCGGCGTTCCGCCCCGCGAGGCGTGTCAGAGGCATAAGGCACCGACGCGAGGCCCGGCGCGCCGAACGGAGTCTGAACCTGCCGGGCGCTGCCGCGTTGCCCTTTCGTGCACCTGATCGAGATCCTTCTCCCGCTGGCGGACAATGGCGGTAAGCCATTCGGAGCGGAGTTGTTCGCGGCCGTCCGCGACGAGCTGGTCGAGCATTTCGGCGGAGTCACCGCCTTCACCCGCAATCCGGCGGAAGGGCTTTGGAAAGAGGGCGAGGGCGAGCCCGACCGCGACGACATCATCATCCTGGAAGTGATGGCGGACTGGCTCGACCGGGGCTGGTGGCGCGGCTACCGGACGCAGCTGGAGCGGCGGTTCAGGCAGGACGAGGTGGTGGTGCGGGCGCGCGAGGTGGAGCTGCTGTAGCCGTCATTCCGGCGAAGGCCGGAAATCCATGAACACGGATGTGCCTCGTAGTGACCGACGGTGTTCATGGATCCCGGATCAAGTCCGGGATGACGCTGAACTCATACCCGGTCGCCGCTGTCCACGGACCAGGACAGCCCGGCATCCGGCACGGGCGCCGCCGCCGGGAGCAAAGTGATGAAGCCCGGCACCCCGCCCAGGTCCAGGGCCTGCCGCATCGCGGCGGCTTCGTCGGCCCGGCTGGTGAAGGCGAAGAAGCGGCGGCCGGCGCGAAGCGCGCGGGCCCAGACGGATCGCGCCAGCTCCAGCCGCGCATCGTCAGTCAGCGGGACGCTCGCGAGGATCCGGTCGAACACGGCGTGCCGCTCGACCAGCACCTCCCCCAGCCCCGCGACCTGGAGCAGATCGGTGGGAAGTGGGCGATCCATGAGCTGGCCGGCCCAGGCTTCGGGATCCTCGTAGAGGAAGCGGACGCGGCCCCGGCCGAGCCCGGCGTGCCGGCGCCAGAGCGCCTCGACAAGCGCGGGCTGCGGATCGACGGTCATTGGCGAAGCGGTTGAAGGCGGCGCGCCGGCGCCCTCCTCGCTCCAGAGATAGTCGGTGGGGATCATCAGCGAGCCGGCACGCTCCAGCTGGCGGCGGCTGGGATTGTCCCGGGTGACGAAGGCGAGCAGCCAGTCGGCGCGGCGCTCGACGCAAAGCTGGCGGCTGTGCTCGATGATCGCGCTGAAGCAGCCGCGCCCGCGCGCCGCCGGCAAGGTCCATGAGCCGGTCATGATCCCGATCCGGCGCACCGTTCCGTCCGGCTCGGCGAGCCTGCGCCAGCTCACCGCGGATCCGGCGATCCACTCCTCTTCGTCGGCGATCACGAAGCGGTCGGCGACGGCGCCGGCGAAGGGACGGCGGAAATACCAGTCGAACTCGGTGCGCCCGCCCCAGCCGCCGAAGCAGCTTTGAAGCGCTTCGAGATAGCGCTCGTCCTCATGCGCGGGCGCGGGCTCGATCTTCAAGCGGCGGCCTCCGCATCGGCGGGCGCTCCGGCGGCGAGGCGCGCGGCGATCTCGCCCATGCTGGTCCACCAGATCGAATCGCCGTAGCGCTCGTCGAGGGCGGTGAGCAGGGTGTCGAGATAATTGCAGTAGAGCGGGTCGATCCCGTCGAGGGCGATATGGCCGCAGCAATCCTTGATGATGTGGCCCTTGATCGACAGCAGCCCGCCCGCCTCGACGATCTCGAAGGCGCGGTCGGCGGGGCTGGTCGCCTGGAAGTTGGCCGGTATGTGAACGAGGCGGCCGCCGTGGATCCGCTCCGGGCGGAACAGGCCGACGCCCTTGAGGCCGCTCATGTTCGCCTTGGCTTCCGCCGAAACCGGGGTGAGGATGTCGCGCGCCGAGGCGACGAAGATGAGGCCGAGATCCGCCATGGCGTCCAGCAGGGCCGGCGGCGCATTCCATCCCGGGGGAGTCATTCCCGGAGCGAAGGGAAGGCCGGCCTTGCGGAAGATGGCGATCGCCTCCTCGAGCGCGGCCCGGCACTCGGCCCGGTCCTGCTCGACGAACTCGACCGGGCTTATCCGCCTGGGGTGCATGTGGTGGAGGCCGTGGAGGCCCACTTCGAAGCCCGGCTCCGACCGCAGATAGTCGACGAAAGCCTGGTGGCGGTCGAGCGCCATCTCCCCTTTCGGCCGGATCTGGGCGTTGTAGCGGTAGCGGCCGATCCCTGGGATGCCGTCGAGGAAAGGCAGGCTCGAGGTCGGCCTGATCTCGCGCCAGTCGGCAGTGGTGAACAGGGTCGCCCGAAGCTTCGGGTGGCGGCGGATCAGCCACTGGACGTGGCCGAGCGCGCCTTTTTCGAGGTCTCCGCCCGCTTCGTAGAGGTCACTCGATCGGCCGGGATGAACGTCGTCGATCGAGAAGCACAAGGCGGCCCGCCTGCCTTCCGGAAGCCAGTTCTGGCGCATCTGATCCTCTCGTGCCACTCGGGCGGGCGCCGCGCGTCCGGCGGCTTCGTCCTTCCGGCGGTGGCCGGCATGCTGGACTCCTGCTCCGCGACCCGTATGGGGCGTCAAATACCAGGGCAAGAGGAAAATATATGAGTTCCAAGCCGATGGCCGGGAGCGGCAAGCGGCGCAAGGTGCTTCTGCTCGGCTCCTACGCGCCGTCGCTGATCAATTTCCGCGGCCCCCTCATCGCGGCGATGGTCGGTCGCGGCCACGAAGTCTTCGCCGCCGCGCCCGACATCGATGCGGACGTCGCGGCGAAGCTGTGCGCGCTCGGAGCCACTCCGGTGCCGGTCGTGCTCGGCCGCACGAGCCTGGATCCGATCGCCACGTGGCGCAGCGGCCGCGCGCTTCGGACGCTGGTGCGCGAAATCGCGCCCGACGTGATGATCGCCTACACGATCAAGCCGGTCGTACTGGGAGCGGCGGCGGCCCGGGCGGCGGGGGTGCCCTTCTTCGCGGCGATGATCACCGGAATGGGCTATCCCTTCCTCGGCGGGCTTCACCCGAAGAGGGTGGCGATCCGGCTCGCCGCGATGTTCATGTACCGGCGCGCGCTCGCCGCCTCGCAGCTCGTCATCTTCCAGAACGAGGACGACCGAAGCGACTTCCGCCGCCTCCGACTGCTCGGAGCCGGCAAGCCGAGCGTCATCGTCAACGGCTCCGGGGTCGACCTGGCCTTGTTCGAGCCGAAGCCGGTGCCCGAGGAAGTCTCCTTCCTGATGATCGCCCGCTTCCTTCGCGACAAGGGGATCAGGGAGTTCGGAGCGGCGGCGGCCCGGCTGAAGGCCGAATTCCCCAAGGTCCGGATCGCGCTTGCCGGCTGGCTGGACGAATCGCCGGATTCGATCAGCCGGGAGGAGCTCGACTCGATCCTGGCGAGCGGGGTCGAGGATCTCGGCAAGCTGACGGACGTCCGGCCCGCGATCGCCGCGTCCAGCGTCTACGTCCTCCCCTCCTACCGCGAGGGAACGCCGCGGACCGTGCTCGAGGCGATGGCGATCGGCCGCGCGGTGGTCACCACCGACGCTCCGGGGTGCCGCGGCACCGTCGTGGAGGGGGAGAACGGCTTCCTGGTCCCCGTCGGCGATGCCGACGCGCTCTATGCGGCGATGCGCAAGTTCCTCGAGGCGCCGGGGCTTGCCCGAACGATGGGCGAGGCGTCGCTTCGGCTCGTCCGGGAGAAGTTCGACGTGAACAAGGTCAACGCGACGATCCTGGAGCGGACGGGGCTTTAACTACCCGTCACCCCGGCGAAAGCCGGGGCCTCGGGGAGACCCGCCGAGACTTCTCGACCTGAGGTCCCGGCTTTTGCCGGGATGACGATTTCTCCGGTCACGCGAGGGGCCCGGTCCCTCCCTTCCGCTCCGCCGGGCAACCGGATGCTCTTCAACCCGCGCTAAGGCCCGTCCTGTTTGGACGGAAGCGGCCCGCCTCGTCATGCCGGACTTTGATCCGGCATCCACCTTGTCACTCCTCCGGCAGCGAGGTGAAGAAGGTGGACCCCGGATCAAGTCCGGGGTGACGATTCCAGCTCGACAGGACAAAGTCTAGCGCAGGTGCGTCCGGTTACCGCGACCGCCCGGCGAGCCGCGGATCAGGATGTCGTCCGCGATCCGGTGGAACTCATCGAAGGCTGGCCGAAGCCGCTCGACTACGTCCGGAATGGCGTGCGATTCAGGAATCGCGGGGGATCTCCGCTCGAATTCGGGGAGGGTGACGGTCAACTTGCAAGCCAGTTGAGTCGGCGGAAGCTCCAGCAGATCCTCTCTGGTCTTCCGGGTTCCGGACGCATGGACCGCTTCCAGTCGAAGAGCGATCTCCTCCAGCTTCAACGGCGTACGGTGAACCAGAACGGACCGGCGCCCGTCCGCCGCCGTGGTGCCCGTTCCGAGGGCGGCGCTCCCCAGAAACCATGAGAAGCTCACCCTCTCTCCAGGCGCCGCGTGGATCCAAGCGACGGCCTCGATCTGCCACTCGCCGACGGAGAGCCGAACGCAACGAAGAAACCTGTGCGAGATGGCGTCTTCCTGCACGAGCGCGGTGCTGCCCTCGATCGCATGGGTGTAGCGCACTCCGTCGAGCGGCTTCAGGCGCAGAAAGAAAGGGTCGCTCGCCTTTTCCAACGGCAGGAGCGGACCGATCGACCGGGCCGTCTCCTCCACGCATTGCTTCAGGGCATCCAAGGCGCACCTAACGTCGTTGAAGGCCTTCGCGGTAGCCGCCGCGGTGGTAACCGCGAGTATCACCAGAACGACCGATCCCACATAGGGGATCGCGGTCAATACGGCGCTTGCGAACGTCTCGGCGGACAGGGCCGTCAGCGCCCCCATCGCCCAGATGAACGCGCGCATAAGCGGGTCATAGAGTGCGTTGCATTGAGCCGGCAAGCAGCCGTCGCTCTTGAAATTTGAAAGTCCTGGATCTGGGTCCAAAAGTAGTTGGAGGCCAGGAAAGCGAACCCTCCTCCAATCGCCATGAAACCGGGTGCCCCGACTGCAGTAAACAAGCCGAGGTTGGCGGCTATGGCCGCCAGCAGGGATACGCCCGCTGCGGATGCGGCGGCGAAGGCGATCCAATAAAGGTGATCGAACTAGCGAATCGCGGTCGCGGCGCGCCTTTTCAATTTATGCGCCGAGCTCCAGCGGAAGCTCGAGCGGGCGCGGCGCGGGGCCGGCGCCTTCGCTCAGGCCCGAAAGCCCCAGCCCGAGCAACCGGATGCTCTTCACCGGCGGAAGCAGGCCGCGCAGGAGCTGGGCTCCGATTTCCAGGAACTCCGCCTCGCCGCCGACCGCCCGGTCCAGCGAGCGGGCGCGGGTGACGATCTGGAAATCGGAATATTTGACCTTGAGGTTCACCGTCCGCCCGGAAAGCGCCTTCCCGACCACCCGCTTGGTCCAGACGTGGCGGCCGATCCTTTCCAGCTCCGACAGCAGGGCCCCCGGATCGCTCAGATCCTCGAGGAAGGTGTCCTCCGCGCTGACCGATTTGTAGGGCCGGTCCGCCTTGACCTGCCGGTGGCAGATGCCCCGGGCAAGGTCGTGATAGTAGCGGGCGCTGGAGCCGAAATGGGCGGCGAGGAACTCGAGGCTTCGCGCCTTCAGGTCGGCGCCGGTTTCGATCCCGAGCCGGGCCATCTTCTCGGCCGTCTTGGGCCCCACGCCATGGAAGCGCTTCACCGGCAGCCCTTCGACGAAGGCGGGGCCGCGGCCCGGAGTGACGATGCACAGCCCGTCGGGCTTGTTCTGATCCGAAGCCAGCTTGGCCAGGAACTTGTTGTATGAGACGCCCGCGGAGGCGGTGAGTCCGGTATCCGCCTTGATCCTCGCCCTGATCTCCTCGGCGATGAGGGTTGCGACCCCGATACCTTTCAGGTCCTCGGTGACGTCGAGATAGGCCTCGTCGAGCGAGAGCGGCTCGACGTGCGGCGTGTAATCGCGGAAGATCGCCCGGATCTGCTCGGAAACGGCACGATAGGCATCGAACCTCGGCTTGACGAAGATCAGCTCCGGGCAGCGGCGCCGGGCGGTCACCGCCGGCATCGCCGAGCGGATGCCCCATTTGCGCGCCTCGTAGCTCGCCGCGGCGACGACTCCGCGAACGCCGCCGCCGACCGCAAGCGGCTTTCCCCTCAGCTCCGGATTGTCCCGCTGCTCGACCGACGCGTAGAAGGCATCCATATCGACATGGATGATCTTGCGGATCGCCGCTGCGGCGGTGGCGTCGTTCACTCCCTGTTCCTAGCCGAGGAAGGCGAGGCGGAAAAGCTCAATCCGCATTTCGCGCGTCATTCCGGCGAAAGCCGGGAACTCTGGTCGGAAGAGTGACCGCGGCCCCCCCCGCGAGGTCCCGGCCTTCGCCGGGATGACGAGGCGGCGCGCCGCCTCCTCAGAACCTGAGGCTCATCCCCACCGCGGCGACTCGGGTGTCGGAGCCGCGATATTCGCGGGACGGGTCCTGCCGGCGGCGCATCTGCTCCTTCTCGGTCGTTCCGACGACGGAAAAGAGGCCAACGCCGAGAGCGACGTTGTCGGCGACCGAAAGACTGCCGAAGAGACGCGGCTCGGAAGGATCCTCGGCGGGGACCAGCCCCCGGGAATCGAGCGCGACGCTTTGTGGAACAAGGGCGGCGGACCGGCTCACGGCCGCGCCGGCATCGAAGCTTCTTGCCTCGCCGACCTCCCTGGAACGGTCCTGCGCCATTGCCGGCAAAGCCAGGACCGTCATCATCCCCCCTGCGGCGAGCCCGGCATATCCTCTCATGGCGGGCTCCATCTGTTTTGCTGTTGCCCCATATAGCGCGCGAATATGCCGGGTGGTTCCGGGTCTGTCACTAGTGATCCTCGCCGTCACGAAGCGATGGGGAGGGGACCACCCGAACGGTGGTGGAGGGACGGCTGGCAGAAGCCTGCGCCATTACCCCTCCACCATGCTTCGCATGGTCCCCCTCCCCATGCCGGCCATGGGGAGGACCGATGAAAAAGCGTGCCGTTCTGGGCCTTTCGGCGTCTTCGGGTCAGGCAGGCATGGCCTCCGGGGCGCCGCGCGGGTAAGCAGATGACGATGCGCAGGGGCAAAAATTGCGGGCTGCTGATCGCCGGCGGCGGAGTCGCCGGGTGCTTCGCGGCGCTCGCCATGGCGCGCCTGAGGCCGGAGACGGCGATGCTGCTGGTCGGCGAAGAGGTGCGATTCGGCGGCGGCAGCGCAATGCTCGTGCTCGACGCCGGCGTCTCGGCGGAAGCGCGCGAGCTGCTCGGCCCGGTCATCGCCCGAAGCTGGGACGCCTGCTACGTCGCCTTGCCGTCGCGAAGCCGCAAGCTCAAGCTCAGCTGCCACCTCGTCACCACCGAGGCGATCCATCAGGCCGTCGCCGACGCGCTTCCGGACAAATGCGCCCGGACGGCGAAAGTGGTCGCCATCCGCGACGACAGCCTGCTGCTGCCGGGGGGCGAATCGATCGCCGGTACCGGCGCCCTCGACGCGCGCGGCTGGGCCCACCAGACCACGCTCGAGATCGCCTGGCGGCACCGCACCGCCCGCACCTGCCGCTTCGCCGATCCGCACCGGGTGGACCTCCCGGTGCTGGCCGACATGACGCTCGAGACGGGCGGCTGCGGCCACTTCACCTGCGTTCCCATCGATGATCATACGCTCAGGATCGAGAGGATCGATTATTCGCGAAGCGCAGACGGCGGCGCGGACGGGACCGGCCGGATCGAGGAATATGTCGGCCGGCGCGGCTGGCACGACGGCGAGCCGCGCAAGGCGGAATCGTCCTCCCGCCCGGTCCCGCTCGGCGGCGACTTCGCCACCTATTGGCGGATCGGCGGCGCCCGGGTGGCGAAGCTGGGCCTGCGCGGCGGCTTTTCGCACCCTTTCACCGGCTCGGCGCTTCCCGACGGGCTTCGGACCGCGCTCCTGCTGGCCCGGCAGAACGACTTCTCCGGATCGGCGCTGCACGATCTGTTCGAAGCCGAGGCGGCGGCCGCGTGGAAGCGACGGGAATTCCATCGCTCCGTCAACCGGCTGGTGATCGACAAGGGCGGGCAGGCGCTGTCCGGTCTGTACGATCTCGACGCGGCGCTTCTCGAGCGGTTCTTCGCCGAGGAGGTGGGGCTTTTCGACCGCCGCAAGATCCTGGCGGCTGTCGGGGGATGAGCCGCTCAACTCCTCCCCGAGCTTGCTCGGGGAGGGGGACCGCGGCGCGAAGCGCCGTGGTGGAGGGGCAATGCGGAGTCCGGATTTCCCCTCCACCACGCTTCGCGCGGTCCCCCTCCCCCAGGCAAGCTGGGGGAGGAATTATCGCGACCGCTGATCCCCGACCCGGCGAAGCTCGCGCAGGATGCTCCAAAGCATCAGCACCCCGAGCGCTCCGATTCCGGCGAGCGCCAGAAGCGCGTAGGCGATCGCCTCCAGCCAGCGCTCGACCTTGTCTTCGGCGGGAGGCGGGGCAACGGCCAGGACGGCGCCCTCTCCGGCCGGAGAAGACGCGGTAGTCGCGGCCTTTTCCTCCCCCGCCGGCGGCGCAGCTCGAGCCGCTTCCCGCTCCTCCGCCGGTTCCCCCTGAATGACGGCCCGGTCGCGCGGGGCCGCGAAGCGGGTGCCGGGATCGTTGGTCATGGCGGCGATGGCGCCGAGGATCGAGAGAGTCACGAGGCCGGCCATCGCCAGCATCGCGGTGCGGACTATCCAGTCGAAAACGGCGCTCGGCATGATCGCTTCCAATCGGCCTGGGCGCCCGATGTTCCGCGGGTCCAGCACGCCGCTTGGAATCGCCTCGCCCCTGTGCTTTAGGGCGCGGCCATGAACGTCCATGAATATCAGGCCAAGGAATTGCTCGGCCAACAGGGCATTCCGGTTCCCGCCGGCCATGCCGCCCTCTCGGTCGACGAAGCCGTCGCGGCGGCCGGGAAGCTCCCGGGACCACTCTGGATCGTCAAGGCGCAGATCCATGCCGGCGGGCGCGGCAAGGGCAAGTTCAAGGAACTCGGCCCCGACGCCAAGGGCGGAGTTCGGCTCGCACGGTCCGTCGACGAGGTGCGCTCCAATGCCGAGGAGATGCTCGGCAAGACCCTTGTGACCATCCAGACCGGAGCGGAAGGCAAGCAGGTCAACCGCCTCTACGTCACCGATGGCGTGGACATCGCCAAGGAATATTATCTCGCCCTGCTCGTCGACCGCGCCAGCGGCCGCGTCGCGATGGTCGCGTCGACTGAGGGCGGAATGGACATCGAGGCGGTCGCCCACGACACGCCGGAGAAGATCACCACCATCACCATCGATCCCGGCCAGGGCTTCATGCCCCACCATGGCCGCGCCCTCGCCTTCGCGCTCGGCCTGGAGGGCGAGCAGAACAAGCAGGGTCAGAAGCTGGCGCGCCAGCTCTACGACGCCTTCATCGCGCTCGATTGCGCGATGCTCGAGATCAACCCGCTGGTGGCGACGGAGGACGGGAAGATGCTCGTCCTCGACGCGAAGATGAGCTTCGATTCCAACGCCGAGTTCCGCCATCCGGAATATGAGTCGCTGCGCGACGAGACCGAGGAGGACCCGATGGAGGTCGAGGCGTCGAAGTTCGACCTCGCCTACATCAAGCTCGACGGCAACATCGGCTGCATGGTGAACGGCGCCGGCCTCGCCATGGCGACGATGGACATCATCAAGCTGAACGGCGCCGAGCCCGCCAATTTCTGCGACGTCGGCGGCGGCGCCTCCAAGGAGAAGGTGACTGCGGCGTTCAAGATCATCCTTTCCGATCCCGCGGTGAAGGGCATCCTCGTCAACATCTTCGGCGGGATCATGCGCTGCGACATCATCGCCGACGGGATCATCGCGGCGGCCAGGGAAGTGGATCTGAAGGTGCCGCTGGTGGTTCGGCTGGAGGGTACGAACGTGGAGGAAGGCAAGCGCATCCTCGCCGATTCCGGCCTCGCCATCGTTCCCGCCAACGACCTCGGCGACGCGGCGAGGAAGATCGTCGCGGCGGTGCAGGAGGCGGCTTAGCGTCGCGGGCGGGCGTTTGAATCCGTCATGCCGGACTTGATCCGGCATCCACCTTCTCTTTCGACTCCGAACGAAGAAGGTGGACCCCGGATCAGGTCCGGGGTGACAAGCTAGCGAAGGAACTGGAAGTGAAGCTGCTGGTGCCGGTGAAACGGGTGATCGATTACAACGTCAAGCCGCGGGTCAAGGCGGACGGGACCGGGATCGACCTCGCCAACGTCAAGATGAGCATGAACCCGTTCGACGAGATCGCGGTCGAGGAGGCGATCCGGCTCAAGGAGAAGGGCGTCGCGACCGAGATCGTCGCGGTCTCGATCGGGCCGGCCAAGGCTCAGGAGACCTTGAGGACCGCGCTCGCCATGGGCGCCGACCGGGCGATCCTGATCACCACCGACGACGAGGTCGAGCCGCTCGCGGTCGCCAAGATCCTGGCGAAGATCGCGGCGGAGGAGCAGCCCGGGATGGTGATCCTGGGCAAGCAGGCGATCGACGACGATTCCAACCAGACCGGCCAGATGCTCGCCGCCCTGCTCGGCTGGGGCCAGGGCACCTTCGCCTCCAAGGTCGAAGTGGACGGCGACAGCGTCAGCGTCACCCGCGAGGTCGACGGCGGGCTCGAGACGCTCCGGCTGAAGCTTCCGGCGATCGTCACCACCGACCTCCGGCTCAACGAGCCGCGCTACGCCAGCCTTCCCAACATCATGAAGGCGAAGTCGAAGCCGCTCGCCCAGAAGACTCCGGCGGATTACGGGGTCGACACGACTCCGCGGCTGACCACGCTGGGCGTCCGCGAGCCATCTAAGCGCGAGGCGGGGGTGAAAGTGCAATCGGTGGACGAATTGATCGACCGCCTCCGGACCGTGGGAGTGATTTGATGAAGACGCTGGTTCTCGTCGAGCATGAAGGCGGCCAGCTGAAGGACGCCACCCTTTCCGCGGTGACGGCGGCCTCGAATCTCGGCGAAGTCCACCTGCTGGTCGCGGGCGAGGGCGTGGGCGCGGTCGCCGAGGCGGCCGCCCGAATCGCCGGAGCCGGCAAGGTGCATGTCGCCGACGGCGCCGCTTACGCCCACCAGCTGGCCGAGAATGTCGCTCCGCTCGCGGCCGGGCTGATGCAGGGCCATGACGCCTTCGTCGCCGCCTCCACGACCACCGGAAAGAACGTCGCCCCCCGGGTGGCGGCCCTGCTCGACGTGATGCAGATTTCCGACGTGATCGCGATCGAGGGCGAGGATACGTTCCAGCGGCCGATCTACGCCGGCAACGCCATCGCCACGGTGAAGTCATCCGATTCCAAGAAGGTGATCACCGTGCGCGGCACCGCCTTCGACAAGGCCTCGGCGGAAGGCGGAAGCGGCGAGATCGAGGCCGTTTCGGGAGGATCGGAATCGGGCCTGTCCAGCTTCGTCGGCGCCGAGATCGCGACGAGCGAGCGGCCCGAGCTCACCAGCGCCAAGATCATCGTTTCCGGCGGCCGGGCGCTCGGTTCGGCCGAGCAGTTCCACGCACTGATAGATCCGCTCGCCGACAAGCTCGGCGCGGGCGTCGGCGCCAGCCGCGCCGCGGTCGACGCGGGCTATGCGCCCAACGACTATCAGGTCGGGCAGACCGGCAAGATCGTCGCTCCGGAAGTCTATGTCGCGGTCGGCATCTCGGGCGCGATCCAGCATCTCGCGGGCATGAAGGACAGCAAGCTCATCGTCGCGATCAACAAGGACGAGGACGCCCCGATCTTCCAGGTCGCCGACCTCGGCCTGGTCGGCGACCTGTTCAAGCTGGTGCCGGAGCTCACCGAGAAGCTTTAGGCCTTTGCGGAGCGTCTCCGCCGCGCAAGGTTCTCATTTCGGCGCTTTGGCCTCCCGCGCTTCGCGAGCGCGGGCTTCGAACTCGGCGCGCCTTTTCTCCTGATCAGCCTGACCGGGCACTCCGAGCGCCTGACGCAGCGCATCCGGCACCAGCCCGCGATCGTACGGATCCTGGGTTGTCGCGCCCCCATCGGGCGTCAGATATTGGGTGCCGTAGATCTGCTTGCGCCCGATGTTCTGGAGGTAGCGGTCCAGGCTGGCGGCGGCGATCCAGGCGCCCTTGGGGTGGCCCTTGGCGGTGGCCGCAACGGCGAGCGCATGGGCCATCAGGAAGTCTTCGGGCGCGGCGCCATGCTGGAAGATGAAGGCGGCCCGATAATAATCGTCAGCGGTCTTCAGCGCGCCCGAATCGAGGAGGATTCGGGTGCGGGTCTTCCGGGCGGCATCCTCCTTCTCGAGCGCCGTCCAGTCGATGACCGCGGTCCCGAGACGGGCACCCTGATCCGCCTCGAACATCGCCTGCATCTCCGGGTTGGACGCCGCGGGCGCGGCCGCGACCTGCGCCGAGGCAGGTGCCGCCGAAGCGATCAGGAGGGCAATTCCGAGTGGCCGTAGGCTAATCATCCGTCGCCTCCTAAAATCCCGAGAGGAAAGCTGCGACGTTCTTACCCAGCGCGTCAACCGCATAGCCGCCTTCCATGACGATCGCGGTGGGCAGGCCCAGCGAGGCGATGCGCCGCGCCACCGGCTGGTAATCGGCGGTTTCGAGCGCGAAGGCGCAGATCGGGTCGCCGGCGAAGGTGTCGGCTCCGAACGAGCAGATGAGGAGGCCCGGGCCGAAGCCGGCGATCGCCTGCAGCGCGCGGTCGAGCGCGGCTTCGTAGTCGCCCCGGCCGGTGCCCTGGGGAAGCGGCAGGTTGAGGGTGGCCCCCTCCCCTTCGCCCGCTCCGCGCTCGTCGGCATGGCCCCAGAAGAAAGGAAAATCGGTCCTCGGCTCGGCGTGGATCGAAGCGAAGAAGACGTCGCCGCGCTCCAGGAAGATGTCTTGGGTGCCGTTGCCGTGGTGATAGTCCACGTCGAGGATGGCGACCCGGCCGACGCCCGCCGCCCGGGCCGCCTCGGCCGCGATGGCGGCGTTGCTGAGGTAGCAATAGCCGCCCATGTAGTCGGCGCCGGCATGGTGGCCGGGCGGACGGCACAAGGCGAAGGCGGCGCGCTCGCCCGCGAGCACCGCGTCGACCCCCGAAAGCGCCGTCTGGGCGGACCAATAGGCGCTTTCCCAGGTCCCTTCCGCGATGGGAGTGGAGGCGTCCATGCTGAACCGGCCGAGCCGGGCGTCGATCCGGTCGAGATCGAGCGGCCTGCGGCTCACCACCGGCCACACATAGCCCGAGGCGTCGCCCGGCCGCCCCGCCGCCTTCCAGTCGGCGAAGGCGGACTTGAGGAAATCCAGATAGGACCGCGGATGGACCCGGAGCAGGGGGCCTTCGCCCTGATCGGCGACGGCGTGGGTCGCGCCGAGCGACGCCAGCATCGATTCCACCCGTCCGCAATGCTCGGCGAAGGGCATGAAGCCGCCATTGTGCAGCTCCTGCGCCGGCGCGTGGCTGCGCTGCCGCTCGTCCCAGAAGACTTTCATGGGGCGAGGCCGACAATCCCCTCTCCCGCTTTCCGCGGGAGAGGAGGGGCCCGCCGCGAAGCGGTGGGAGGTGAGGGTCTGTAAACCCGACTCGGCAAGACCCTCACCTCCCAAGCCTTCGGCTCGGGCCCCTCCTCTCCCGTGAAGGACGGGAGAGGGGATTCCACGCCACTCGTCATGGCGCCAGATCCCTCGGCAACGTCGGCTCCGACAGGATCTTCGCCATCGCCGCCCAGCGCGCCGCCGGATCCGGGCCCGCCCGTTCGACCGCGGCGCGCACCATCTCCATGCCGAGGCCGTAATTGATCACGTAGGAGCGATATTGGTCGGTGAAGGCGATCGACTGCTCCGCCCGCGCGCTCGAGATAAGCTGGTATTTGCGCGCCAGCTCGATCGCCCGCGGCCGGTCGATCCGGCCTTCCAGATATTCGCGGGCGATGGTGAAGCGGGCTCCGGCGAGCGCCTGCATCGCCTCCTCGAGCTGGTGGTAAGCGGCGGCGTCCTTGGCCGGGAGCCCCGCGAGCGGATAGAGGACGGCGGTTTCGAAGCGGAGCCTTTCATCGGCGGGAAAGGCGAGCTCCTTCCCGTAATTGGCCGATCCTTCGGCGATGAAGCTTTGCGGCGAATAGAGGGGATAGAGGGTGAACTCGATCCAGCCGCGCTTCCTGGCCAGATTCTCCTCGAGCAGCAGGTTGTAGACGTGATGGCCCGGATAGCCCTCGTGGCAGCCGAGATCGACGGCCCGGCTGATCCGCACGGGATGATCGGTGTTGACCTGGATGAGGCTGTTCGAATCTCCCTTGTACCAATTGTAGCCGCCCCAGCTCTTGCCGGTCACGAACTCGAGCGTGAAGCGCTCGTTCGGCGGGAGCGGGATGTGGCGTAGCGTTCGGCGGCGGCATTCGTCGATCGCGGCCCGCATCACCGCGTCGAGCCGGTCCCGGGGAATCTCGAACCGGGCCTGGAAGGCGCCGACCCGCTCGTCGAGGGCGCCCTTGCCCGGAACCAGCCGGTCGAGCCGGGCGAGCACCGGATCGTAGGCCGAGAGCGGCTTCAGCTCGGGCCGCACTCCGAACAGCCCTTCCGCCTCGTCGGCGAAGGCCGGTTTTCCGCCCTGCATCATCCCCAGGCGGGTGGACGCCGCCTTGAGCTGGGCAAGCAGGAAATCACGCCGACGCCGCTCCATCGGCTCGAGCCGGGCGTCGGAGAGGCTGCGCAGGCGCACGGTGAGCACCGCCGCGCGCTCGGCGAGCTGGGGCAGCGGGCGCGGCGCCATCTTCGCCTCCGCCTGCCACTCGGCCGGGCCGTAATAAGCGTCGATATAGCCTTCCTCCTTCTCGCCGATGGCGAGCTGGAGCTTCACATAGTCGCGGGCGATCGAGTCCAGGCTGTCGCGGGCCGGCCCGGCGGAGACGCAGGCGGCGAGGAACATCGCCGCGAAGACAACCGGCCACTTCATGCCCTGCACTCCTCCACCCGCTCGACGTCGCCGTCCATTGTGATTTCCCCGTCCTGCCGATCCTCCTCCTGCCGATGATCCGGCGCCGGTCCGGCGAAGCGCAAGATGAGGTAGCCGGTGATCGCCGAGGCCAGCGAACCGAGCAGGATGCCGATCTTCGCCTCCTCGACGAGCTCGGCGTCGCCCGGGAAGGCGAGCGCTCCGATGAACAGGCTCATGGTGAAGCCGATCCCGCACAGCGCCGAGACCGCATAGATCTGAAGCCAGGTCGCGCCCCTCAGCTTGCGGGCGAAGCCGAGCCTGACGCACAGCCACACCGCCCCGAAGATGCCGATCTGCTTGCCGAAGAACAGCCCGGCGGCGATCCCCAGCGGAAGCGGCGCCAGGACCTCGTCCACGCCGATGCCGGAAAGATCCACGCCCGCATTGGCGAAGCCGAAGACCGGAACGATGGCGAAGGCGACCCAGGGCGCGATCGCATGCTCCAGCCGGTGGAGCGGCGAATCCGGCGAATCGGGACGGCCCGGAGTGCGGATGATCGGGATCATCATCGCGGCCAGGACACCCGCGACGGTGGCGTGGACGCCGGAGAGCAGCACCGCGTACCAGAGCCCCGCCGCGGCGAGCAGATAGGGCCAAAGCTTCAGCACGCCGCTCTTGTTCATGACATACATTGCGAGCAGCATTATCGCGGCGGCGCCAAGAGCGAGCGTGTTCAGCGAATCGGTATAGGCCAGCGCGATGATGGCGACCGCGCCCATGTCGTCGGCGATCGCGACGGTGGTGAGGAACAGCTTGAGCGAGGTCGGCGCACGGCTTCCGAGCAAGGCCAGGACTCCGATCGCAAAGGCGATGTCGGTCGCGGCCGGGATTGCCCAGCCGCGGGCGAGCGCCGGATCGCCCGCGGTCAGCCAGAGATAGACGAGTGCCGGAACGATCATCCCCACCGCGGCCGCGACCACCGGCAGCCGCCGCTGGTCCCAGGTCGAAAGCCGCCCGTCGACCAGCTCGCGCTTGATCTCGAGCCCGACGAGCAGGAAGAACACCGCCATCAACAGGTCGTTGATCCACAGATGCGCGCTCATCGGCCCGAGCTTGTCGGTAAGCACGGGGCCGCTCGGGGCATGGAGCAGATCGTGGTAAAGATGCCCCAGCGGCGAGTTGGCTGCGACCAGCGCCAGAGCGGCGGCGCCCATCAGCAGGATTCCACCCGCGGCCTCGCTGCTCAGGAACCGGCGCAGCGCCGACGGCGATCCGGAGCGTTCGATCTGTACCATGCGGGGCGCTGTAGCGGGGGTTGCCCCGCCTTTGGAACCCCAACTTCCCGATACCGGCTCGGCGGCCTCAGCCGTCGCAGGCGCAGCCCTTGCCCTTGTGGCAGGTCTTGTCGCGGGCGATGCAGCTGTCGCCGCAGGCCTTGCCGACGCTGCATATCTTGCAGCAGGCGAAGCCCCGGGCCGCCGCGGTCCCGATCAGGCAGGGGCTGAGGGACGCGGGCCCGAGCGCCAGAGTCGCGGCCGCGGCGATCAGCCAGGCGCGCTTCTTCACCGCCGGAAGCCGCGATAGACTGGGTCGAACGTCTGGTTGAGGGCGTGCGCGAGCCGGATCCCGGCGCGGCGAAGTCGGTTCTCGACGATCGGCTTGGCGCGGTCGAGATAGGCGTCGTCGACGATGATCGTGCGCTGCGGGTCGCCGGCGGCGAAGTCGCGCTTGGCGGCGGAATACCAGCAGGCGCCGGACTTGCGGAGGCAATAGCCGGTCTTGGCCGAGAGGGTGACCTTGTAGGATTCGCCGGCCCATTGCCACGGCGCCGAGCGCACCCAGTTGCGGCGCTGGCGGGCGGTGACCGCCGAATCGAGCAGGGGCGCGGCGGCCCGGGCGCGGGCCACGGAGTCGGTGCCGGGAGCGAAGATCCTGCGTTCGACGACGCAGCTGTCCCAGACCGAATGGAGGCTGCCGGGGAAGCGGCCGGCCGGGCAGACGCCGCTGATCGGAAGGCTGTTGCCGCCGCGGTCGTCGGCGAAGGAGATGTGGAGCGGCTGGTGGAGGTCGCCGAACCAGTGCCCGATATAAAGGATGGCCGTCGATTTCCGCTCGGCCGTCCAATCGTTCGAGCGGAGGATGGCGAGGTCGGTCTCGAGCGCCTGCATCACGCAGGGGCGGCCGCCGGGGCAGCCGGGCCCGACCCGCCGTTCGGTGCGCGCATAGTTGGAATAATGCTCGTTCGCCCGCGACACCGGATTATCCGGGAAGGTGCAGGTTTCGACGAAGCCGGGGAACCGGCCGTTGAGGGCGACCAGCCGGTCCACCTCCGCCTTCGCCGCCGGAGTGAGGTTGAGATAGGCGATCGCGCAGACGGTGTAATGCCCGCCCTGCCCCCAGGCCCGGGCATTGCCGGGCGTGAAGAAATAGAGCGAGGCGAGAATCGCCGCGATGAACCAGCGCATGAGCCGTGTCCCCCGACCGGTGGCCGCTCCACGCGGGAGCGTCTCGCGAGTTATATCTGACTTCCGCTTATTCGATAGTAAAATTGCTGGTGCGCCTTCGGGAGGGGCCGGCGCTCAGTCCGCCGCAGCCGTCCCGCCCCGGACGAGGCTGGCGGCGCTGGGCGTGGAGCGCCGCGCCGGCCTGCCCGGTTCCTATGTGAATTCAGATTATTGCATCAGCTATTCGCATTGCGGTTCCCAGACGAATTCCAGCATTTCGAAAAGAACTTGCCAGACGCTCACTGAAAAGTGATGATCATGTCTCGACCGGTCTGGGGGCAGGTGGATGGACTTGGCGGGGCCGCTTTTCGGCGGCGCGGAATTCGTCATGCGGGAAGCGGCGCTGTTCGCGGCCGCGGGCTTCCTCATCCTTGGGCTGAGCGACCTGGCGGTCGACCTGATCTGGCTGGGCCTGCGCCTGAGGCGCCCGCCGCGGACGGCCGCCGCCGCTTCGCCGCCCGCGAGGCGGCCGGGGCCGCTCGCCGTCTTCGTGCCCGCCTGGGACGAGGCGGCGGTGATCGCGGACATGCTTCGCGGCGCCCTCCATGCCTGGGGAGAGGGCGACTGGCGAATCTACGTCGGCACTTACGCCAACGATCCGGCGACGATCGCCGCCGCCCAAGCCGTCGCGAGCGCGCGGGTGAGGATCGTCACCGGCGCGGAGCCGGGACCGACGACGAAGGCCGATTGCCTGAACCGGCTGTGGCAGGCCCTGCTCGCCGACGAAATGGCCGAGGGGCGGCGGGCCAAGGCGGTGATCCTCCACGACGCGGAGGATGTCGTCCATCCCGAGGAGCTGGGACTGTTCGACCGCCTGATCGAGCGCTTCGAGCTGGTCCAGCTGCCGGTGCTGCCCCTCATCGATTCCAATTCGCGCTGGCTTGGCGGCGTCTATGCCGACGAGTTCGCCGAATCGCACGGCAAGGAAATGGTCGTGCGCGGCGCGCTCGGCGCCGGCCTCCCCTCGGCCGGCGTCGGGTGCGCCTTTTCGCGCGAGGCGCTCGGCCGCCTCGCCGACGGGCGGGGCGGGCTGCCGTTCGATTCGGACAGCCTCACCGAGGATTACGAGCTCGGCCTCAGGCTCTTCGAGGCGGGGGGGCGCTGCGCCTTCCTTCGCTGTACGGCGCCCGCGGGCGGCCTCGTCGCCACCCGGGAATATTTTCCGGGGACCCTCGGCGCCGCCGTCCGGCAGAAGGCCCGGTGGATGACCGGGATCGCCCTTTCGGGCTGGGACCGCCTCGGCTGGAGCGGCGACGCGGCGGAGCGCTGGATGCGGCTTCGGGACCGGCAGTCGCTGCTTGCGGCGCTCCTGCTCTGCGCCGGCTACCTGGCGCTGGCGCTCTGGCTCGCGCTGAAGGCGAGGCAAGGCGCGGGCGGTCCCGCCCCGGCACCGCTTCCCGAAGCGCTTTCGATCCTCCTGAAGGTCAATCTCGGCCTGCTCGGCTGGCGGCTGGCGATGCGCTCCGGCTTCACCGCGGCCGCTTATGGCTGGAGCGAGGGGCTGAGGGCGGTTCCGAGAGTGGCGATCGGAAATGTGGTTCTGGTGCTCGCGGCGGCCTCGGCCCTGTCCCGTTACCGGGCGCTGAGGCTGGGCGGCCGGCCGCGCTGGGACAAGACGGCGCACGCCTTTCCCGCTCGAGCCGCCGAGTGAGCCGCTCGCCGCCGCTGCGTTTCCTGGTGATGGTGCTTGGAGGCTGGACGATGCTGAGGATCGCGATGAACGCGCCTCCCTGGTGGACTCCTCCGGCCGACGCCGCCGCGGCGGGGATCGCCCTTCGCCCCACTTCCCGCCATGTGTGGGCGCAAAGCGGGTCGCCCCGCCCGGAAGATCCCGCCGCCCCGCAGCAGGCCGCCGCAACCCGCGCCCCTACGCCGGCCCGGCGGCCCTTGTGGCGGGGGTTCGAGCGCAGGGCGGCGGCGGCGGGGGCGGAGATGCCGGCCCCGAGCAGCGCCGGACCCGGCCGACCGCCTCCGGCCGCGGCGCTCCAGCCGTTCTCGCCGATACCCTTCGCGGCGGCTCCGCGCCCCGCGCAGGCGCAGGCGCCGTCGCGGGCGGGACGCTGGTCGCTCTCCGCCTGGTCGTTCGTTCGCCGGGGCCGCTCGGCGGCGCTCGCGCAGGGCGGCCTCCTGGGCGGGAGCCAGGCCGGGGCGCGCCTCGCCTACCGGCTGAGCGGGGACCGGGCGCGGCCGCTGGCCCTCTCCGCTCGCCTTTCCATGCCGCTTCGCCCGACGGCGCGGGCGGAGGCGGCCCTCGGCCTCGACTGGCGGCCCTCCCGCCGGCTCCCGCTGCACATCCTCGCGGAGCGGCGGCAGGCGCTCGGCCGGGAAGGCCGCTCCGCCTTCGGCCTCACCCTTTACGGCGGAGTGAGCGAAGCGCCGCTCGGACCCTTCCGGATCGACGCCTACGCCCAGGCGGGCCTGGTCGGGGCGCGCTCCCGCGACCCCTTCGGCGACTCCGCGATCCGGATGTCGATTCCCCTCGGCGAGCGGGCGCGCCTGGGCGCCGGAGCCTGGGCGGCGGCCCAGCCGGGAGCGTCGAGGATCGACGTCGGCCCGCAGGCCGCCGTCCGGCTGACCCTCGCCGGCCGTCCCGTCACCCTCGCCGCGGACTGGCGCCTGCGCGTGGCGGGGACGGCGGAGCCGGGATCGGGGCCGACGCTGACGTTGAGCTCGGACTTCTGACCCCCGAGATCCCGGCCAAAGCCGGTATCTCGGGACAAGAAGTCTCGGCGGGTCTCCCCGAGGTCCCGGCTTTCGCCGGGATGACGACCGCCACCCTTCCGCATGGCGCCGCCAGCGGCTAGTCAGTGGGGGTGGACATCTACCTTCCCATCGCCGGCCTCTCGGTCAACGCGCTGGCGATCGTCCTGCTCGGCGGGATCGTCGGTCTGCTGACCGGGATGGTCGGAGTCGGCGGCGGCTTCCTGACCACGCCCATCCTGATCTTCTACGGCATTCCGCCGCCCGTCGCGGTCGCCTCCGCGACCACCCAGATCACCGGCACCAGCGTCTCGGGAGTGCTCGCCCACAGGCGGCGCAAGGGCGTGGACTACCGCATGGGCGCAGTGATCATCGCGGGCGGCCTCGCCGGCGCTCTGGCGGGCGGCGGGCTGTTCCGGCTGCTCCAGGACGCGGGGCAGATCGATACCGTCATCTCGCTCCTCTACGTCATCCTGCTCGGGACGATCGGGATCATGATGGCGAAGGAATCGGCGACCGCGCTCGACATCATCAAGCCGAAGGCCAACGCGAAGAAGCCCAAGCGGCACAATCCGATCATCGCGGCGCTGCCGATGCGGTGGCGCTTCTACCAGTCGGGCCTCTACATCTCGCCGCTGGCGCCGCTCCTGCTCGGTTTCGGCGCGGGGATGCTGACGGTGCTGCTCGGGGTGGGCGGAGGGTTCATCGTCGTCCCGGCGATGATCTACCTGCTCGGAATGTCGGCGCAGGTCGTGGTCGGCACCTCGCTTCTCCAGATCCTGTTCGTGACGGCGGCGACCACCCTCATCCATGCCACCACCACGAAATCCGTCGACATCGTGCTTGCCGGCCTCCTCCTCCTCGGCTCGGTGATCGGAGCGCAGTTCGGCGCCCGCATGGCGCAGAAGGTGAAGCCGGAGCTGCTTCGAATGTTCCTCGCCATCATCATCCTGGGAGTGGCGCTTCGGATGGCGATCGGCCTCGGCTGGCGGCCGGAGGAAATCTACACGTTGCAGGTGCTGTGAGCCCGTTCCGGAGCCTCCTCCTCCTGCTCGCCGCGCCGCTCGTGCTCGGCGCCGCCAAGCCGCGGCTGGTGCCCGACGTGTCGCAAAGCACGATCGAGATTCGCTACAGCTTCACCGGGGCGGAATTGCTGCTGTTCGGGGCCATACTCTATCCCGGCGGGCGCACTCCGGCGGAGCATGCCGACATCGCGGTGGTGGTGAAGGGGCCGGTGCGGCCGCTGGTGGTGCGCGAGAAGCAGAAGGTGGCGGGGATCTGGATGAACGTCGAAGCGGCTCGCTTCCGCTCGGCGCCCGCTTTCTACGCGGTCGCCTCCTCGCGCCCGCTCTCCCAGCTGATCGACGAGCGGACGGCGGCGATCTACGAGCTCGGGCTCCAGAACCTCTCCCTCTCCCCCGGCGGCGGCAAGTCGCCCGAGGTGCAGCGGCGCTTCGAATCCGGGCTGATCGAGCTGATGCAGCGCCACCAGCTCTACATCGAGGACCCGAGAGGCGTTCGGATCACCGACCACGTCCTCTATCGCGGCCGGATCACGATCCCGGCGCGGGTGCCGGTCGGCGAATATACGGCCGAGACTTTCCTCATCAAGGACGGCCGGGTGATCGCCGGCGCCCAGCGCGAGATCCGGATCGAGAAGACCGGCTTCGAACGCGACGTCGCCGCCGCGGCCGACCGCTGGTCCTTCGCCTACGGGATCGCGGCGGTGGCGATGTCGCTGCTGATGGGCTGGGCCGGCAGCCTGGTGCTGAGGAAGGGTTGATTTGTCCTCCCCATGCGAATGCATGGGGAGGGGGACCATGCGAAGCATGGTGGAGGGGTAAAATGGCGCAGGCCTGCGCAACACCCCTCCACCACATTTCGTGTGGTCCCCCTCCCCACGGCGAGCCGTCGGGAGGATTATAGGAAAAGCAGTTGTTTACCCCTCGCTGCTAGGAGGGACGGCGCAAACAGCCGGGGGCAGCGAGCGTCGCATGACCGACATGATGAACTTCAAGACCGTTTCAATCGCCGACGAGGCGGAGGAATTCGCCCCGACCATCCGGCCGCGGATTCCGCAGCCGGTGCGGCACTCTGCCATCGGCAAGGTGGTCGAGATCCGCGGCGGCGGCGGCTCGGTCGAGCTCGAGGCGGCGCGGGTCGCCGACGTGTCGCGCGACCCGGACCCGAGCATCGCCTTGTCCGGCCAGGTGGGCGGCCACGTCAAGCTCGAGGCCGGCAACCGCTGGCTGCTCGCCAACGTGAGAAGCCTCAGGCTGCGCGACGGCGAGGCCGGGATAATCGTCGCCGACATCGACTTCCTCGGCGAGGGCGAGGAGCATGAGCAGACGGGCAAGATGATCAATTTCCGCCGCGGAATCACCGGCTATCCGCCGCCCGGCGCCAAGGTCTTCCCGGTGTCCGGCGACGACATGAAGCAGATGTTCGCGGCCGACGAGCGGGCCCATATCGAGATCGGCACCGTCTACCCGACCAAGGACGTGCGCGGAGCGCTCTACGTCGACGCCCTGCTCGGCAAGCATTTCGCGCTGCTCGGCTCGACCGGCACCGGCAAGTCGACCTCCGCCGCTCTGATCATGCACCGGATCTGCGACCTCTCGCCGGAGGGGCACATCGTCATGATCGACCCGCACGGCGAATATTCCGCCGCCTTCAAGAGCGTCGGCGAGTTGTTCAACGTCGAAAACCTGGCGATGCCCTATTGGCTGATGAACTTCGAGGAGCATTGCGAGGTGTTCATCACCTCCGCCGGCGCCGAGCGCCAGCGGGACATGGACATCCTCGCCAAATGCCTGCTGCTGGCGCGCTCCAAGAACCGCGCCGCCGAGGGCATGACTAAGCTCACCGTCGATTCGCCCATCCCCTATGCGCTCTCCGACCTCGCCGGGGCGATCAACAGCGAGATGGGGCTTCTCAACAAGGCGACCGACACCGCCCCCTTCATGCGCCTCAAGACCAAGATCGACGAGCTGAAGGCCGATCCGCGCTACCATTTCATGTTCTCGGGAATGCTGATCGCCGATTCGATGACCAACTTCATCGGCAAGATCTTCCGGCTGCCGGCCAAGGGCAAGCCGATCTCGATCGTCGACGTCTCGGGCGTTCCGTCCGACATCGTCTCGGTGGTGGTGGCGGTGCTCTCCAGGCTCGTCTTCGATTACGCCATCTGGTCGAGGAACGAAGTGCCCCGGCCCGTCCTGCTCGTCTGCGAGGAGGCCCATCGCTACATCCCGTCCGACAAGACCGGCGGCGGCCAGGCCGTCCGCAAGATCCTCGAGCGGATCGCCAAGGAGGGCCGCAAGTACGGGGTCAGCCTCGGCCTCATCACGCAGCGGCCGTCCGACCTCGCCGAGGGCGTTCTCTCCCAGTGCGGGACGATCATCGCGATGCGCCTCAACAACGAGCGCGACCAGCATTTCGTCAAATCGGCCATGCCGGAAGGCGCGCGCGGCTTCCTCGACGTCATCCCGGCGCTCAGGAACCGGGAGTGCATCGTCTGCGGCGAGGGCGTCTCGATCCCGATCCGGGTTTCGTTCGACGATCTCGAACGCGACCGCCGCCCCGCCTCGTCCGACCCGCTCTTCTCCGAGCTGTGGCGCCAGACAGGCGACGAGGAGGCGATGGTGGCGCGGGTCGTCAAGCGCTGGAGAAGCCAGGGGCGCTGATCCGCCCGGACGCGGGACCGGCCACAACTGTCCGGATACGGTTCAGGTTGACGGCTGCCGGCCGTCGTGCCCCCGTCATCCCGGCGGAAGCCGGGACCTCGTGACAAGAAGTCTCGGTGGGCCTCCCCGGGATCCCGGGCTTCCGCCGGGATGACGCGGGGTCCGCATGACGTGACTCCTGCTCCACGCTTCTTCATGCGGCCGGCTGGTGTTTGATTTTGAAGCCGGGGTTGGTCCGTCATCCCGGCGAAAGCCGCGATCTCGGGGAGACCCGCGGAGACTTATAGTCCGAGGTGCGGAAATCGCCGGGATGGCGGATCGTCAGGCCCGCGGCTTCTTCTTGCTCGCCGTCTCGGCCATGCGCGATGCCCCCGGCTTCACCGCCAGCAGCGACTTCAGCCGCGCCTGGAAGGCGGCGAGGCTTTCGCCGTCGAGATGGGAGCGGCTGACGAACTTGACCGCGGCCGGGTTGATCGGGACCCCGTCCTTCAGGAGCTCGTAATGGAGGTGGGGGCCGGTGGAGAGGCCGGTCGAGCCCACATAGCCGATGACCTGGCCCTGGCGGACGCTGCTGCCCGCGCGGGCGACGATCCGGCTCATGTGCGAATAGGAGGTGACGATCCCGCCGGCATGGGCGATCCGCACCTGGTTGCCATAGCCCCCGGCCCAGCCCGCGGCGGCGACCCGGCCGTCGGTGGCGGCGAGAATGGGCGTTCCGTAGCCGGCGCGGAAATCCAGCCCCTTGTGCATCCGCGAATAGCCAAGGATCGGATGGCGGCGCATCCCGAAGTTGGACGAGACCGTGCCCGGCACCGGCCGCTGCAGAGCGCCGCTCTCGCGGCCGACGCCGGAGGCTTCGAACCATTCGGAGCGCCCGCCCTGCTCCCATTGCATGAGCTTCAGGTCCCGGCCGGAGCCGCGGTCGAGGCCCGCATAGAGGAGCCGTCCGGTTTCCGCCTCACCGGTGGCGGCGCGGCGATGCTCGAGTATGATGTCGAAGCGGTCGTCGGGCGTGAGGCCTGAAATGCTGGTCTGGCTGGCGACGGCGCGGATATAGGCCTCGACCGCCTTTGCGGGAGCGCCGGCGGCCCGGGCCGAGCGGTAGAGGCTGGAGCCGACATAGCCCTGGATCCTGAGCGGCGTCGGATCGACCGAGATCGGGGTCCTGGTGAGGGCGAGCTTGCCGCCGCTGCGCCTGAGCGACAGCTTGAGGTCGAAGCGGGCGCGAAGCGACAAGGCGGCGAGCGGGCGGGCGACGGTCCGGTCGGGACGCTTGCCAAGCGTGATGTTGATCACCGTTCCGGCCTTGATCTGGTCGAGCGGGACCGTGGCGGAGACCAGCTTCGCGACCTCGTCGGCCTCCCGTTGAGCGACTCCGGCGCGTTCGAGGGCGCGGACGAAGCCGTCGCCCTGGCCGATCGTGGCGACCATCTGGACGGTCGGGCGCTCGGGACGGTCGAGCAGGGGCTCGACGGCGTCGGTCGGCGCCATCCGGCGTCCGGTGTCGGCGCCCAGCGCCAGCGGAGAGATGGCGAGCGAGCGCGACTGGGCGAAATGGGCGTCGGAAAGCGGCTTCGCCGAAGCGGCCGGGATCGGATCGAAGCCGGGCGCCAGCCAAAGGACGACCCCGCAAAGGGCCGTGCAGGTGAAGACTCCCCGGAACCAGGTGCGCGAGCCGATTCGCGAGCCGAGATCGACGACCAGCTCGAAATCGCGCCGAAGGGGCGGCGCCGAGCGGCTTCCGAAGCCGCGCGGACGAAGTCCCGGCTCGAAGGGAGACGCGGCGGCCCCGCCGCCGGCTCCGGGCCTGATATCGTTGAACTGGTACAAGGCGGAAACAACCCCCGCGACCCGAGAAACACCCCCGGCCGCGGATCGAGGCCAGGTGGCGAGGACTGTGGCGAAACGGGGTTAAAGTCCAGTAAAGCGGCCGGATATCGGGGCGGCGTTGCGGCGAAGCGTGCCGCGGGTGACGGTGAAGCGTGAGGGCTTGCGGGAACTACCGCAAGTTGGCCGTCATCCCGGCGGAAGCCGGGACCTCAGGACGGAAGTCGCAGCGGGTCTCCACGAGGTCCCGGCTTTCGCCGGGATGACGCTCCCTTCCGCCGCCCTTCCCCGCCCCTAACGATGCAAGTCATTGCGTCCCGGGCACGAAATGCCGATCTAGGGCGCCATGAGCGAATTCGCGCGGGCGCCGCTGGCGGCCATCCTCGGGCCGACCAACACCGGCAAGACCCACCTCGCCGTGGAGCGGATGGCGGCGCATTCCAGCGGAATGATCGGCTTCCCGCTGCGGCTGCTGGCGCGCGAGGTGTACGACCGGGTGGTGGCGATGAAGGGCGCGAGCCGGGTCGCCCTTATCACCGGCGAGGAGAAGATCCTCCCGAAGGACGCCCGCTGGTTCCTGTGCACCGCCGAATCCATGCCCATGGAGCGCGACTTCGCCTTCGTCGCCCTCGACGAGGCCCAGCTCGGCGCCGATCCGGAGCGGGGCCATGTCTTCACCGACCGGATGCTGCACGCCCGCGGCCGCGACGAGACGATGATCCTGGGCTCCGAGACCCTTGCGCCGATGGTCCGCGCCCTCCTTCCCAAGGCGGAGATCATCGGGCGGCCGCGTTTCTCCACCCTCTCCTATGCCGGGCCTTCCAAGCTCTCGCGGCTTCCGCCGCGATCCGCCATCGTCGCCTTCTCGGCCGAGCAGGTCTATGCGGTCGCCGAGATGCTCCGGCGGATGCGGGGCGGAGCCGCCGTCGTGATGGGCGCCCTTTCGCCGCGGACCCGCAACGCCCAGGTCGCCATGTACCAGGCCGGCGAGGTCGATTACCTCGTCGCCACCGACGCGATCGGAATGGGCCTCAACATGGACGTGACCCATGTCGCCTTCGCCGGGCTTTCGAAGTTCGACGGGCATCGCCGGCGGCGGCTGACACCGGCGGAGATGGCGCAGATCGCCGGGCGCGCCGGCCGCCATCAGCGCGACGGGACCTTCGGCGTGCTTACCCTGGAGGGGGAGAATTCGGCCGAGTTCCGGCCCGAGGAGCTGGAGGCGATCGAGGAGCATCGCTTCGCTCCGCTCGACCATCTCTACTGGCGGGAAGGCGACCCCGACTTCCGGAGCCTCGAGGCGCTGGTCCGCTCGCTGGAGCGCAGACCCGACCGGCCGGGGCTTCGGGCGGCGCCGGAGGCGATCGACCTGGCCGTCCTGAAGCGGCTTGCGGAGGATCCGGAGGTCGCCGCCCGGGCCCGCGGGCAGGAGGCGGTCCGGCGGCTTTGGGCGGCGTGCGGCCTTCCCGACTTCCGCAAGACCGGGCCGGAGCATCATTCGCGCCTCGTAGCTCGGGTCTATCTGCACCTGAGCGAGGGCGACGGGCGGATCCCGGGCGGCTGGCATGCCGCCCAGGTGGCGCAGCTCGACAACGTCCAGGGCGACATCGAGACCCTCGCCGACCGGCTCGCCGGAGTTCGGACCTGGGCCTATATCGCCCACCGCCCCGACTGGCTCGCCGAGCCGGCCCTGATGGCCGAGCGGACCCGGGCGGTCGAGGAAAGGCTTTCCGACGCCCTGCACGAGCGGCTGACCCAGCGCTTCGTCGACCGGCGGACCTCGGTCCTGCTCAAGGATATCGGCCGCAAGGGGGTGGGCGAGTTCCCGGTCATCGTCGACGAGCAGGGCGAGGTGACGGTCGGCTCCTTTCCGATCGGCCGGATGGAGGGCTTCGCCTTCGAGGTCGACCCGACGGCCCGGCACGCGGACCGCAAGATGCTGCTGGCGACCGCCGAGCGGCGGCTGGGCGGGGAATATGAGAAAAGGGCGGCGGCGCTGGCGGCGGACAGCGACGACCATTTCACCTTGCGCACGGAAGCGGGCCGGCCGGTGGCGGTGCTTTGGCGGGGGCACGAAGTGGCCCGGCTCGGCTCGGGCAAGAACCTGCTGAGCCCGCGCGTGCTGGTCGACCGCAAGCTCGACCGCCTGTCGGAGCGCGGCCGGGCGACGGTGGTCGAGCGGCTCGACCTGTGGGTCCGCCATCAGGTCGAGCGGTCGCTCGGCCCTCTTCGCCAGGCGGGCCTCGCCGCCCAGGACACGAAGGCGCCGGCGGCGGTGCGCTCCATCCTGGCGATGCTGGTCGATGAAGGCGGGATCGTCGCCCGGGAGGCGGTGGCCAAGCCGCTCGCCGCGCTCGACAAGGATCAGCGGCGGGCGATTACCCGCCTCAGGATCAGGATCGGAGCGCTCGACCTGTTCATGCCGGACGTGCTCAAGCCCGAGGCGCGGCGCTGGCGGACCGCCCTCCGCTCCGCCTGCGCCGGCGAGGCGATGCCGGAGCTGCCGCCCGAATCGGCGGTCATCCTCCCCGCCCCCCCCGAAGGCGAGCGGCTGCGGCTGGCTCGCCTCGGATTCCGCGCGCTGGGTCCGCAGATGCTTCGAGTGGACATGGTGGAGCGGCTGGCCCGGCACGCCCACGAGGCCAGGGGCGGCAAGCCGCAGCCGGTGGTGGACGAAGCGCTCGCCACCTCCCTGGGGCTCCAGCCGCAGGCGGTGGCGAAGCTGATGCGCGACCTCGGCTTCCGCCCCTCCGAAGGCGAGCAGGCCTGGGTCTGGCGCGGCCGGGCGAGGCGCCCCGAGGCGCCACGAAGGCCGGAAACGGCGAATGCCTTCGCGGCCCTGGCGGGGCTGAGGCGTGGCTGACAGCCTGCGGCTCGACAAGTTCCTGTGGTTCGCGCGGATCGTGAAGACCCGGGCGCTGGCGCAGGTCTTGGCGGAACAGGGGCGGATCCGGATCGGCGGGCGGGTCGTCGATCGGGCGCATGCTGCGGTGCGGGTCGGGGACGTCATGAGCTTCGCGCAGCGGGGGGCGGTGCGGGTGCTGAAGGTCGAGGCGCTTCCGGCGCGAAGGGGCGCGCCGGCGGAGGCCCGGGGGCTGTACACGGAGATTGTGGAGTGCGGGGGGGAAGCCTCTAATTCCTCCCCCGGATTTCCGGGGGAGGGGGACCGCGCGTAGCGCGGTGGAGGGGCTCTTCGAAGTCAGCAAGAACCCCTCCACCATGCTTCGCATGGTCCCCCTCCCCGAGAAATCTCGGGGAGGATTTTGAAGCAAGCGCCCGTTGACGAGCCGAGGCGGCCGCGACTAGGAAACCGGCTCCAGGGAGAAGCCAATGACCTACGTCGTCACCGATGCCTGCATCCGCTGCAAATATATGGATTGCGTCGAGGTCTGCCCGGTCGACTGCTTCTACGAGGGCGAGAACATGCTCGTCATCAACCCTTCCGAATGTATCGACTGCGGCGTTTGCGAGCCGGAATGCCCGGCCGAGGCGATCCTCCCCGACACCGAGGCGGGGCTGGAGAAATGGCTGGAGGTCAACGCCACCTATTCCGCCGAATGGCCCAACCTCACCCGCAAGCGCGAGAGCCCGGCCGACGCCGACGAGCATAAGGGCGAGGAAGGCAAGTTCGACAAATATTTCTCGACGGAGCCCGGCCAGGGGGATTGATCTCGCCGGTAGGCGGACGCGGCTTGTCCTCGTCATGCCGGCGAAAGCCGGGACCTCGGGGCGACCCGCCGTGACTTTAGCGGCCTGGGGTCCCGGCTGTCGCCGGGATGACGGTCTTGAGTCGCGTCCATTACCCCGCGCGGTCAAAAGGGTAGCTTTTCGGCACCTTTTCGGTTATAAGGGCTCCATCGAAGCGGATGCGACAGGCATTTCGCAACCGGTGGTCACAAGAAGAATCGCCGCACATCGCTAGATGGATACGTCCTTGGGGCGGATGGAATCCGGCGCGGGTGCGGCTGTTCCCAATGGGAAGGTCCAATTACATGGCAGCGAAGGCGTTGAGCTTCGACGTTGGCGATTACGTTGTTTACCCCAAGCACGGCGTGGGCCGGGTGATCGAACTGCAGAGCACGGACATCGCCGGCATGCAGCTCGAGCTCTACGTGCTCCGGTTCGAGAAAGAGAAAATGACGCTGCGCGTTCCGACCAACAAGGCGGAGAGCGTCGGCATGCGCAAGCTTTCCTCGGACAAGACGATGCAGGAGGCGCTCGCCACCTTGAGGGGCAAGCCCAAGGTGAAGCGCACCATGTGGTCCCGCCGCGCGCAGGAATATGAAGCGAAGATCAACTCGGGCGACCTGGTGTCGATCGCCGAGGTGACCCGCGATCTGTTCCGCGCCGACGACCAGCCCGAGCAGAGCTATTCGGAGCGCCAGATCTTCGAAGCCGCCTCGAGCCGGCTCGCCCGCGAGCTGGCGGCGATGGAGCAGGTCGACGAGCCGGCCGCCCTGGTGAAGATCCTCGAGATCCTCAACAAGGCCGCGGCCATCTACAACAAGGAGAAGGCGGCGGTCTGACGGCCCCGTCACCCGGGCGAAAGCCGGGGCCTCGGGACGAGAAGTCTCAGGGGGTCTCACGAGGTCCCGGCTTCCGCCGGGATGACGATACAAAGGGGCGGTCCGGAGACGGGCCGCCTTTTTTCGTTGCGCCTCCGTCCCACCCCGTGTATTAGATGAATAATACAGCGGTGAGGAGATGGACATGCGCGGCGCGATTATCCTTCCGGTTCTGATGCTCGGAGCTTGCTCGATGGGCGAAGCGAGCGAGAGCTCGGGCAAGGCCGGAGTCCGTAATTTCCAGATCGGCGGCTTCGACAAGATATCCCTCCTGGGTTCGTCGAACGTCATCGTCACCGTCGGAGGAGCGCCGTCGGTGCGGGCGGAGGGCGACACCGGGCACCTCGACAAGCTCGAGGTGACGGTCGAGAACGGAACCCTCCGCATCGGCTACAAGAAGGGCAGCTGGTCGTTCGGCGGGCGCAAGGATGGCGGCCCCGTGACGGTCCACGTGTCGGTGCCCTCGCTCGCCGGCGCGGAAGTCGCCGGCTCCGGGGACATGAGGATCGACAAGGTCGAGGGTGGCGACTTCGCCGGGGAGATCGCCGGATCGGGCGAGATCCAGCTCGCCAGCCTGCGCGCGCGCAACGCCAGCTTCGCCATCGCCGGCTCGGGCAACGTGACGGCGGCCGGAACCGCGGAGACCGCGGATTTCGAGATTGCGGGATCGGGCGACGTCCGCGCCGGCGGCCTCCAGGTGAAGCGCGCCAAGGTGTCGATCGCCGGCTCCGGCAACGTCGAGACCAAGGCGACCGAGAGCGCCAATGTCGACATCATGGGCTCGGGCGACGCCGTCGTCACCGGCGGAGCCAAGTGCAACGTCAGCAAGATGGGCTCGGGCAACGTGCGCTGCGGCTAGGCGGCGAGCCCGGCCCGCGCCCGTCATCCCGGCGAAAGCCGGGACCTTGGGCCAGCCCCCGCCGTCATCCCGGCGGAAGCCTGGACCCCGGGACGAGAAGTCTCGGCGGGTCTCCACGAGGTCCCGGCTTTCGCCGGGATGACGACGGGGGCCGGGTCGCCGGTGTTGCGCCGTCGACGGAGCGTTAACCATTTTCCGGCAGGCTCGCGCCATGATCAGGACCCTGGCCTTCGCCTTTCTCGCTTTTGCCGCCGCCGCTCCTGCCGGGGCCGCCGAGCGGACTTATTCCGTCACCGATTTCGACCGGGTGCAGGTGGACGGCCCCTATCGGGTCTCGCTCCGGACCGGCCTGAGCTCCGGCGCCCGCGCCGAAGGATCGGCCGAGGCGCTCGACCGGATCTCGATCGACGTCCAGAGCGGCATCCTCCGGATCCGCCGCAACCGATCCGCGTGGAGCGGCTATCCGGGCGAAGCCGGGCCGGAACCCGTGACCATCGTGCTTACCACCCGCGACCTTCGAACCGCCGCCGTCGTCGGCTCCGGAAGCCTGGAGATCGACCGGGTCCGTGGCCTTCGCGCCGATCTCTCCGTCTCCGGCAGCGGCCGGCTGACGGTGGCGGCGGTCGATGCCGACAACCTCATGGTCGGCCTGCTCGGCGGCGGCCGGATCATTCTTTCGGGCCGCGCGAGGCAGCTCAAGGCGACGATCCAGGGCAGCGGCGACCTGGCCGCCGCCGATCTCAGCGCCGACGACGCGCAGATCGCGTCCGATACGGCGGGCAACGTCACGGTCGCGGTCGCCCGGACCGCCAAGGTGACCGCGACCGGCCCCGGCGACGTCGAGATCCTCGGTACGCCGTCCTGCACGGTGCAGGCGAAAGGGTCGGGGCAGGTTCTCTGCGGCAAGGCGCGGTAGCACTCATTCCTCCCCGAGCTTGTCTCGGGGAGGAGCTAGGTCCCTCCTGTTGAGGTGGAATCGTCACCCCGGACTTGATCCGGGGTCCACCTTCTTCACGTCGCTGCCGCGGTAAGAAAAAGGTGGATGCCGGATCAAGTCCGGCATGACGAGGCGATGCGGATTTAGCGCCCGATGCTCTAGATCAGCGCCAGCGCCGACAGACGCGCCGTCAGCTCCGGCGGAAGCTCCGCCAGGCCCGTCTCGTCGCCGTCGAGGTCCAGCGGCGCGTCCGCGGGATCGAGATAGCGCCAACCCTGATGGGCCCGGCGCGCCAGCGCCCTGACCGGAACCAGCAGCGGATCGAGCCGGATGACGGTGCGCCGGTCCTCCTCCCGGTCGGCGAAGCCGATAATGGCCTGGCGGGCGGCGATCCGGTGCTTGACGATCCAGTAGATCGAGCCGCCGAGCAGCTCGTCCGCGCGCTTGGGGCGGAAGCGGGTGACGATCGGAACGAAGCCGTCGATGAGCCGGAGCCGCTGGCGGGTGCGGAGCGCCTCGAGGCTGGCGCAGCCGACGGCGACCTTGCTGATGTTGAGCGGCATGGGGGCGTCATAATTGGATAAGTGATTGGAGCAATAGGTATATTTCTAAGCCGCCGTCATCCCGGCGAAAGCCGGGACACCAGGACGAGAAGTCTCCGCGGGTCTCCCCGAGACCCCGGCTTCCGCCGGGGTGACGAGAGCGGGTCTCCCCGAGACCCCGGCTTTCGCCGGGGTGACGAGAGCGGGTCTCCCCCGGGGCCCAAGCTTTCGCCGGGGGTGACGCGTCAGCCGGCGACTCCGGAGGCGGTGGCGAGGCCGAGGAAAACCAGGAAGCCCATGGAATCGGTGACCATCGTCACGAATACGCTGGACGCAACCGCCGGATCCGCCCCGGCCCGCTCCATCGCCAGCGGGACGAACACCCCCGCGAAACCCGCGATGATGATGTTGGCGAGCATGGCCGCGGCGATCACCGCGCCCAATTGGGCGTGGCCGAAAAAGAGCCCCACCCCGATTCCGATCAGCGCTGCGATGGTCAGCCCGTTGAGGCAGGCGACCCGGATCTCGCGTAATATCGCGCGCCAGGTGTTCGACTGGGTGAGCTGGTTGGTGGCGAGCGCCCGGACCGTCACCGCCAGCGTCTGGGTGCCGGCATTGCCGCCGACCCCGGCAACGATCGGCATCAAGGCGGCGAGCGCCACCATCTTGGCGATCGTCCCTTCGAACAGGCCGATGATGGTGGCGGCGACGAGGGCGGTGCCGAGATTGGCGATCAGCCAGCGCACCCGGCTCGAATAGCTTTCGAGCAGGGGCTGGTTGATGTCGCCTTCGCCCGCGCCCGAAAGGAGGAGGACGTCCTCGGACGCCTCCTCCTGGATGATGTGGACGATGTCGTCGACGGTGATCATCCCGACGAGGCGCCCCGACTGGTCGACGACGGCGGCGGAGATCAGAGCGTATTTCTGGAACCGGAGCGCCACTTCCTCCTGGTCCATGTCGACCGGGATCAGCGTCTGCTCGCGCTTCATGACGTCGGCGACCGCGACCTTGCGGTGGGTCCGCAGGATCCAGCTGAGCATGCAGGTGCCGACCGGATGGTGGCGCTCGTCGACGACGAACACCTCCCAGAAATCGGTGGTGAGATCGTCCCCGGCGCGGAGATAGTCGATCACCTGGCCGACCGTCCAATGCTCGGGGACGGCGATCAGGTCGCGCTGCATCAGCCGGCCGGCCGATTCCTCGGGATAGGTGAGCGCTTCCTCGATCGCCGCGCGGTCGTCGGGATCGAGCTCGCGAAGGACGGCGCGCTGCTCGTCCTCCTCGAGATCCTCAATCATGGCGACGGCGTCGTCGGTCTCCATCTCGCCGGCGAGGTCGGCCACCTGGCGCGGGTCGAGCGCGTCGATCAGCTCCTCGCGGACGTGCTCGTTCATCTCGGCGAGCACGTCGCCGTCGAGCAGGTCGGCGATGGCCGCGGCGAGGGCTCGGCGGTCGTCGCTGTCGACCAGCTCGAACAGATCGGCGAGATCGGCGGGGTGGAGCGGCTCGACGAGGGCGCGGGCGCCGTCGGAATCGCCGGCTTCGACCCGCTCCATCACCTCGCGGACATATTCCGGCTTCAGCCGGTCGTCCTCGTCGAGCCGGCCTTCGCCCGGCGGGCCGGGCGGAGCGCCGGACAGATCGATTTCGCTGTCGCTCATCCGCCCCTCTTTCCCGGTGTGTGCGTCGTGGCGCTTCCTAAGCCGGGGCGAAGGGAGTGTCGAGCGGGGTGGCGCGGGGAAGGCTGGAGGCTTATGTCCGCCCCAACCCGTCATCCCGGCGAAAGCCGGGACCTCAGGACGAGAACGCACTGCGGGTCTCCCCGAGGTCCCGGCGTCCGCCGGGATGACGAGCAGCAACGGAGAAGAAAATGGCCGACGAGCTCAACACCCTGGTCCTCAACCTCAGCAGCGGCGGCGACGTCGTCATCAAGCTTCGCCCCGATCTCGCGCCCGGCCACGTCGCTCGGATCAAGGAGCTGGTCGAGGAAGGCTTTTACGACGGAGTCGTCTTCCACCGGGTGATCCCCGGCTTCATGGCGCAGGGCGGCGATCCGACCGGCACCGGCATGGGCGGCTCCAACCGCCCCGACCTCAAGGCCGAGTTCAGCCGCGAGCCGCACGTGCGCGGAGTCGCCTCCATGGCGCGTTCGCAAAATCCCAACAGCGCCAACAGCCAGTTCTTCATCTGCTTCGACGACGCCCGTTTCCTCGACAATCAATATACCGTCTGGGGCCAGGTCACCGAAGGCATGGAGCATGTCGACGCCCTGCCCAAGGGCGAGCCGCCGCGCGACCCGGGCAAGATCGTCAAGGCTTCGCTCAGGCCCTGACGCCGTGGGGAGGGGGATCACGCTCATCACCGGCGCTTCGGCGGGGCTCGGCGCCGAGTTCGCCCGGCAATGCCGCGAGCGAGGCGACGAGCTGGTCCTCGTCGCCCGGCGCGAGGACCGGCTGGTTGCGCTCAAAAAGGAGCTTGGCAGCGGCGTCGAATATTATGTCGCCGACCTGACCGACTCCGAGCAGATCGCCGAGATGCTCATATGGGTCAAGATGAAGGGCCTCGAGGTCGACACCCTGATCAACAATGCCGGCTTCGGGGCCAGCGGCCGGTTCGCCTCGGCCTCGCCCGAGCGGCTGCTCGGAATAATAGACCTCAACGTCCGGGCCCTGACGGAGCTCACCCGCCTCGTGCTGCCGGGGATGGTCGAGCGAAGGCGCGGCGCGATCCTCAACGTCGCCTCGACGGCCGCCTTTCAGGCCGGCCCCAACATGGCCGTCTATTATGCCAGCAAGGCCTATGTGCTCTCGCTCACGGAGGCGGTCCACCACGAGATGAAGGGCATGGGGGTGAAGGTGAGCGCGCTCTGCCCCGGCCCGACCGCGACCGAATTCTTCGAGGTGGCCGAATCGGCGGGGTCGACCCTCGCGAAGATGGCGACCGATCCGGTGGCCGTGGTCCGGGCCGGCCTGAGGGGGCTGGACCGCAACAAGGCGATCGTCATTCCGGGCGTGACCAATAAGATCGGCGCCTACGGCACCCGCTTCATGCCGCGGGCGGCGCTCCGCCGGATCGTCGCGCGGATCAAGATGTGATTCTGCTCCCCATCTTCGCTGGGGGGCATTTCACGCCGCTTCCTTCTCCTCCTTGAGCAGGCGGTCGAACAGCCAGTCGTGGAAGATGCGCACCGGGCGGCGCTTCAGAGCCGAGCGGCGGCAGGCGAACCAATAGCTGTAGGGGCTCTCGACCTTGTGGTCGAACAGCTGGACCAGCCTGTCGTCACCCGAGCCGTAGAGATGGCTTTCGAGCATGATCGCGACTCCCAGCCCCTGCGCGGCGGCGTCGAGGATCAGCTGGCCCGAATCGAAATGGTCGATCGCCGCCGGCTGCAGATCGGGCAGGCCGAGACCGTCGCGCCAGTAATCGAAGGAATCGGGCATGTCGCGGTGGAGGAAGACGGTCGCTTCGGCGAGATCCGAGGGCTCGCGGATCGATTGGCGAAGCGCCCTGGAGCCGATCGCGATCACGCAATTGTTGTCTATCCTTCGCGAGTAGAGGGAAGGATCGATCTCGGTGGTGATGGCGATGGCCGCGTCGAGACCGTCGTCGAGCCGGGCGAGCCGGTTGGCGCCGGTGTCGATGTCGATGTGGAGATCCGCGTGAAGCGCTCGAAGGCTCGGCAGCTTGGGCATCAGCCGCTGCGAGGCGAACAGCGAGGGCACCGCGAGCCGAAGGCGCATCACCTCGACATTGCCGGTGGCCCGCTCCATCGCGAGGGCGAGGGCGTCGATCGACGGGCCGATCTCGGCCATCAGCCGGTCGCCGTCGGGATTGAGATGCACCGCCTGGTGGCGGCGCTCGAAGAGCGGATGGCCCACGAACCGCTCGAGCGCCTGGATCCGGCGCGAAAGCGCCGGCGAGGACAGGGAAAGGGCTTCGGCGGCCGCCTTGACGGAGCCCAGCCGGGCGACCTGGACGAAGGCCTCGAGGGCGGTCAGCGGGGGCAGCCTGCGCATCGCGCGACATCTCCAGATTGTGCGCCGCACCAAGGCCCGCCGGTCGCGGGAAACCGCGCCAAACTCCGCAAACGACGATGCAAGAATTGCATCTGTAGCATACTTGTTCGCACTTGCACAATAAGTCGCCGGGGAAGAGAAGGGACCTGCCTTTCAGGCATCCTCTCCTAAAAACTTCCAGGGTCGGTCCTTAACGGGACCGGCCCTTTTTTTCGCCGCGCGGCGCCTTTGGCGGAGCCGCCGGGGCGAGGGGAGCGCGCAATGCGCGAGTCTATCTTTTCCGCCCGTTTCCCTGTACTTCTCCACTTTGCACGTGCCGTTCGGCAGCGGGAATGGGAGAGTCGAAGATGGGGATTAAGGCAATTGCGTCGGTCGCGGCGCTGACGATGAGCCTGCTCTGGACGGGAACCGCCGTCGCCGGCGATTCGACCGCGCCGAAGGCGGCCAAGGAGGACAATCCCAGCAAGCGGGTCTGCAAGAACGTGGTCACCAGCGGCACCCGCCTGAGCACCCGCACCTGCAAGGCGAAAGCCGATTGGGACAGGGATCAGGATCGCGCGCAAAGGCACGTGCGGGAACTGCAGACCGACTGGTCCCAGCGCGACGGCGGAGAGAACGGCTCGGGCCTGTCGTCCCCCAATTAAGCTGCACGCGGGCGCCGGCAGGCGCCCGCTTTCTCGGCCGCATTGATCAGGAAGTCGTGATCCCCCGGTAGAGCGCCACCGCGACCAGTGCGCGCAGCGACTGCATGTCGACCGAGAGCTGCTCGCGCCGGTCGGTGCATCCCGAGACATGGGCCGCGACCTTGCGCGAAGCTTCCGTTTCCTCGGCGCTGCCCGGCTGACTGAGCGCCAGGTCGCGCGCAGCGCCCGGATTGCGCGACGCGACGCAAAGGGCGAAGTCCTCGGACGCGTTGAGTGGGGCAAGCGTGTTGAGCGCCTTGGCGACCCGGCCGAAATCGGCGCTGCCTATGCGCGCGCTCAAATAATGTTCGGCGAGGCTTCCGACCATTCCGGACGTGCGAAGGGCCAGCTCGGCCTGGTCTCCTTTGACGCAGGCGTCCCTGCCGCTCATTATCTCGGCTGCCGAGGCCGCCTGGGCCTTGCTGAGATAGGGGTGGGCGAGTGTCTGCCGCGCCCAGCGCGGCCGGGCCTTGGCGAGGCAGACCGACATCTTGCGCAGCGCGTCGCGCTCCTCGGCGGAATCGACGAACGGCGCGACCGGGACGGCCGCGGCCGGCTCCTGAGCCTGGACGGGCGTTGCGCAGACGGCGAGCAACGCGGCGAGATAGAGCTTGGCCATGGGCAGTCTCCTGCTTCGAGTCCCGCCATCATGCGCGTTCCGGCGGCGAAGCGGAAGTGGCGACGAACAATCTTCGCGGGCGGATTTGGCGGACGCCCGCCGCACCTTTTTTCGCCGACGCGGAACTCGGCGGGGTGGCAGGGCGGTTCTCCCCTCCTATCTCACCCTCGCGCAACGACAGGAGAGCGGGCAGATGGCCGACGACGAAAAGCAGCCGACGAGGCTGCAGGTGGCGACGATGCGGCCCGAGGACAGCGGCCGCGGGCTCGCCCGCCTGCCGCGCCGGCTGATGGGCCAGCTCGCCCTGGCCGAAGGGGACGTGATCGAAGTCACCGGCAAGCGCGCAACCCCCGCCCGCGCCGTCGGCCCCTATACCGAGGACGAGGGCCTGGACATCATCCGCCTCGACGGCCTCCAGCGCGCCAATGCCGAGATCGGCTCGGGCGATTTCGTCACCATCCGCAAGGTCGAATCGAAGCCCGCGCAGCGGGTCGTCTTCGCGCCCGCCCAGAAGAATCTCCGGCTTCACGGCTCGGCCCAGGCGCTGAAGCGAAGCTTCGGCATGAAGCCGCTCACCGCCGGCGACGTCGTCGCCACCACCGGCCAGCAGCAGATCCAGCGCGGCGACATCCCGCCCGAGCTTCGCCAGATGCTCAACGCCCCGGCCTACGCCCTTCAGGAGATCAGGCTTACGGTCGTCTCCACCGCGCCCAAGGGCATCGTCCACATCGACGCCAACACCGAGGTCGAGCTTCGCCCCGAATATGCCGAGGCGACCGAGACCCGGCGCGCGGACGTTACCTATGACGACCTCGGCGGCATCGGCACCACCATCGACCAGCTTCGCGAAATGGTCGAGCTGCCCTTGCGCTATCCCGAGATATTCGAGCGGCTCGGAGTCGATCCGCCCAAGGGCGTGCTTCTCTACGGCCCGCCGGGCACCGGCAAGACCCGGCTCGCCCGCGCCGTCGCCAACGAAAGCGACGCAAGCTTCTTCCACATCGCCGGCCCGGAGATCATGGGCTCGGCCTATGGCGAGAGCGAGCGGCGGCTCCGCGAGGTGTTCGAGGAGGCGGCCAAGGCCTCGCCCGCGATCATCTTCATCGACGAGATCGATTCGATCGCGCCCAAGCGCGGCCAGGTCCAGGGGGAGACCGAGAAGCGCCTCGTCGCCCAGCTCCTCACCCTTCTCGACGGGCTGGAGCCGAGGCAGAACCTCGTCGTCATCGCCGCCACCAACCGGCCCGAGGCGCTCGACGAGGCGCTCCGCCGGCCGGGCCGCTTCGACCGCGAGATCGTCATCGGCGTCCCCGACGAGGGGGGCCGGCGCGAGATCCTGGGGATCCATACGAGGGGCATGCCTCTGGCCGAGGACGTCGACGTCAAGGAGTTGGCCCGCCGCACCTTCGGCTTCGTCGGAGCCGACCTCGCCGCCCTGACCCGCGAGGCGGCGATCGAGGCGGTCCGGCGAATGATGCCCCAGATCAACCTCGACGAGGGCAAGATCCCCGACGAGGTGCTCGACAATCTCTCGGTCAAGGGCAGCGATTTCGAGGAGGCGCTGAAGCGCGTCCAGCCCTCGGCGATGCGCGAGGTGATGGTCCAGGCGCCGACCATCCGCTGGGACGACATCGGCGGAGTCGACGACGCCCGCGAGCGGCTTCGCGAAGGCGTCGAGCTTCCCCTGAAGAGCCCCGAGGCGTTCAAGCGCATGGGTATCCGCCCGGCCAAGGGCTTCCTCCTCTACGGCCCGCCCGGCACCGGCAAGACCCTGCTCGCCAAGGCCTGCGCGCGCGAGGCGGAGGCGAACTTCATCGCCACCAAATCCTCCGACCTCCTCTCCAAATGGTATGGCGAGAGCGAGCAGCAGATCGCCCGCCTGTTCGCCCGCGCCCGCCAGGTCGCGCCCACCGTCATCTTCATCGACGAGCTCGACAGCCTGGTGCCGGCGCGCGGCGGCGGCCTCGGCGAGCCGCAGGTGACGGAGCGGGTGGTCAACACCATCCTCGCCGAGATGGACGGGCTCGAGGATCTCGGCTCGGTCGTGGTGATCGGCGCCACCAACCGGCCGAACCTCATCGATCCGGCGCTGCTCAGGCCTGGCCGATTCGACGAGCTCATCTACGTCGCGGTCCCCAACGAGGCGGGGCGGCGCAAGATCCTCACCATCCACACCGCCAGGATGCCGCTCGCCGAGGACGTCGATCTCGACGGCTTCGCCGCCCGCACCGACCGCTTCACCGGAGCCGACCTCGAGGACCTCGTCCGCCGCGCCGGCCTCTTCGCGCTCCGCCGCTCGATCGACGCGGTCCAGGTCACCGGCTCCGACTTCGAGATGGCGATGGAGGAGACCCGCGCTTCCGTCACGCCCGAGATGGAAAAGGATTATGAGAAGATCCAGGAGAGCCTGAAGCGCGACGCGATGGGCAGCGGCGCCGGCGGCATCGGCTTCATCTCGCCCGGAATGCTCACGCCGAGGGGGCCGAAAGGTGCGGAATAGGCGCGCCGGCGAGGCCTAGACTTTGTCCTGTCGAGCTGGAATCGTCACCCCGGACTTGATCCGGGGTCCACCTTCCTCACCTCGCTGCCGGAGAAGTGAAAAGGTGGATGCCGAATCAAGTCCGGCATGACGAGGCGGGCCGCTTCCGTCCAAACAGGACGGGCCCTAACGCGCTCCCGCTCCCGCTTTCCGCGGGCTGAGGTGGAGGTAGCGTTCCGAGAAATCCGCCGCCTCTCGATCCTCTGGATCGAGCGCCGAAGGGAGCGCGAGCTTGCGCACCAGCAGGTCCGGGCCGAACCGCCCAACTTGATGCAGAGTAAGGAAATTGTAGGCCGGCCAAGGCATCATCGCCGCGATGCCCCGCTATTTCTTCCACATCTACAACGACGTCGTCAGCCATGACGACGAGGGGCTGGAGCTGGCCGACCCGCAGGCCGCCGTCAGCGAAGCCCATCGCGGCGCCCTGTCCCTGGCCGCGGAGCAGGTGCTTCGCCACGCCCGGCTGGCGCTTCATCATTTCATAGAGATCGAGGATTCGGACGGCGCCGTGATCGCGAAGGTAACCTTCGGCGACGCCATCGCCGTCGAGGAACAGCCCACGTCATTGCGAGGAGCGTAAGCGGCGGAGCAATCCAGGCGGCCTCAGCCGCCGCACTGGATGGCTTCGCTTCGCTCGCAATGACTCGGCGGGCGAATGGCTCAGCCGTCGAGGATCACCGCCTCCCGGAACGGCAGGTCCAGCACGCGCCGCCCCTCCCAGTCATGGACCTCGAGGATCGCGGCGAGCGGGATCTTGCCGTCGATGGCTTCGCCGGCGATGACCGACCGGGCGCTCTGTATCGCCACGGCCTGGACCGCGGACAGATCGGGCAGCTCCCGGCCCTCCTCGTCGGCGATGAACTCGCCATTTTCGCGAAGGTGGAAAAAGTAACGCATACAGCCTCCCGCACCCTCCGTAGCCCAGGCGGAGAGCGGCTTCCTTCGCCTATGTGGGGCGATCTCCGCCTTACAGATGTTAGGAACCGCCTCGACCGCGGCCTCGGAAGCGCGATCCCCCGAAGCGCGATTTACCCGGTCGTTTGTTCGTGTTATGTTCCTGCGTTATGCGTGAGGTCCCTCCTCCAGCGGCGGCCGCCCCGCCCGCGCCCGATTTCACGCCGGTCCCGGTCGTCGCGCGCCGGGACGGGTGGACCGAGCAGCGGCAGCGGACCTTCATCGCCGTGCTCGCCGAGACAGGCTGCGTCGCCGGCGCGGCGAGCGCCGCGCGGATGAGCCGGGAGAGCGCCTACCGCCTCAGGCGGCGGAAGGGTGCCGAAAGCTTCGCCGCGGCATGGGATTCCATCCTCGCCGCCCGGCCCCGCGGGACCTCGACTCCCGCCCTCGTCTGGCACCGGCTGGTCCGCAGGAACGGCGGGCCCAGCGCGGTCCGGGTCGAGGATGCGACTCCGGCGGAGCGGGAGGCGCTGCGGAGTCCGGCTGCAGGTGCGGCCTGGCGGGCGCCGGGAGCGCGGAAGGTCACAGTGAAATCCTGCCAGGCTTTTCGTGAACTTCAGGCGCTCCGGCTGAAGTCAGTTCCTCACCCGCAACCACACCCAGGCGGCCAGCAGGACCAGCCCCGCCCCGGTCACCAGGAAAGGGAGCGGGATCCACCACCCGTAGAGGAGGACTCCGAGGGCGGGTGCGGCGATGTAGGCCACCCCGTTCACGGAGGTGACCATCCCGGCGACGGCATTCTGCTCGTCGGGACGGACGGCGAGCGAGGCGCCGCTGGTGAAGCCGGGACGGAACAGGCCGAAGCCGACCGAGGCGATCGAGAAGCCCAGGGTCATCCCGTACATGGTGCCCGCGAAACCGGTGAGGATCGTCCCCAGGGCGCCGACGATCAGCCCCCAGAAGACGAGCCGGCGCGGGCTCAGCGCGAGGAACGGGATGAGGCCCCATTGGGCGAGCAGGGTCGCCCCAGCCCCGGCCATCAGCACGATCGCGATCGATTGCTGGGACTGGGCGGGCGGCACTCCGGAGCGGTCGATGACGAGGAAGCCGATCACTCCGAGCAGGGCGGCGTGGCCGTGCCCGCCCGCCACGCCCATGATGTGCCAGGGCAGGACCCTGGGATCGCGCCAGCGCAGGCGCTCCGGGCCCTCGGCCGGCCTCTCCTCCCCGCGCCCGCGGTTGCCGACGAGGAGGCCGCCGATCGACGGATAGTCGACGACCTCGCCGCGCGCGGCGGAGCCGGGCGTGTCGTCGGGGAGCCGGAGCGCCACCAGCATGAGCACCACGACGCCCACCGCGGCGAAGACGACGAGGGGCCCCGACAGTCCGAGCGGTTCGAAGATGAACAGCGGCGCGATCGCCGGGCCGATGATCGTCCCGAGCCCGAAGGAGGAGGCGAGGGCGGCGAGGTAGGCGGTGCGCTGCTCGCCCTCCGTTCGGGCGGCGATATAGGCCTGGACGGCCGGCGGCGAGGCCGATCCCCAGCCGCCGTAGACGGCTCGGCCGAAGACGAAGATCACGAAGACGGCCGTCACCGGAACGAGGCCGTGAAGGCCCGCGGCGAGGATCCCGCCGCAGATCAGGGAGGAGGCGATGAAGCCGTAGAGCCCCAGCCTCATCAGGGCGCGCCTTCCGCGATGGTCGGCCCGGCGCGCCCAGTAAGGCGCCGTCACCACCCAGATCACGGCGGAAAGCGAGAAGGCGACCGCGACCCAGAGGTCGGGGACCCCGAGCTCGCGGCCGATCGCCGGCATCAGCGACTGCATCGCCGTATTTCCGGAGGCGGCGACCAGCATCACCGCGAAAAGCAGCGCGAAACGCTCCCGGGAGAGGCTGGCGGCAGGGATCATCTGGGGGCAAATCCCGGAAATGTAGCATTTCGTCCCGGATTCGCCCCAAATCGGGCCGCGGGCCGCCCCGCCCTTGCCATCGGTGCGTTGATTTGCCAACGCACCATGCTGATCCAGGACATAGAGAAAAGCCCATGACATTTCCCGGCGAACAGGCTCAACGATCCCGCGCTTATGCGCGTCACGGCGCCAAGGGAGGACCCTGGCTGATGTTCCTCAAGGGGTTCGTCAAGCACCCGGTGATGGTCGGCTCCGTCATTCCCTCGTCCAAGATGCTGATCGACAAGATGCTCGCTCCGGTGGACTGGGCGAATTGCAAATTGTTCGTCGAATATGGCCCGGGAGTCGGCACCTTCACCGAGAAGATCCTGGAGAAGCTCGCGCCGGACGCGATCCTCCTCACCATCGACACGAACGCCGATTTCACGTCCTATCTGACCTCGAAGATCCGCGATTCGCGTCTTCGCGCCGTCACCGGATCGGCCGCCGACGTCCGCGAGATCATGGGCAATTTCGGTTTCGAGCATGCCGACTACATCCTGTCCGGCCTGCCCTTCTCGACGCTTCCGCCCGGCATCGGGCCGAAGATCGCCGAGGAGACCGCCGAGGCGCTGAGGCCGGGCGGGGCGTTCCTCGTCTATCAATTCTCGCCCAAGGTCCGCGATTTCATCGCCCCTTATTTCGACCGCATCGACCGCGGCTTCGAATGGGTCAACGTTCCTCCCGCCACCCTCTTCTGGGCCTGGCGGGACTGATCACGGTTATGGCCTCGGCAGGCCTACGTCCCGGAAGTTGAGCCGCTTGGCGATCCGGTAATCCGCGATCGCGACGATGAAATAGCCGATCGCCCAGCGCAGCCGGTTGAGCATCGTCCGGTTGCGGCGGTGGCTTTCCAGGGTGACCGGCGCCGAATCCGCCACTTCCCCGTCGACGAATCCGCGCATCGCCGCGGCGAAGGCGGGGTCGTCGATGCGCAGCATCATCTCCAGGTTGAGGAACAGGCTGCGCATGTCGAAATTGGCCGAGCCGATGTGGACGACGTCGCCCACCACGAACAGCTTCGTGTGGAGCTTGGCCGGCTGATATTCGAAGATGCGCACGCCTCGTCGAAGCAGCCACCAATAAGTGTTGCGCGCCGCCGCGATGGTGGCGTTGTTGTCCGATTTGGACGCGGTGACGATCCGCACCTGGCCGCCCCGGCGTGAAACTCCCGAGAGGCGGCGAAGCATTCCGAGGCTGGGCGCGAAATAAGCGGCGACGATGTCCAGCCGCCGGGCGCTCTTCATGTCCCGGCGAACGGCGCGCGCCCAGGGGCTGAGCCGCCGCGAAGGACCGCCGAACAGCCAGTGCAGCTTGCCTTGGGTGACGCTGCTCTGCTGGAGCAGCCGGCGGACGTCGCGGACCCTGGCGTCGGGATTCAGGGTCCATTGGAACAGGCTGTCGAAATAGCCGGTGAGGCCGGCGACGGACACGCCTTCCACTCGAAGGCCGATGTCCCGCCAGGCGCCGGATCCCGCGGTCCCGAAATAATCGTCAGAGACGTTGAAGCCGCCGATGATCACCCGCTCGCCGTCCGCGAGCGCCAGCTTCTGGTGATTGCGCAGCAAATAGCGCCGGCCGAGCTTCGGGCTGAACTGGCAGAAGGCGACCCCCGCCGCCTCGAGCGGCCGGAAGAAGTCGCGATTCGCGGTGGAGCCGAAACCGTCGACGAGCAGCGACACTCGGACCCCGCGGCCCGCCGCGGCGATCAGAGCGTCCCGGACGATCGTGCCCGACCGATCGTCCATGAACATGTAATATAGAAAGCGAAGGCTTTCGGACGCGCCGCCGATCAGTTCGAGCAGCGCCTCGAGCCGCTCCGGCCCGTCGGCCAGCAGGGTCAGGCGATTGCCCGCCACGTCGAGCGATACACCCAGCTCCTGCGCTTCCACCTCCGCCATCGCCAGGTGCATGCGGGGCTCGGGCCGCGAGGGCAAGCCCGGACTGGGTCCTGGCCGCGCATCCGCAAACATTGACTTTCGAGCCCCTCGTCCGTATCTCCCCGGCTCCCCCCAGCAATGGTGTCAAGCGGAGCAGCTGTTCATGGCGCGCGTTACCGTCGAAGATTGTGTCGACAAGATCCCCAACCGGTTCGACCTGGTGCTGCTCGCGGCCCAGCGCGCCCGGCAGGTCTCGGGAGGCGCCGAGCTCACCATCGACCGCGACCGCGACAAGAATCCGGTCGTCGCGCTCCGCGAGATCGCCGAGGAGACGGTGAAGCCCAAGCAGCTCGAGGAGGCGCTGATCTCCGGCCTCCAGCGCGTCCAGGTGGACGACGACGAGGCTCCGGACGAGGTCGGCTCGCTCTCCGCTTCCGCCGAGGCGCTTCGCCTGACCGCCGCCGCTCCGCCGCGCAACAACAATGCCGGCGGCGATTACGAATAACCCGGCTGACTCGACCGGGTACGCTCTCTTCGACACGGCGATAGGCCGCTGCGCCCTCGTGTGGCGCGGCGGCCTTGTCGTTGGAGCGGCTCTCCCCGAAGCTTCGGACGCCAAGGCGCGGGCGTCGCTGGCCGCGCGCTTCCCCGCCGCGGCCGAAACCGAGCCTCCGCCCTTCGCCGCCGAAGCCATCGGCCGGATCAGGAGCCTGCTCGCGGGCGGCCGTACGGACCTGGGAGACATAAGGGTCGATCCGGAAGGCTCGGCCTTCGAGCGCAACGTGTGGCAGGCGGCGCGGCGCATTCCGTGCGGCGAGGTCAGAAGCTACGGCGACATCGCGCGTGAGATCGGCGCCCCGGGCGCAGCCCAGGCGGTCGGACTGGCGCTCGGCCGCAACCCGGCGCCGATCATCGTTCCCTGCCACCGGGTGCTCGCCGCCGACGGCCGCAGCGGCGGCTTCTCGGCGCCGGGCGGAGTGGCGACCAAGTTCAGGATCCTGGAGATCGAAGGGGCGAGACGCGCCGGGGAGCCGGAGCTGTTCGAATCGCTGCCGATGAAGGTGAAGCCGAGCTGATCCCCGTCATACCGGGAGGGTCCCCATCAAAGTACTTTGATGGGAACCGAAAGCCGGGATCCCAGGACGAGAAGGCTCGGCGGGTCTCCCCGAGGCCCCGGCTTTCGCCGGCTGACGGCTTGGCTCCGACTATTCCCGACGGCTAAGCCGCGTTCGACTCGCGGTCGAGGTCCTCGCGGTCCACCCATTCCATGTCGCGCAGGCTGAGCGGCCGGCCGTCGGCGGACTGCACGGTCATCGGCGCGATCGGCTGGCGGGTGTAGCGGTCGACCAGCACCGGATTGCTGGCATGGCCGGAGATCCAGCGCTCGCCCCACTGGCGAAGCGAGAGCAGCACCGGAAGCAGGTCGCGTCCCTTTTCGGTGAGCCGGTAAGTGACCTTGCGGCGATCGGCCGGATCCGGATCACGGCGCAGGATGCCGTGCTCGACCAGCCGGCCCAGCCGATTGGAAAGGATGTTGCGCGCGATTCCGAGGTTGGTCTGGAATTCCTCGAAATGCCTCAGGCCGTTGAACGCCCCGCGCAGGATCAGGAACGACCAGCGCTCGCCCACCACCTCCAGCGCGGCACCGATGCCGCACTCCGCGAAAACCTCCCGCAATTGCTCAGCACGGCTCATCGCCCGACCTTAGCTTTTTTCACCGCTGAAACATAAGAAACAATTTTCCGGTTGCAAACTGCAACTCATCTACCTAGTGGGTTGCATATTGCAACTGAAGGGTTTCGCCATGGTCCGTCTCCTCACCTCCGCGTTTCCGGCGTTCCTGCTCACCGCGTCGCTGCTCGGCGGAACCGCCTTCGCCGCCCCCGGCGCCCATTATCGTGCCGAGGCGGCGACTCCGCCGGCCGCGTCGCGGCTGATCGTCAAGCAGATCCTGTGGAAATGCGGCGCCGCCGGCTGCGTGGCGCCGCGCGGCAACAGCCGTCCGGCGATCGACTGCTCGGCCCTCGCGCGCGAGATCGGCACGCTTCGCAGCTTCTCGGTCGACGGCCGGCAGATCGGCCCGGAAGCGCTCGAAAAGTGCAACGCCCGCGCCCGCTGACCCGGCAAGTCCTCCCCTGCATTCGCAGGGTAGGGGGACCGCGCGAAGCGCGGTGGAGGGGCATATCGGAGGCTGAAAGGACCCCTCCACCAGGCTTCGCCTGGTCCCCCTCCGCGCGAAACCGCGGGGAGGATTTGAGGATGCCGCGCCCGATTACCGTTGCAACGCAGCACCGCACCACCCAATGTCGGTGCGGTGCTGAGGCAATATGAACTTCTGGAGAAAGTAAGGGCCTACGACCCGGACGCCGACGAGGCGATGATAAATCGCGCCTACGTCTTCTCGATGAAGGCGCACGGCTCCCAGAAGCGCGCTTCGGGCGATCCCTATTACAGCCACCCGATCGAGGTGGCCGGGATCCTCACCGATCTCCATCTCGACGACGAAACCATCGTCACCGCCATCCTCCACGACACGATCGAGGATACGGTGGCGACTCCCGAAGAGATCGAGAAGCTGTTCGGGCCGAACGTCGCCCGGCTCGTCGACGGGGTCACCAAGCTTTCCAAGATCGAGGCCCAGAGCGAGAGCCAGCGGGCGGCCGAGAACCTCAGGAAGTTCCTCCTCGCGATGTCGGGCGACATCAGGGTGCTTCTCGTCAAGCTGGCCGACCGGCTCCACAACATGCGCACGCTCCATTTCATCGGAAGCGAGGAAAAGAGGAAGCGCATCGCCCGGGAAACCATGGATATCTACGCCCCGCTCGCGGAGCGGATCGGAATGTACGAGTTCATGCAGGAGATGCAGACGCTCGCCTTCCGCGAGCTCGAGCCGGACGCCTATGCCTCCATTTCCCGCCGGCTGGAGCAGCTCCACAAGGGCGAGGGCGACCTCATCGCCCGGATCGGCCGCGGCATCCGGGCGCATCTCGAAGCGAACGGGATCGAGGCCGAGGTGCAGGGGCGCGAGAAGCACCCTTTTTCGATCTGGCGAAAGATGGCCGAGCGGCACGTCAGCTTCGAGCAGCTCTCGGACGTCATGGCCTTCCGCGCCGTCGTCGCCAGCCCCGAGGATTGCTATCGAACCCTCGGCCTCATCCACCAGCGCTGGCCGGTGGTTCCGGGCCGCTTCAAGGACTTCATCTCGACTCCCAAGCGCAACGGCTACAAGTCGCTCCACACCACCGTCATCCACGACGAGCAGATGCGGATCGAGATCCAAATCCGGACCCGCGAGATGCACGCCCAGGCCGAGCACGGGCTCGCCGCCCACTGGGCCTATAAGGAGGGCGAGGACGAGCAGGCGGCCGACCAGCATCCCTGGATCGACGACCTTCTCGAGATACTCGAACATGCCGCCACCGCGGAGGAGCTGCTCGAACATACCAGAATGGCGATGTACCAGGACAGGATCTTCGCCTTCACTCCCAAGGGCGAGCTGATCCAGCTGCCCAAGGGCGCGACCCCGGTCGACTTCGCCTACGCCGTCCACACCGATCTGGGCGACCAGACGGTGGGCGCCAAGATCAACGGCCGGGTGATGCCGCTGCGCACTCCGCTCGAAAATGGCGACCAGGTCGAGATCCTGGTGTCCAAGGCGCAGCACCCGCAGCCGGGCTGGCTGAGCTTCGTCGTCACGGGCAAGGCGCGGGCCAAGATCCGCCGCTTCGTCAAGTCGAAGGAGCGGGAGGAGACGATCCAGCTCGGCCGCAAGATCTTCGACGAGATCGTCCAGCGGCTGCCCCAGCCGCTCGGCTGGGAAGCGATCACCGAGGCCTTGAAGAGGCTCCATTTCCACGACGACGCGGCCTTGATGGAGGCGATCGCCCTGAAGCGCGTCAGCGACGTCGCCGTCATGGAAGCCCTGATCCCCGGCTCGACCGGCCATGATGGCGTGAAGCCGCCGCCGCAGCGCACGGCCATATCGATCAAGGGCCTGACGCCCGGAGTGGCTTTCCAGCTGGCCGAATGCTGCCACCCGATTCCCGGCGACAGGATCGTCGGCCTGAGGCGGGAGGGCACCGAGATCGAGGTGCACGTCATCGGCTGCGACAGCCTCGCCGACGGAGTGGACGCCGATTGGCTCGACCTCGCCTGGGGAGACGAATCGGACGGCGGCACGGCCCGGCTGTGCGTCGTCATCAAGAACGAGCCCGGCTCGCTCGCCGTGATCGCCGGGATCCTGGGCCGGCACGGCGCCAATATCGTTTCGATGGAACAGGCCGGACGGGACGGCAGCTTCCATACCTTCCACCTCGACATCGAAGTGCACGACGTGCAGCATCTGATGCGGATCCTGGCGGCGCTCAGGGCCGCCGACGTCGTTTCCAGCTCGGAGCGTTTATGAAGGAAGCAGAGATGATCGACCGGCGAATGATGGTCGGGCTGATCGGCGCGGCCGCGATCGCGCCTTTCCTGCCGGGCGCGGCGGAAGCGGCGGCGCCGGCGGGCTATGTGATGTGGCGCGATCCCGGCTGCGGCTGCTGCCTCGAATGGGCCAAACGGATCGAGGCGGCCTTCGGAAGGAAGCTGCCGGTGGTCAACAGCGCCAACATGGCGGCGGTGAAGAAGGCCCAGGGCGTGCCCTCGGGCCTCCAATCCTGCCACACCGCGCTGATTCAGGGCGTCGTCGTGGAAGGCCATGTTCCGCCGGAAGATATCAAGCGGCTGATCGCGGCGCGCCGCGCCGGCGTCAAAGGGCTGGCCGTGCCGGGAATGCCGGCGGGATCGCCGGGCATGGACGTCGGCCACGACCACCGCCAGCGCTACCAGGTCTTCGCCTTCGATGCGGCGGGCCGGCGTTCGGTTTTCGCCACGCACGGCTGAGCAGGATGACCGACACGCCGGCTTCGATGACCTATGGCGGCTATCTTTCGCTCGGCCAGCTTCTTTCCGCCCAGCATCCGATTTCCAGCCACCATGACGAAATGCTCTTCGTCATCATCCACCAGACCAAGGAGCTGTGGCTCAAGCAGGTGATCCACGAGCTGAGGCTGTCGAGCGACATGATCCGGCAGGACCGCCTCGTCGAAGTCCACAAGGCGCTTTCCCGTGTGTCTCGGATCCAGGCCGTGATGACGTTGAGCTGGGACGTGCTGGCGACCCTCACGCCGTCCGATTACACCAGCTTCCGGGAAGTCCTCGGCTCAAGCTCCGGCTTCCAGTCGGCGCAATTCCGCGAGTTCGAATATCGCCTGGGCCTCAAGGATGGCGGCCACCTCAAGTTTCAGGAGGAAGGCAGCGGACCCTATTCGGCCCTGCTCGAGGCCTTGCACCAGCCGGGCCTGTGGGACGAAGCCAATTGCGCCGCCGCCAGGGCCGGGCTCGATCTGCCGGACGAGGTCCTGGATCGCGACTGGAGCAAGCCCTACCGTCCCAGCGAGGCGGTGGAGGCCGCCTGGGCCCAGGTCTATCGCGAGCCGGAGCGGCATTGGGCGCTCTACCAGCTGGCCGAGAAGCTGGTCGACATCGACGATTCGCTCGCGACCTGGAGGCACAAGCATGTGCTGACGGTCGAGCGGATCATCGGCCTGAAGCGGGGCACCGGGGGCACGGCCGGGGTGGCCTATCTGCAGTCGACCCTGGCCAAGAGGGCGTTCCCGGAGCTTTGGTCGCTGCGCACGCAGGTGTGAGCGCAGCAGCCGGATCGCTCGTCATCCCGGGAGGACCCCATCAACAGTACTTTGACGGGAACCCGAAAGCCGGGACCTCGGGACAAGAAGCCCCCCCCGCGGGTCTCCACGAGGCCCCTGCTTCCGCCGGGGTGACGACTCGGCCTAACGTCCGGCTTTCTCCTGCCTTATCCTGGCGATCTCCTCGGTCGCGATCCGCTGCCTCGCTCCGAGGCTGGGGTGGCTTCGAAAGAGCTGCGGAAACCAGTCGTATTTGCCGAGATAGCGGCGCCAGAAGGGGATGGCGGAATCCAGATCGTAGCCCGCCTCCGCCATCAGCCTGAGCCCGAAGCGATCGGCGACCTCCTCCCGCTTCCACATCGCGCTCGCCTTGATCCCCAGGCCGCGCAATATCCCTTCCTCGCTTCGAATCGCGGGATGGCCGAAGATATTGTGCGCGAGCTCGTGGCCGAGGACGACCGCAAGCTCATCGTCGCTTTTGAGGAATTTCAGCATCGCGACCGTCATCACGACGGAGCGCCCGGTGGCGAATGCGTTGACCTGGGTCGAGCGCGCCAGGCGGACCCGCCCCAGGCAGCCGGACAGGGAGCCGAGCCGCAGGTTAAGCTCCCGCCCGGAACGCAGGACCCGAAGGTCCGCGGGGCCCTTGCGAAGCGCCGCCTCGATTTCGCTTTCCGATTCGTCCGCGAGGCGCCGCCATTTCTCCCGCTTCGGTTCGGCCGCAACGGAGGAGCCCCTCGGCAGCGGCCGGCCGTTCACCGCGACGAGAACGTCGCCGGCGACGAGGCCGGCCCGGGCCGCCGGCGTATCCGCCAGCACGGTGAGCACGCCCGGGCCGCGATCGAGCCCGTAGCGGGCGACCATCAGCGGCCGGTCGACCGGCTCGTATTCCGCGAGGTGATGGAAGAGCATTCCGGTGAGCGGGTGGCGGTCGGAGCATAAGGGCGCCCCGGCCAGGGCCAGCCGGTAGGCGACGAGGCCGACTCGCAGATCGTCCTGGCGCAAGGTGGTCGAGACGGCGGTCCCGGCGGCGCCGGCGGCCGCGGCCTGATCGGGCCAGGCCCGGCCGCTGGCCTCGCCCGGCCCAAGGCAAAGCGCCGCGAGCGGGACGAGCAGGGCCAGGCGAAGCGCGCCGCGGCTCAGGACAGGCCGTTCACGCACAAGGAGGATCCTCTCGCACCAGACAAGAAAATGGCCGGACGGAGTAAATCTCCATCCGGCCAAAAACTCCAGACGGGCTGATGGCCCAGCCGACCCTTACGGGCTGGTGGGCGGATCGCCGTCGTCGCCGCCGCAAATGTCGGTCGCGGCGCAGATGCCGAGGATGATGGCGATGAGCGCGATCAGCGGAATGATCCAGCCGCCGCGCAGCTGCTCACCCTCGACCGTCTCCGACGCCGGCGCAACCTCGGCGCTGCGGGCAGCGGCCGTGGTGGCCTGCGCCGCCGCCATGGTCGGCGTGGCGATTAGCGCAACCGAGGCGGTCGCAGCGATTAGTCCCTTGAAACGCACTCAGCTTCTCCCTTCGTACTCGAGCCTTATCTCTCGATTTCGGCTTTACCTAATCGGGGG
>DASVTN010000020.1:0-3728 GCA_036387555.1 Allosphingosinicella sp. | reverse complement strand
TCCTGGTCGCGGCCGTTGACGATGATCTTGCCCGATCCCGGCTTCAGCCAGACGCGGGCGACCGCGTCCTTGCGGCGGCCGGTGGCATAGGCGCGGCCCTGCTTGTCGAGCTGCTGCTCGCGAAGGACGGCCTGGATCTGCGATCCCTGCGTGGAGACCCCGTTGTCGTCCTTGCCCGGGATGGGCTCGTCGGTCGACGGAGCGGCGGCGGCCGCTTCGGGAGCGGCCGGCGGCGCGGCCGCGGCGGCGCCGGTCAGCTCGCCCAGATCGGCGAGGGATTGGCGATTGTCGGTCATCAGGCACCCACCTTGTTCTTGCGGTTCATGCCCGCCACGTCGAGAGGTTCAGGACTCTGGCCGCCGTGCGGATGCTCGGTGCCGTTGTAAAGGTGAAGGGCGCGCATCTGGTCGCGGCCGAGCGGCCCGCGCGGGATCATGCGCTCCACCGCCTTCTCGAGCACCCGCTCGGGGAAGCGGCCCTCGAGCACCTTGCCCGCGGTGACGCCCTTGATTCCGCCGGCATAGCCGGTGTGGCGGTAATAGATCTTGTCCTGCAGCTTCTTGCCGGTGAAGCGCACCTTGTCGGCGTTGACGACGACGACATGGTCGCCGCAGTCGACATGCGGGGTGAAGCTCGGCTTGTGCTTGCCGCGCAGGATGTTGGCGATGATCGAGGCGAGGCGGCCGACGACCAGCCCGTCCGCATCGATCAGATGCCATTTCTTCTCCACCTCGGCCGGCTTGGCCGACTTGGTGGTCTTCATCAGCGCCTTCATGGGGCCAGACCTCTTATGAAATGAGCAGCGCCGCCTCCCGGGGGATGCGGCGCGATGGGTCCGCCGAGTACCTCCAAAACGAGGGCTGTCAAGTAGTTTTTCAAAACTGAGGATGAAAACCCCGGAAAACAGCCACTTAGCGATGAGGTATCATGCTACCTCAGTCTCGATGTCAACCCATTGGCTGTACGAACCGAGCGCGCCCGCTATGGGCCAGACGACCGCCGCCGGCACGTCGTAGCTGTGCAGCTCGCCGAGGCGAGCGATCAGCGCCGCGGCGCGTTCGGCGCCGGTCTTGAAGAGGGCAGCGACCTCTTCCGATTCCTCGATCGCGCCTTGCCAGCGGTAGATCGACCGGCAGGCGCCCAGGATGTTGGCGCAGGCGGCGAGACGCTCCTCCACCAGGGTCCGGGCGATCCGGCGCGCCTCCTCGTCCGACGCGAAGGTGGCGTAGACGGTGACGATTTCGCTCATGCCGGCTCGCTCAGCAAAGCCTGCGCCTGGACCGGGGCGGCCTGCGCCGTCCGCCGGTCGCCGAGCCGGTGCGCGGCGACGAGCGCGGCCGCCAGCAGGAGCACCGCCATCCCCTGGTGCGAAGCCGCGATCCACAACTCCATGCCGGAGAGCAAGGTGAAGATGCCGAGCAGGATCTGCACCGTCACCGCGCCCGCCAGCGCGCCGGCCGCCTGCCGATAGCCGCCCCGCCAGGCGTTGCGGGCGAGGACGAGCGCCGCCGCCGCGACCGCGAAGGCCAGCCAGCGGTGGACGAACTGGACCATGATCGGATTGTCGGCGAAGTTCCTGAGGAAGGGTTCGAGCAGCGGCGCATCGGCCGGGAACCACTGGTCGCCCATCTTCGGCCAGCTCGAATAAGCGTAGCCGGCGTCGAGGCCGGCGACGTAGGCGCCGAACAGGAATTGCAGGAAGAGCAGGGACAGCATCCATATCCCGGCAGTGGGCATTCTGGCGGGGCCGGAGCCGGCGATTCGGTCGAGGTCGAGGAGGTCGAGCGCAATCCACAAAGTCAGGCCGAAGATGGCGAGCGCCAGGAGCAGGTGGACGGCGAGCCGGATGTGGCTGACGTCGGGCCGGTCGACCAGGCCCGAGGCAACCATCCACCAGCCGATCGCGCCCTGAAGTCCGCCGAGCGCGAGGAGGGCGACGAGCTTCCAGCCGTAGCCGCGCGGGATCGCCCGCTTCGAGGTGAACCAAAGCAGCGGCAGCGCGAAGGCGAGGCCGATGATCCGGCCGAGCAGCCGGTGGACATATTCCCAGAAATAGATGTTCTTGAATTCTTCGAGGCTCATCCCGCTGTTGACGAGCTGATATTGCGGGCTCTGCCTGTAGCTGGCGAATTCCGCGGCCCAGGCCTCCTCACCGATCGGGGGCAGAATGCCGGAGACGGGTTCCCAGCGCACGATCGAGAGCCCGGATTCGGTCAGCCGCGTGATCCCGCCGACGACGACCATGAGGAAGACGAGCGCCGCGACGCCGAGCAGCCAGAAGGCGACGGCACGAGGGCGGGAAGGAGGCGAGGTCGGCTCGGCGGACATCGAAAAGTGAGCTCCACAACAACCCCTCTACCGTGCTTCACGGGAGAGGAGGGGCCCGCCGCGAAGCGGTGGGAGGTGAGGGTCTGTAGCACCGAGTCAGCAGGACCCTCACCCCCCATGCCTCCGGCTTGGGTCCCCCCCTCTCCCGCGAAAAGCGGGAGAGGAATGAGACGCGCGATATGGTCGCCGAACCGCCTCATGCCAATGCAACTTTTTTCGGAATGTTATGTTGTATCTTCACGGCGGGGATATTATAGAAAGCGCCGTCAGGAGAAACGGCAAGTCTATGTTCGCGAAGGTGGGAGCAAACGGATCGATGGACCGGGTGGCGATCGCGCTGTCCGGGCTTTGCGTCGTCCATTGCCTGGCGACCTCGGTCGTGCTCGCCGTGCTCGCCTCCGCCGGAGGCCTGCTCGTGGCCCCGATCATCCATGAGGTCGGGCTGACCCTCGCCATCGTCCTGGGAGTGGTCGCGCTCGGACGCGGAGTGGCCGATCACGGCTTCATGATGCCTTCGGCCGTCGGCGGCCTTGGCCTTGGAGTGATGGGCGGAGCGCTCACCATGCCGCACAGCGATCTCGAGACGGTCTATACGATCGTCGGAGTGGCGATCCTCGCGCTGGGCCACGACCTCAACCGCCGGGCGGTGATCTAGCCCGATCCTCCCCCGCAAAGGCAGGGAAGGCAGGGGAGGACTAACTCCCCAGTCCCTTGCCGATCCCCCGCCAAAGGCTTACCTTGCGCCTATGGCGCATCACCACCACCACGAGGCGCACGAGGGCGCTTCCCTCATGCAGGCCGCGCAGAGCTCGATGGAAAAATCGGGCGAGCAGTGGACTCAGATGCGGTCCGCGGTCTTCGAGGCGCTGGCCGGGTTCGAACGGCCCGCTTCCGCCTACGACATCGCCGACAAGGTCAGCCAGTCGCAGGGCCGGCGGGTGGCGGCGAACAGCGTCTACCGGATCCTCGACCTGTTCGTTGGAGCCAATCTGGCGCGCCGGGTCGAAAGCGCCAATGCCTATATCGCCAACGACCATCCCGATTGCCTGCACGACTGCATCTTCCTGATCTGCGACAATTGCGGCAACACCACCCATCTCGACGACGACAAGCTTTCGAACGGAGTGCGGGCGGCGGCGACGGAAGCCGGCTTCACTCCGGACCGGCCCGTGATCGAGGTCCGGGGCACCTGCCCGGACTGCAAGGCGGCCTGAACTTCCCGGATGACGCGAGCGGACACCTTCCAGTCATATAAGCCGTTGTAATCGCGGCCCCCTCGTCGGAGAATGATCCGTCGCCGAGGGCTGGCCGATGATGTTGCGTCTCGAACCCGAGCAGAGGGACCGCTTGAAATCGGCGGCCGTCGTCGGCCTGATTCATGCCCTCATCGGCTACGTCCT
>DASVTN010000019.1:0-29794 GCA_036387555.1 Allosphingosinicella sp. | reverse complement strand
GTCCGGATCGGGCGCGATCGTCCCCGTCACCTGGCCGTCGCCGTCGTAGCGGATGCTGGACGTGTAGGGGAGGGCGCTGGTCGGCGGGGCGCCGGGGCAGGCGGAGAGGCCGGCGGTGCCGCCCGGGCTCGTCTCGCTGATCTTGCGGCCCTGGGCGTCATAGGCGAAGCAGGTGCGCAGGGTCTGGCCGTCGGCGGTTACCGCCTGGCCGCGAAGAAGGAGGTTGTTGGGGCCCGAATCGGGGCCGTAATCGTAAGCCGTCACCACCTCGTCGGCCGCGCCCGCCGCGCAGCCGGCGCCGCTCGCCGCCGGGTTGCCGGTTCGGCAGAAGGCCGTCCTCTCGAGCAGCCAGACCGGCGGTCCCGCGGCGCTTCCGTCCCACAGCCGGGCCTGGCGCTGGACGTAGGCGTTGCGCTTCTGCGGGGTCACCCCGTCGACGGCCGGCCCGGTCTCGGTGAGCACTCCGCCATGCTCGGGCGCGTAGGCCCAGCGGGTGAAATTGCCGTTGGCGTCCTTGATCCACAAAGGCTTGGATTGGGACCTGACGTTGTGGATGTCGTACTCGGCCTCGACGGTCACCGGCGCCGGCGTGGAGCCACCGGGGCTGGCCACGCCGGGCTTGGGATAGCGGGTGACCTTGGTGATGTTGTTGCGCCCGTCATAGGCGTAGCGGGTCTTGATGCCCTCGGGATCGACGCTGCTCTGCATCCGGGTCACCGAGCAGCGGTCGATCTCTCCCGCCGGCAGCCCGGCCGCCGTCGCTTCGTCGCAATAGTCCATGGTGGTGGTGCGGCCGAGCGGGTCGGTGATCTCCACCGGCCCCGGGGTCTGCTGGTAGGTGAAAACGGTCTCGTTGGTGACGAGCGGTTTCTCGCCGCATTGGGCCGGCGGGAGGCCGTAGCAAAGGTTGCTCCTGCTCCCCGGCATGTAGGGGAAAGCGGGGCGGACGATCGTCTCGCGCCCCTCCGAGTCCCGGAAGCTCCCGCCCGCGATCGTGAAGTGATCGGAATAAGCGGCGGGGACCGGCGTCCTGACGTAGCTGTAATCGTAGGTCTGGCCGTCGGCGAAGGCCTGGCTGAGCACGATCTCCTGGCCGGCGCCTTCCTCGTCGGCCGAGAAGCCGAGCGCGTTGGCGAGCCAGGGCTGGCTCTCGCCCGGCTTCCTGAACTCCATCCTCGAGACCTTGTTGTCGGCACCGACCGTGTAGGCGAAGCGGGAGGCGGACGAGTCGCCGCTCGGCGGAATCGCGGTGACCAGCCGGCCGCCCTCATAGCCGTATCTCGCGGTGGCCAGCGCGTTCGCGGGGCAGGCCGCGCCGGCGGGCGGGGCGGGGGTCAGAGCGAGGTTCAGGATGCACGCCTTGCCGACGAGGCTGCCGCTCATGCCTTCCAGGAGCAGGGCGAAGCCGCGCGAGCTCGTCACCTTGCTCAGGCGGACGGGCGTGCCGGCGACTCCGGTGGGGCTGTATTCGAAGCGGTAGCTTGTGCCGTCGGGCTCGATCATCTCCTCGACGAAGGCGCATCGCCCGGCGCAGAAATCCGTGCCCATCGGCCGGAAGGTCAGGATGGTGCCGTCGGCGGCCTCGAACCGGTGCACCTCGTTGCCGTTCGCCCTCGATCCGCCGACGATCTTGAGGAAGGTCATCGGTCCGTCCGACTTGGCCCCGTAAGTGCCCTGAGCTCTTCATGCCCTCGAAGGTGAGCGAGCGGCCGCCGAAATGGACGTTCATCCGATAGTCTTCGCCCTGGGGCAGGTGCTGGACGATGTTGACCCTTCGCTCGACGAGGAAGATGTCCCAATTGTGCGAGAAGCTGCCGAACGGGTTGGCGTGGCCGGTGGAGCCGTCGCGCATGGTGCGGGTGAGGGAGAGGCCGCCGGCCGAAAGGTCGGTCTCGCCGTAGACGTAGCGGCCGGTGCGCAGGTCCACGCCGCCGGGCGCGATCGCGAACTTCTCTGCCGGCGTGTTGAGGACCTTGCTCTGGTTCTGCGCCGTGGCGGGGGCGGCGGGGGCGAGCGCGGCGAGCGCCGCGGCGGCGAGCGCTCGAAGGAGGCGGGGCCCGCGGGCCGTCGAGGCGCTCATTTCAGGAAACTCCAGCCGGGGAGCGAGACGCCGGGTCTTCCCCAGGCGCCGCCGCTCATCGCCTCGCCGATGACGAAACCCGTCGGAGCTTCGTCGGCCGTAGCCTCCGGCTCGGGCGCCGGCCTGTTCCGCGGAGTCTCCCCGAACGGATCGCCCGGATCGACCTGCGGCGGACCCGGCGGCGGAGGCGGCGGCGGCGGAGGCGGAGGTGGCGGCGGAGGCGGAGGTGGCGGCGGCGGAGGAGGCGGCGGCGGCGGCGGCGGAGGTGGCGGAGGCGGCGGAGGCGGCGGAGGAGGAGGCGGCGGCGGCGGCGGCGGGGGCGGAGAAGGCGGAGGCGGAGGCGGAGGAGGAGGCGGCGGAGGCGGAGGAGGAGGCGGCGGAGGCGGCGGCGGCGGCGGAGGAGGAGGAGGCGGAGGCGCGGCGGCCGTGTTCACGGTCACGTTCGTCCGGTTGTCGGCCGGATCGTAGCTGTAGGCGGCGTTGACGCCGCTGTTGACGGTGCCGCTGCGTTCGACCCGCACAAGCCGGCCGAGGCTGTCATAGCTGTAGGCAATGGTTTCGCCGGCGTCGGCGCTGGCCGTCCAGGCGACAGTGGACGTCGCCAGCAACAGGCTGGTCCGGTGACTTCGGCGAATCATGTCTGCCCCTTCGGTCTCGCCGCCAGGATCGTATCCCCACGCATTCCGAGTCAACGGCGGCCGGACGAACACTTGATCCGATTTATGTCTATTTCGGATAGAGTTGCGCTTTACTCCGGCTCCCTCGGGCATCTGCCGCGGAAGTCCGCGCGGCCCGCGCTTGACTTGGCGCCGCGGCGCGCCCCACCTGCATTCATGACCCGCATCGCTCTCTACCAGGCCAATAGCGGTATCGATCCCGCCGCCAACGCCCGCGGCCTCGTCGCCGCGGTGGAGGCGGCGGCGGCGGGCGGGGCGGCGATGCTGTTCACGCCGGAAATGTCGGGCCTTCTCGACCGCGACCGGGCGCGTGCGGCGGCGCATCTGCGCGGCGAGGCGGAGGACGAGGTGCTCGCCGCGGTGCGGGCGGCGGCGGCTCGGGCCCGGATCTGGGTCCATCTCGGCTCGCTCGCCATCCGCGATCCGGAAGAAGGCTCGAAGCTTCGGAACCGCGGCTTCGTGATCGCGCAGAGCGGTGACGTCGTCGCCCGCTACGACAAATTGCATCTGTTCGACGTCGACCTTCCGACCGGCGAGAGCTGGCGCGAATCCGCTTCCTATTCGGCGGGCGCGCGGGCCGTCGTCGCGGCGACGCCGGTCGGCCCGCTGGGCCTCGCCATCTGCTACGACCTGCGCTTCCCGGACCTGTTCCGGGCGCTGAGCGACTCCGGAGCGCAGCTGCTTTCGATCCCGGCCGCGTTCACCGTTCCCACCGGGCTCGCGCACTGGCATGTGCTGATGCGGGCGCGGGCGATCGAGGCCGGCGCCTATGTCGTCGCCGCCGCGCAGTCGGGCCTTCACGAGGACGGCCGCGAGACTTTCGGCCACAGCCTGGTCGTCGGCCCCTGGGGCGACGTCCTGCTCGACATGGGGGAAGGGGAGGGAATCGGCTTCGCGGAGATCGACCTCGCGGAGGTGGCGAACGTCCGCACCCGGCTTCCGGCGCTGCGCCACCGCCGCCCGATCCCAGCCGTCGAGCGCGCCGGGTGATCATATTCGATCTCAAATGCGAGCCGGGCGGCCATGTCTTCGAAGCCTGGTTCGCTTCGTCCGCCGCGTTCGACGAGCAGCAGGGCAGGGGCCTCGTCGCCTGCCCCCTGTGCGGCTCCGGCCGGGTCTCCAAGGCGCCCATGGCTCCTGCCGTCGCCGCCAAGGGCAATGCCCGCGGCGGCCTTGCGCCGGCGCCGTCCTCCTCGGACTCCAAGGCGCTTCTCGCCGCCGCCGCGGCCCTCCAGAAAAAGCTCCTCGCGGGCTCCGAAAGCCTCGGCGACCGCTTCGCCGCCGAAGCCCGCGCGATCCATCTGGGCGAGGCCGACGCCCGGCCGATCCACGGCGAGGCGACTCGCGCCGAGGCCGAGAGCCTGATCGAGGAGGGCGTTCCGATCGCGCCTCTGCCCTTCCCGGTCGTCCCGCCGGGCGAGGAGAATTGACCGGGAGCCTCGCTCGCCCTAGTTCCCGCTTCGGCGGCGCGGCCCCGTAGCTCAGCAGGATAGAGCATCAGATTCCTAATCTGAGGGCCACAGGTTCGAATCCTGTCGGGGTCACCACCGCCTCCGCCTCGCAGCACGGGAGCACAGATGACCGGCCCGATCGAACCGAATGACGGCGGCCCCGATCGTCCGGCGCCCAGGATCGCCGTGCCCGATGAGGTGCGCGAGGCGGTCCGGACGCTGATTCGCTGGGCCGGCGACGATCCCGACCGCGAAGGCCTGCTCGACACGCCCGATCGCGTCGGCCGCGCCTGGAAGGAATATGCTCAAGGTTATGGGGAGGACCCCTCGCACCATCTGAGCCGGACCTTCGACGAAGTGGGCGGCTATGACGAGATCGTGCTGTTGAAGGACATTCCCTTCCAGTCGCATTGCGAGCACCATCTCGCGCCGATCATCGGCAAGGCGTCGATCGCCTATCTGCCGGCCGAGCGGGTCGTCGGAATCTCCAAGCTCGCCCGGGTCCTCCACGGCTTCGCGCGCCGGCTGCAGGTGCAGGAGCGGCTGACCGCCCAGGTCGCCGACTGCGTCTGGGAGCATCTGAGGCCGCAGGGCGTCGCCGTCGTCGTGGAGGCGAGCCACGCCTGCATGACCGCGCGCGGGGTCCACACGCCGGGCGTGATGATGACGACCAGCCGGATGATGGGCGTCTTCCGCGAGGACCAGCGCAGCCGCCGCGAGGTCCTGGCGCTGATGGGCTATTAGGTTCGAAATTCCTCCCCCGGATTTCCGGGGGAGGGGGACCGCGCGAAGCGCGGTGGAGGGGTTCTCCGGGCTGCGAAGGCCCCTCCACCACCCTTCGGGTGGTCCCCCTCCCCTGCGAATGCAGGGGAGGATTTAAACCACAGACTCCAGAACCGCCGTCCTCAGCCTTTCTATCCCCATCCCTTTTTCGGCCGAGGTGACGATGATCTCCGGGTGCGCCGCGGGATGCTTGCGGCCTTCGTCGGCCGTCGCCGCCTCCACCTCGGCGAGCTCCGAAGCCTTCACCTTGTCTGCCTTGGTGAGGACGAGGTGGTAGCTGACCGCCGCGTCGTCGAGCATCTTCATCACCTCGAGGTCGATCTCCTTGAGGCCGTGGCGCGAGTCGACGAGGACGAGGGCGCGTTTCAGGGCCTGCCGGCCGCGCAGATAGGAATTGATCAGCTGCCGCCACTGCTTGACCACGTCCTTGGGCGCCTTGGCGAAGCCGTAGCCGGGCATGTCGACCAGCCGGAAGCGAAGCGGCTCGCCGACGTCGAAGAAGTTCAGCTCCTGGGTCCGTCCCGGCGTGTTCGAGGTGCGGGCGAGCCCGTTGCGGTTGGCGAGAGCGTTGAGAAGCGACGATTTGCCGACGTTGGAACGGCCGGCGAAGGCCACTTCCGGAACCCCGGGATCGGGCAGGAACTTGAGACCCGGAGCCGATTTCAGAAAGGCGATAGGCCCGGAAAAGAGCTTCCGGGCCGTCTCGTCCAGATCGTCCGCGGCCTCGCTCACTTTGCCGCGGCGGGCGTTTCCGCCGCCGCCTTCATGCCCGGATAGCGGGTGTAGAGCCACTTCTGCTGCAGGATGGTGAGGACGTTGTTGACGACCCAGTAAAGCTGCAGCCCCGCCGCGAACGGCGCCATCGCGAACATCAGCACCCAGGGCATGATCGCGAACATCTGCCTCTGCACCGGGTCCGTCGCCGGCGGGTTCAGCTTGAACTGAAGCCACATGGTGATCCCGAGCAGGATCGGAAGCACGCCCAGCGCGAGGAAATAGGGCGGCTGGAAGGGCAGGTAGCCGAACAGGTTCACAGGGGTCAGCGGATCCGGCGCGGACAGGTCCTTGATCCACAGGGCGAAGGGCTTGTGCCGCATCTCCACCGACACCATCAGCACCTTGTAGAGCGCGTAGAAGATCGGGATCTGGATCAGGATCGGCAGGCAGCCCGCCATCGGGTTGACCTTCTCCTCCTGGTAAAGCTTCAGCATCTCCTGCTGCAGCTTGGGCTTGTCGTCCTTGTGCCGGTCCTGAAGCGCCTTCATCTTGGGCTGGAGAACCCGCATCGCGGCCATCGACTTGAACTGCTTCTGCGCGATCGGGAACATCAGGGTCCGGACGATCAGCGTCAGGCAGATGATCGCCATCCCGAAATTGCCGATCTGGGCAAACAGCCAGTTCAGGAGCGAGAAGATCGGCTTCATGAACCATTCGAACCAGCCCCAGTCGATCGCCTGCTCGAGCGGAGTGCCGAGCTGCTCGGTGTAGCGGTCGAGGAGCTGGATCTCCTTCGCCCCGGCGAACAGGTGCGAGCTGTAGTTCATGACCTTGCCGCGCGCCGCGATCGAGGGGATCGTGATCGCCTCCGCCTGATAGCTGTCGGTCGCGCGATTGTGGCGGAAGGCGGCGTCGACCTGGCTCCCCTGGTTGGGAACGACCGCGGCCAGCCAGAAGGTGTCGGTGAAGCCGATCCAGCCGCCGCGGCCGCTGAACCGGCGCTCGCCGGATTCCGCGACCGTGCTGTAGTCGTTGTCGTAATCGGCCGCTCCGTTGAACACGCCCATCGGCCCGGCATGGGCGGTCCAGGGATCGGGGTCCTTGGAAGCTCCGATCCGGCTGAGCACGGAATAGGGACGAACGGCGATGTCGCCGGCGCCGCGGTTGATGACCTTCTGGTCGACGGAGAACAGGTAGCCGTCATCGACGGCGAGGCCGATCTGGAAGATCTGGCCCTGGCCGTTGTCCCAGCTCAGGGTGACGGGGCTACCCGGCGCCAGCCGGGTGCCGCTCGCCGTCCAGACCGTGTCCGCGGCGGGCACGCGCTGCGGCTCGCCGGCCCAGCCGAAGCTGGCGAAATAGGCGCCGGGGCTTCCGGCCGGGGAGAGCAGGCGGATCGCCGGCGAATTCTTGGCCAGGCTTTCGCGGTGGGTGGTGAGCACCAGATCGTCGATGCGGGCGCCCTTGAGGTTGATCGAGCCCGCCAGATGCGGCGTCTCGATCCGCACCCGCGGCGTCGACCGCAGCACTTCCCCGCGGCTGCGCATGGCGACGGGGCCGTCGGCGGTCGGATCCGCCCTGGGCTGAGGGACGGGCACGGACTTCCCGTCCACGACCTTCGTCGCCGGCGGCTTGGCCGTGGGCAGGAAGCTTTCGCTCAGGAAGCTCCAGCCGATCAGGACGATCGCCGACAGGACGATCGCCAGGATCATGTTGCGCTGATCGTTCACCTAATTCCCCTCACCCTCACGGTACCGGATCATGTCCGGAGCCCCCCCACGGGTGGCATCGCAGCAGACGTCTGGCGGCCATCCAGCCGCCGCGAAGCGCCCCATAGCGCTGGAGCGCCGTGATTGCATAGGCCGAGCAGCTCGGCTGGTAACGGCAGCTCGGCGGCAGGACCTGCGAAGGTCCCTTCTGCCAGCCCCGCGCGATCAGGATGAACAGCCTCGCGATCATTGCTCGCCTCCCTCCGGGAGACCCGCCGAGCGTTCCGTCATCCCGGCGGAAGCCGGGATCTCGGGGAGACCCACCGAGACTTCTCGTCCGGAGGTCCCGGCTTTCGCCGGGCTGACGGAGGCCCCCGAAACCTTGCGGAGCGCCTTCTCCAGCTCCGCCCTCAGCAGTCCGAAATCGCGCTCGATCCCGCCCTGGCGGCCGATGAGAACATGATCCGCGCCCGCGATCCCGTGCTCGGGCAGCAGGTCGCGGGCCAGGCTCCGGAAACGGCGCTTCATCCGGTTGCGGACGACGGCGCCGCCGATCTTCTTGGTGACCGTGATTCCGAGCCGGATCCGCCTGTCGCCGTCCTCGCGCGGACGCACGAGGAGGACGAACCCGGGCATGGGGGCGCGGCGGCCGCGATTGGCGGCGAGGAAATCGGCTCTGCGGGTGAGGGAGCTCAGGCGGAGAGGGACTTGCGGCCCCGCGCCCGGCGCGCGGCCAGGATCTTGCGGCCGCCGACGGTCGCCGTCCGGGCCCGGAAGCCGTGCCGGCGCTTGCGCACGAGATTGCTCGGCTGGAAGGTGCGCTTCATCGCTCTTACCTCGAATATCGAAATTAAAAGGGCCGCCCGAGCGGCCTTCGTTGCCGGTCCCGTTAGGCAAATCGGCCCCGCAAGTCAATTCCTGCTGCGCCTTGGCGAGCGCCTGGCGGCGCTTCGCGCTGGGCCGTCTCAGCCCCCAGTCCGCCCAGTCGCCCTTCTTCGGGTGACGCCGCTTGAACCGGACGTAATAGCGCTTCGCCCAGGCGCTGTACCTGAGGACCAGCGAGAGCCCCGCGGCGAAGACGACGATCCCGCCGGGACCCGGCACGGGGCCGAGCACCGGGGCCAGCCCGATCAGCATGAAGCCGAGCACCACCAACGTGCTGCGCACCGCCGGATATTCAGTCAGATGGCGCCAGTCGATCCTGCCCATGGCACCCATGTGGGAAAGCTGTGTTAGCCGCGCAAGACGGCTTTGGCCGTGATCATTTGAGTTCGCTGTGGGTGACCTCGCCCGTCGGGCCGGTGGTGGTGCAGAGCCACGCCTGGCCTGGCCTGAGGTTGTGCTGGGCGATCGTCGCGTCGGGAATCGGGGCGAGCGCCTGGGCAGTGGACATGCCCATCATCTGATTGACCGCGTCCCGCGCCCTGTCGGGGTCGTCGGCGTTCACCATGTAGAAGTTCCTGTTCCCGTTGGCAGCTTCGGTCGTCACCATATATCCGCTCATTCATCCCTCCCGTCGCTCCCGCGGATCTCGATAGGACCGCTTTGCTACGGTTCGACCTCTTTGCGGCCGCCGTCAAACGGCGCCGTCACGAAGATTTGCGGAAAGCGTTGACTATTGGTCAATCATCCCGTGAAAAGACGGGAGGGAGGGCTGGAAATTCATGGTCGCGCATGTCGCCACGGTGGCGTTCCTGGGGCTGGAGGCGCGCGCCGTCGAGGTGCAGGTGCAGATTTCGGCCGGCCTGCCCAAATTCCTCGTCGTCGGCCTTCCCGACAAGGCCGTCGCCGAGAGCCGGGAGCGGGTCCACTCCGCGCTCGCCGCGATCGGGCTGTCGCTTCCGCCCAAGCGCATCACCGTCAACCTCTCGCCGGCGGACCTGCCGAAGGAGGGGTCGCATTACGACCTTCCGATCGCGCTTGGGATGCTGGCGGCTCTGGGTGCGATCGATACCGAGACGCTCGCCGGCTATGTCGCCGTCGGCGAGCTCGGCCTCGACGGCCGGATCGCGCCTTCGCCCGGAGTGCTGCTCGCGGCGATGAACGCGTCCGCGCGCAGCCTTGGCCTCGTCTGTCCGGCCTCCCAGGGCGCCGAGGCCGCCTGGGCGGGCGATGTGGAGATCGTGGCCGCGCCCGATCTCATCGCCCTCCTCAACCATTTCCGGGGGAGCAGCGTGCTTTCGCCGCCCGTGCCCGGCGAGGCGGAGCCGTCGGGATTCGGGCCGGACCTGCGCCAGGTCAAGGGACAGGAAACCGCCAAGCGCGCGCTGGAGATCACGGCCGCGGGAGGGCACAATCTGCTGATGGTCGGGCCGCCCGGCGCTGGGAAGTCCCTGCTCGCGTCGTGCCTGCCCGGGATCCTCCCGGACCTTACTCCGCCCGAAGCGCTCGAAGTGTCGATGATCGCAAGCGTCGCCGGCACCCTCTCCGGCGGCCGGCTGATCCGCACCCGCCCCTATCGCGCGCCGCATCACAGCGCCTCCATGGTGTCGCTGGTCGGCGGCGGCCTGCGGGTGCGGCCGGGCGAGGTCAGCCTCGCCCACCTCGGAGTGCTGTTCCTCGACGAGCTTCCCGAATTCCAGCGCTCCGCCCTCGATTCGCTCCGCCAGCCGCTCGAGACCGGGACGGTCAGCGTCGCCCGCGCCAACGCCCATGTCACCTTTCCCGCGCGCGTCCAGCTCGTCGCGGCGATGAACCCGTGCCGCTGCGGCCATCTGGGCGATCCCGCACTGGCCTGCTCGCGCGCGCCGCGCTGCGCCGCCGACTACCAGGCGCGGGTGTCCGGCCCGCTGCTCGACCGGATCGACCTGCATGTCGACGTCCAGGCGGTCGCCGCCGCCGATCTCGTCCTTCCGCCCCCGTCCGAAGGATCGGCCGAAGTCGCCCGCCGGGTCGCCGCCGCCCGCGCCGTCCAGACCGACCGCTACGAAGGGCAGGGCCTTCGAACCAACGCCGAAGTCGACGGCGAGCGGCTCGAGGCGGTGGCGAAGCCCGACGAACCCGGCCGCCGCCTCCTCGCCCAGGCCGCCGAAGCCATGCGCCTTTCCGCCCGAGGCTTCCACCGGGTGATGCGCGTCGCCCGAACCGTCGCCGATCTGGCGGCAAGCGAGGAAGTCCGCCGGATCCACGTCGCCGAGGCCCTCAGCTACAGGCGCCAGGCTCCGCGCAGCTGAGGGGCGAGATTCACGATTGAAACTCGTCCCTTAAATCCGGAAGATGCTCCAGACCGCAAGTATGCGGCAAAGGGGCCGAAGGGGGCCGAAGGGGGGCGCCATGGATTGGATGTTGTTGCCGCTGGAGTTGGCGCGCCGGCGAATATCTCCACGATCGGCTTCGGTCCCGAACTGAAGCTCGAAAGCGGCGCCAGGAGGTTCGCCTGGGTCCGATACAACCGGATCGTCGCTCGATTGGCCCGATCCGGTCCTACGAAACGTCGACGCTGACAACAGGGGGGACAAGCGATGAGACAATTCAATATCGGCGGCGCCTGGTCCAGGGGCCTTGCATTCATCTCGCGAAACGCCGCCAACCACGCCATCATCCTGATCGGCATGGGCATCCTCGTGCCCGCGATCCTGCAATATGCGGTCATCGGCGGGGTCACCGGCATGAACCCGATGATGATGGGCCAGAATGCGCTGGGCACGGGCGGTTCGGTAGCGGCGCTCGCCGGCGCGATGATCCTCGTCACGCTCCTCAGCTACGTTCTGCAGATGGGAAGCTATTTCAGCTCCTGGCGGATCGGCCTCGGCAGGGACGAGACGCTGGTCGGCGCCATCGTCTACGGCATCATCTGCGCGGTGTTGGCCCTCGTCTTCTTCGTCGTCATCGCGATTGTGATGACGCTCGTCATCGGGCTTGCGATGCAGGGCGGGGGCGCGATGGTGGTCCTGGCGCTGCTGTTCGCCATTCCGGTGCTGATCCTCGCGGCGGCCCTCTACTCGGTGATCATGGCGGCAATGGCCGTGGCCATGTTCCTCATGCTCCTGATCGTCCTGGCCTTCGGCGCTTCGATGGGCGCCGCCAACCCCGCTTTGGCGATGGCCGGAGCGGGAAGCCTCGTGTGGCTGATCGGCCTGGCGATCTCGGCCCTGCTGTTCTGGCTGACGGCGCGGTTCAGCTGCACCACCTCGGTTATGGCCGATCGCAAGAGCTTCAACCTGATCGCCGGCCTCGCCGAATCGTGGCGCCTGACCGGGCCCGACCAGTTTCGGATCATGGCCTATCTCGGTCTGCTGGGTATATTGCTGTGCGTCGTCCTGTTCGTCTTCGCCGTCGTGGTGGGAGTGGGCATGGCGGCGGGCATGTCCAGCGGCGAAGGCCCGGAGATGGGCGTCGGGTCGCAGATCATGATGGTCATCGCCGGCATCCCCGTGGCCTATGTGACGGCGCTCGTTCCCGCCGGCATCTACAGCGAACTCTTCGAGGAGACGGCGGTCGCGGAGGTCTTTGCCTGAGGGCGGGGATAGCCGGCCCCCGCCGGTTGCGTGGGCACGGGCTCGGCTCTAGAGAGCCGCTCGTGCCCCCGTGGCGGAATTGGTAGACGCGCTCGACTCAAAATCGAGTTCCGCAAGGAGTGCCGGTTCGACTCCGGCCGGGGGCACCATCCTATTTCACGAGGTAGCCGAAGTTCAGCGTGAAGCTGGATCCGGCCGCCATCGTGCCCTTGGGCCTGATCCGCATGTGGGTGACGGCGGGATCGACTCCGGCGCTGTTCGCGGCCGGCACGTAGGTCCAGGTCGAGCCGCCGTTGTTCGAGAATTCGATGTCGTCCGTGGCGCTCGCCAGGCCCGAGAAGGTGAAGGTCGCGCCGCTCGATCCCGCTCCGAACAGGAGGGGGCCCGTGTGCCCGGGGAGGTTCGCGACGTAGAGGCTGAGATTGGCGGGCGTCGCATCGGTGATGAGGATGCTGCCGCTGGTGACCGGCACCCCGCCCGGATTGGCGATCGTCACGGTGTAATAGACGTAGCTGCCGGGAATGAGCTTGGCGTTGAGAGTGTTGTTGAGCGGATCGCTGTAGACGAGGCTCGACTTGACGATCGTCAGCGGCGCCGAGACCTGGATCGTCGCCGAACCCGGGTCGAGCGAAGCGACGGCCACCGCGCCGTAGCTGCCGGTGAGCCCGCCGGCGGGGATCGTGTTCACCTTGTCGCCCGAGGAGGTGACGGTGGTCGTCACCGTATAGGTGCAGGTGCTCGCCGCCGGGACGGTGGCGGCGGAGACCGCGAAGCTGCCGCCGTTGGCGGCCGCGCTAAGCGTCGCGGTCGTGCAGCTCCGGGTCGGGTTCGGAGCGGCGGCGTTGACGAGGCCGCTCGGATAGGTGTCGGTGAAGGCCATAGAGGTCAGCGCGAGATCGGGATTGTTGTTGGTGACGGCCACGCTCATGACGCTGGGAGAGCCGGGGCTGACCGGCGAGGTGCCGAAGGTCTTGACGATCGTGGGCGTGCATTCGCACCCCGCGGAAACTCCGACGACCGAGGCCGCGGCGATCGTCGCGGTCGTCCCGCCCGATCCCGGAAGCGCCCCGTAGTTGATCCCGCCGGCGAAGCCTCCGCCCGCGGTCGTGCCGGCCGACCCGCCCCAGACGGAAGCGGAGAGGGGGGCGACTCCGTTCGAGGCGACATAGCCGCCGCCGCCGCCGCCGCCGGGCCCGTGGGGCGCTCCGCCGCCGGTGTTGGAGCCGCCGTCTCCGCCCTCGGCCTGGACCGTCACGCTTCCCCCGCCGCTGTTGCGCAGCACCGTGACCAGGACGGTGCCTCCGGCGCCGCCGCCGCCGGTGCCGTCGTTGCCGACGGTGGAGCTGGCGGAGGCCCCGCTGGCGGAAATCGTGCCGGCGCCGGAGACTTCGCCCGCGCGCAGGATGACGATTCCGCCGCCCGCTGCGCCGCTCGATGCAAGGCCGGCGGGGCTGCCGGTATTGTTGTTGTTGGTGCCGGCGCCGCCGCCGCCGCCCATGATCAGCCGGGCGCTGCCGTTGGGCGCCGTCGCTCCCGGGTGGCCGCCGGTCTGCGGGCAGGAGCTGGCGTAGGCCGAGCACCAGGCATGGCCGCCTCGCCCGCCCTGGCCGGCGTTGCCGCCGCCGCCGCCGCCGGTATTCTGATCGTTCGCCGCCGGGTTGCCGTCATTGCCGCCGCCGCCGGCATTGCCGGGCGCGCCGCGGCCGTTCGAGCCGTTCGGATAACCTTCGGCGCCGGTGTTCAGCAGAGCGCCGTTATGGCTGACATAGGTCGGTGTGCCGGCGATTCCTTCCCCCTTCGCCGCGTGCGCCGGCCTCGTCGCCAGGCTGCGATAGTCCGTGCTGGAAGGATTGGCCGATCCGGCCTGGGCAAGGGCCCCACCGCCGCGAAAGCCGAGGCCGGACGCGTCGAGCGTCCCTCCCGCGAAGGTCAGCCGATCGGCGACGTCGATGGCGAGCACGCCGCCCGTAGCACCGTTCCAGGGGAGCGCGCTGATCGCGCTCGACACCGTGACGTTGGTATATTGCGGCACCCGGATCACCTGGAAGGTGCGCTGGCCGGCCGAGTTGGTCGCGGCCGCATCGACATAGGCGTTGATGAGGCCGCCGCCGGAGCCGCCGACGATGGTCACCGTGCCTCCGCCGGTCGAGACGGCGCTCGCGGCGCGGACGAATTCGTAAAGGCCCGTCTGGCCGATGGCGCTGTAGCCGCTGGCGTAGGTTCCGGCGGTGCCGCTGCCGTAGGAGCTGTTGTTGTTGGAGTTGATCGTCGCCCCTTGCATCTGGATGACGAGCAGCATGTCGCCGACCGCGATCGGAACGGAGGCTCCGCTGGCGGCCCCGAGCGAAATCGTCGTCGCGCCCGCATTGGCGCTCGAAGCCCCGGGGAAATAGGTGTTGACCACGCCGGACGGCGCGCCGCCGCCGTTCGCTCCCGGCCGGGCGCATTGCTCGGCCAAAGCGGCGGTGGCGCCCATCGTCAGCAACAGAATGATCAGGAGGAGGATTCGGCTGCTCACCGGCATTCGATCCCGGATCTGGGCGGGCGGACCGGTCGGATTTCGGAAGGGCCGCCCGCCGCTTCGGACGCGCCCGCGCGCGGGACGGCCGTCGTGATCGCTCCGGAATACTCCGCGAAACGCGCTCGCGCTCGTGGCAACAGTCTATCCCCCACCCCTCGGCCGCCAGAGTAGCGGCTCCTCCCGCGTCTAGGCGAAGAAGGTTGAAGGGAAGTTAACCATAAGCGGCGCCCGGGCCGGTCCGGCTATTTCACCTTGACCCGGTAGCTGACCGTGAAGCTGGGTGATCCGGATCCGGAGGCGCCGGCGAAGACCCCCTTGGGGCTCACCCGCAAGTGGGTCACCGCCGGATCGTAGCCGGTCGAGTCCGGCGCCGGCGTGTAGACGAAGCTCGCTCCGCCGTTGTTCGAAAAGGCGAGGTCGTCGCTCGTGCTCGCCAGCCCCGAATAAGCGTAGCTGAGGCCGCTCGAGGGGGAACCCTGGGCGAAGGCGACGGGCCCGGAGCCGGCCGAGCCGAGGTCGCCGACGAACAGCGAGGCCTGCGCCGGCACGGATTGCACCACTTCCATCGAGTTGGAATCCGGATAGCCCGCGCTGCTGTTGCTGACGTTCAGCGAATAGAGCAGCACCGCGCCCGGGATCGCCTTCGGATTGACGGTGCCGTTGAAAGGGTCGGAGACCAGCGGGCGCGACAGCAGGGTCGTCAGGCTCGGCGCCGGATCGGTGACCACCACCAGCTGCGGGCGCTGGGCGGTCGTGCCCCATTCGCGGCTCGTGAAGCTCGCCAGCGTGTTGTTGCTGGCGAAGCGGGTGATCACTCCGTTGTTCGCCGCCGCGCCGGAGCGCCACTGGGCGGCCAGGGCGGTGATGTCGATGTCGTAGAAGCGGCCGCTCGAGGCCGGAACGAAGCTTCCGACGGCGGTCGCGTTGTGCGAGACTCCGCCGCTGTTGGCCCAGGTGAGGCTGCCCTCCGACCACGGCTGGGTCACCCGATGCAGGCTGACGGTGCTGTTCTCCGCGTCCGTCACCCACAGGCGAAGGGTGGCGCTGACCACCCTCTGGTTGGAAGGGATGGAGGCGAGGCTGAACTGGTAGAGCGTTCGATATTCCCCGGTCGAGTGCCTGCGGGTGCTGAGCGCCGTGCAGCCGCCGCAATTGGAGATTCCTCCGCCATTCTCCCGGACGTCGGTATCCTGGGTCGGAGCCAGGGTGTAGGTCGCCGAGGCCGCCGGCGCCGCGACCGCGAGCAGGCCCGCGAGGGCGGCCAGGAGGCGCAGGAGCTTCATCGCCGCCCGCCCAGCCCGAGCGACTGGAGGCTCAGCTGGTCGAACTTGAGACGCATCGTCACATAGGGGCCCTTGCGCGTGTAGCGGGCCTCCTCGAAGTCGCGGTCGTGGAAGCCGGCCAGGTTCCAGCCGATCGACAGCCAGCCGTTCTCGAACGGCGTGACTCCGACGCTCGGCCCGGCGGACCAGGCGAAGGACCTGCCGTCGAGGCCGCCGCGGACCGTGCCGGAAAAGCCGACGTCGATGGTCTTGCCGAGGTCGAAGCGGAGATCGGCGCCGACGACGTTGCTCCAGCCGCCGATGTCCTGCTCGCCGAACTTCTCCGAGACGTAGCGCGAGCCCCAGAAGAGCGAGACTTCCGAGGGTCCGGGGGCCGAATAATTGACCGAAAGCGCGTTGATCATCCGGCGCGAGCGGGCGTCGCCGCTGATGTTCAGCGGTATCCCGATCGGCCCGGGCTGACCGGCGACCGCTCCGGTCACCCGGTCCTCGCGAAGCTCGAATTTCTCGAGCCACGACCAGCGGCTGCCGGCGGGGCGGTGCGCCCAGCTGAGCTGGAGGTCCAACGTCCGGGTCTCGGCTCCGCCCGCGGCCTTCGCGACGAACCAGTTCAGCGATGCTCCGGCCGCCTGTCCTTCACCCATCTGGCGAAGCGCCGCGGCCGTGACTCCGTAGCGGTCGCCCTGGTCTCCGGCGCGATATTCCGCCCGGCCCGTGACGCTCCACCGTTCGGCCCGATAGGTGGCGCCGGCCGTCAGTGCGGTGAAATCCTCGGTGATCGTGCCGGCGCGCCCGCCCACGAAGCCGCCGCTGGCGACCGGGTGGAGCGGGTTCAGCACCCGCGACGGATCGATGCCGCCAAGCGTCTTGTTCGAGTCGATCGTGGCGTCGACCGACCAATGCTCGTCGAGCACCAGCGACTGCGATAGGCCGAAGGCGGCGAAGCTGCGCGGCCCATATTCGCCGATATCCTGGAAATTGCCGCTGAGCGCGATCCGGGCGCCCGCCCAGGGGCGGACGTCGAACCCCAGCCGGGCGGTGCGGGCGTCGACCGTCTCGCCGTCGGCGATCTCATAGGCGGCGACGAGCTGGATGCCGCTGGTGACGGCGTAGCGGGCGCTGAGACGGTGCTGGGCCGGGAAGTCGATGCTTTCCGAATTGCCGAGAGGAATTTCGGTCTGGGCGTCCAGTTCGAGCTTGTTGTCGAGCAGCCGCTTGGTGGCCCCGAGCTGGAGCAGGGTCGAGCGGGCCCGGCGGCCGTCGGCGAGGCGGTCGTCGGCCAGGGTGAGGCCGGCGCGGGCGGCGAAATCCGCGGTGCGGTATTCGATCATGGTGCGGGCGGCGATGCGGCGGGCGTCGCTTCCCAGATAATCCTCGTGCCAGGCGCTGGCGAGGATCGACCAGGTCTCGCCGAGCCGAGCGCGGGCGTCCATGCCGACCTTGCGGGTGCCGTCCTCGGCTGCGCTGGTCTGGCCGAGGCCGAAGCCCCGCTCGCGCTCGCGCGCGTAAGCGAGCAGGTCGAGCTTTGAGCCGTGATGCTCGGCTTCGACCTGCCAGGCGGTGGCGGTTCCGGCGGAAGGCGCGGGCGATCCGCTCCTGGCCTCATGGTCGCTGACGGCGATCTCGGCCCGGATCTCCGTCGAGGCGGACGGGCGGTAGCGCATGTCCGCTCCGGCGAGATGGGTCCGGCCCTCGCCGCTGGAATCGCTGATCGCGGTCGCCGCGACCTGGAGCTTCTCGTCGCCGCTGCGCCAGCTCGCCCGGCCGCCGGCGTTGAGGGATCGGCCGCCCACGGCCTCGACCTCGTAATCGGCGACGATGAATTGCGGATCGAGGGTCGGGCTCCGGCTGAGGATGGGTTCCTTGAAGCGCAGGATGCCCGCTTCGTAGTCGATGTCGTAATCCACGTTGCGCGAGAGCAGCCGGCGCTCGACGACGAGATCGGAGCGGAGGCGGTCGCGCACCTCGATCCACACCCGCTCGCTGTTGGCGAGGATGTCGCGGCCGCCCAGCGCGTAGGGGCCGCTGAGGCCGTTGCCCTGGATCTCGTCGTGGCGGTGCCGAGTCGGACTGTCGGCGGCGAAGGCGGTCGCCGAAACCCGGTCGGATCGATATTCGGCTTTGACGCCGTTGAAGGCGCGGACGTAGCGGGCGAGCTCGGGCTCGTCGATTCCGGTCTCGTAATCGCCGAACAGGGCGTAGAATTGCGGCCGCTCCAGCTTCAGGTAGAGCTTGCGCACGGACGCGGCGTCGTAGCGGCGCTCGGTCCGGTCGGCATAGACGGTGTAATAGGCGTCCGGGTCGATCGCTCCGCCGAAGCGGGTCTCCTCCTCCTTCTTGTCGCTGTCGTAAGCCAGCGTCATCAGCCATTTGCCGCGGATCCGGCCCTTGGCGTAGAGCGCCAGCCGGCCGTCGGTAAGGAGCTTGCCGTCCTCCTCGCCTAGATCCTCGACCCTGCCCTGGAGGCGGTTGTAGCCGAGCGTCCCTTCGGCGAGGCCGACGATCGTCCACGGCCTCTGGCCCGGATCGAGCCAGGCCTCGATACGCTGCTCGCGCCCGGCCTCGCCGTCGCGGAAGTTGAAGCGCAGGCTGATCGTGCCCGAGGCGGTGGTCGGCTCGAGCTCGATATAGGCGATCCCTTCCTCGCCCCGGACCTGCCAGAAGGGCCGCGCCCGCTCCAGGCCGGCGAGCTGCCGCGCCTGCTGCGCGTCGGCCTCGACGGCCGGATAATAAGGGGCGGGGACCTCGAAGTCGCCGGTGAGGCCGTGGCGGACGGGCCGGCCGTCGCGGTCGGTGAGGCGGACGGCCAGGACGGGGCGGGATATTCCGTCGGCAAGCAGCACGGACTTGTCGCGCAGAAGCTCGGCCCGCATCGGGCTCGCGCCGTAGCGGACCACCCGGCTCAAGGTTTCGGCGAGGCTTCCGTCGGCGTTGCGCACCTCGGCGCTGAGCTCGGATTGCCGGCCTTCGATCGGAATTCCGCGCCACACGCTGACCGCGGCCGTGCCCGCCTGGTTCTTGCGGCTGCCGTCGAAGGCGATCGGATCGACGGCCTTGCCGTTGGCGAGGAGCTTCACCGTCTGCCCCGGCAGATGCTTGATCGCGACCCGGACCATCGGCGCGCGCGGATTGTGCTCCGGCTCCGGGAAAAGCCAGCCGATCCCCGGCTCCTGGCCGGAAAGCCAGTCGCGTTCGGCTCCGGCCGCGACGGGGTCGCTCGCCGGCACCGGGCGGGCCGGGGCCGCCGAAGTCCGGCCCGCCCGGGCGGCGGATTCGACGAGCTTGAAATCGACCCGCTTCAAAGCGCCTCCGCGGCCCTCGACGAAGCGGGAAAAGGCGCGGCCCGCGCTTCGGCTGCTACGCTCGCAATCGGCCGCGGCGCGGTCGGCGGGAAGGGTCATGTCGTCGATCTGGACGACATGGGTGCCGGGCGCCACGCCTTCGAAATGGTAGCGGCCGTCAAGGTCGGTGACCGCATAGCTCCCGTCCTCGAGCATCACCCGGACGCCCGCGACTCCCGCCGCCCTGGCCGGGTCGGCGCCGCAGCCGCCGTCCGTGATCCGGCCGATGATCGTCATCCGGCCGGCGATCCGGTCGCGGCGGATGCGGAAGGCGGCGTCGGCGACGTTGCTGACCGCGCCGCCGCCGGCGAACGCCTGCGCGCGGTTGACCGCATCGCCGTCCGCGGCTCCCGGCCGCACTTCCGCCGAATAGCTGATCCGGTGGCCGGCGCCTTTCGCCAGGGTCGGGACGGTGAGGGTGAAGCTGGACCCGTCCGCGGAGATTTCCGCCGTCGCCGGCTCGCCGTCGACGCGCAGGCTCTCCTGCCGGAGACGGAGCGCGGGGGGCATGATGTCGGTGACTCGGATCGGGCCGCTCGAAAGCCGGGAATCCGGATTGTGAACCTGGATGGTGAAGAGCAAGGCTTCGCCTGGAGCCGCCGTGGTGCGGGACACTTGCTTGACGAGCTGCAGCGGAGCGCTCGGACTGTCGAGCGGGATGCTGGGAGGAAGCACCTCCAGATCCGCCGAGGCGACAGCGGTTTGACGGTCCGCGCCGAGGCTGGCGACGGTGATCCTGTCTCCGGTCTCGACGCCGAGCCCGCAATCGGCGCCGCTCACCGAGGGCTGCGCCTGCATCGTCTGGATGAAGCCCGCGAACTTTCCGGAATCCGGAGCGGTCTCGAAGACCGTCAGCAGCTGGCGGTCGCCGCTCGAGGCGCTCACCAGCACCTCGAGCGTCTCGATCGCGGCGCTGTCGCGATTGTGCGCCGGGTCGTCCACCACGAACAGCAAGGGCTCGCCGGCGAGGATCCCCGTCGCTGTGAGCAGCGAAGCCGGGGCGAGGCTCTGTCCCTGCCAGGCGGAAGCGAGCGCGGCGCTGGCGCCGCCGGCGCCGCAGCGCGGTGCGGTGACGGTCGTCGACAGGGAAGGGGAGCCGGCGGCGAAGCGATAGGCGGCGAGGGAGACCGGCGACGAAGCGGGGCCGACGCTGACGTCGGCCCGGTTCGATTGCTGGCTGATCCTCCCGCCCGCTCCGTCCCACTCCAGGGTGGCGACGTTGGAGATGGTGCGGTGGCCGGGCGCGTCCGCGGCGAGCGCGGGCGCGGCGAGGGCGGTCCACAGAGCCGCGAGCAGGGCGAGCATCATCGGCCCCGCAAGCGAGGTCGTGCTTTTCACCGCGAGGGTGGGGAGGGGGCGCCGTGCCTGGGACACGCTGCCGCTCCTCCCCGTCTTTCGCTTAATTCACCGACACCCGGAAGACGAGCGTCCGGGTGGCGCCGCCGGCGATGTCGCTCAGCGAGCCGGTGACGATGCCGTTGGAATAGGAGCCGCCGGAGACGCCGTCGGCGTTGCAGCTGCTCCCCGTCACGGTGCCGTTGAGCTTGATTCCGAAGGCCGGATCGTAGGCGGTCTGGACCGGCACGGCGTCGGAGATGTTGACCCCCGTCGCGGTGGCGCTTCCCGACGAGTTGGCGACGGCGATGCAATATTCGACGACCGCGCCGGGGATCATCTTCGGGTTGGTCGTTCCGTTGAACGGATCGCTGATCACCCGGCTGGTCTTCACCGCCGTGAGCGCCGCCGCCAGGATCACGTAATCGTCCTCGGCGAAGTGGATTCCGTCGCGCGCGACGTTGCCGCTGGCATTGGTGTCGGCGAAGACCGTGTCGATCCCCGCGGTATTGGCCCCGGTGGTCTGGGTCACCGTCGCTCCGAGCGTTCCCACGGCGGTGGGTTCCGCCGCGGTCGCGGTCAGGCGCAGTCCGGCCACGTCTCCGGTCGCACGCCCGAGCGGGATGTCGGCGACGACGAAGACGGTCCGGCTGTTGTCCGCGGGCACCTGGTCGAGGAAGGTGATCTCGGCGTCGGTGCCGGGATCGTAGGCGCCGTTGGTGTTGGTATCGAGGTAGGTCTTGATGTTGCCGACGTTGAAATTGTCGGTTCCGCCATGGGCCCCGCTTCCGCCGCTCTGCTGAGTTATGGCGAGCGCGAAGTCGAGCGGAGCGTTGGAGGCGTTGCTGATGCTGAAGATGGTGACCGCGGCCAGCTGGCCCGGAGTGACCGTGGTCGCCGAGTTGCCGGTTTCGGTGACGCTGAGGTTGACCTTGCGGTCGACCGTGAAGCTGTCAGAGGCGGTCACCTGGTTCTGGTCGATCCCGCCGACCTTGTAGTCGAGGGTGACCTGGTTGGTGACGGTGGTCCCGGCCGCGGTCCCGGCCGCGAAGGCGGGGGTGGCCGCAACCGCCGCAGCCGCCAGCACGCTGGCGGAGGCGAGCAATCGAATGGTTCTGGTCATCTCTGGTCCAATCGTGGTTTCGGTGAGCGCCAATTCCCCCCCGCAGGCGCTCGTGTGCGGGTCGGGAAATTATTCGACGACGCCCCGGAAGCTGAGCTCCCCGCGGGAGCCGGCGGCGATCGGCTGGCCGAACGACCAGCGGATGTGGGTGACGTCGGCGGCGACCGCCGGCCGGCTGGAGCCGTCCGCCGCCGCCACCTTGAGGGACGCAAGCGCCCCCCAGCTCTTGCCGCCGTCGACGGAAACGACGGCGCTCGGATCGTCGCTGCCGGTGAAGGCGACCGACGATGGAATGGGATTGGTGAGCGTGAAGCCGGTCGCCGGCTGGGCGCCCGAATTGCGGTAGCCGAGCACGAAGACGAGCCGGTCGCCCGGAGTCACCACGCCCGGTTCCTCCCGCACGGTGACGGGCTTGCCGTCGGCGCCGGGCTTCACCCGCTCGACCAGCACCTTGCTCGTCAGCGAGACGTTGTCCGCGGCCGAGGCGGCGGCGGGAGCGAGAAGCGCGAAGAGCGCGAGCCAGATCTTCATGATTGTCATCCTTCTCAGTCGATCTTCACTTGGAACGTGATGGTCCGGGTGGCGCCGGCGGCGAGCGTGCCGAGGGCGACGGAGACGGCGGAGCCGTTGAAGCTTCCGGAGTCGGAGTCCGCGGAATCCGTGAGCGGGCTGCCTTCGAGCCTGAGCGAGCCGGGCTTGTAGGTCGTCCCGGCCGGGATCGGATCGCTGACCCGCAGGTTGGCCAGGCTGCCGCTTCCGCTCACCGTCGCGGCGAGCGTGTAGGTGATGGTCGAGCCGGGGGCGGCGGCCGTGCCTCCGAAAGCGTCGGCGACGGTCGCGCTCTTGACGAAGCTGACGTCCGCCCGGGAGACCCGGTAATAGCCCTCATCCTCGGAATCGGCCCCCGTGGCGCCGACGACCGCGTCGCCGCCGCCCTGGCCCGCCCCGGCGAAGCTGGTTCCGGGCGAGCCGGATCCGGTCTTCGCGGCGGCGGTGAGATCGATCCGCCCGCGATGGCCGTCGCCGGCGCCGGCCGGGATCGAGGAAAGGACGAAGACGGTGATCGACTGGTCGGGAGCGAGCTCGGGGTCGTTGCTTCCGCTCGCGTAGACGGTGTCGACCCCGGCGTCGTAGGCGCCGTTGCCGTTGGTATCGAGAACGATGGAGGTCACCGCCGGATCGAAATCGTCGCCGCCGCCATTGGCGATGGTGGCGAGGGCGAAGCTCTCGGAGCCGTTGCCGCCGTTGGTGACCGTGAACTTGAGCCGCTGGGCCGTGGCGCCCGCGGCGGCGGCGACGTCGGCGGGGTCGCTCCAGGCGACCGACACGTCGAGCAGCTCGTCCACCTTGAGCGTGACGACGTTCGAATCGATGCTGGTCTCGCCGCCGCTGGGAAGCTCGTAGGTCGCGGTCGCGACGTTGGTGATGTTGGTTCCGGCAGGGGTGCCCGCGGCGCGCGCCGGGGCTGCAAGCGCGCACGCCGAGACCGCCGCGAGGGCGGCCAAGGCTGCATTTTTGCCGAACGCCGATGATTTGGCGCCCGTACCCTGATATCGCATGGTGCTCCCCAATGAGCTTGGTCCGATTTGGAGCTAATGCGGGGAGAGCAGCTAAGAATTAGTTAACGGCCGATTAGCCGATGGGCTTAAGCCAGGTTCGAAGGGCGGCGGTAGGGAAGATGAACAAGCTGGAGGTGAACGAAGTTATTGAAAGATCGAATCAAGCGGATTCGATCGATCCCAATTGGGAGCCGGAGGCGGTCGCCTACCGCCGGGACCGTCTGCTGGCGGCGTTAACCCTGATTGCCGGGGCCGGGCTCGCGGTCTCGCTTCCCTTCGCGCTCAGGGCCGGCGCCGAATTCTTCCTCCCGGTGACGGCCGCGCTCGTCATCGCGATCGCCCTCGTGCCGATGCTCGAATGGCTGGAGCGGCGCCGGGTGCCTTCGCCGCTGGCCGCCTTCACCTGCATCCTCGTCCTCATCTCCATGGCCAATATCGCCGTCGCCTCGATCGTCCTTCCGGCCGCCGAGTGGGTGAGGCTTCTGCCCGAGCGGATCGGCCGGGTCCGCGACACGCTCGCTCCGGTGATGGAGGTCTATTCGGATCTGGAGCGGTTCCTCGACGACATCGTCGAGCAGTTCGGGACCCACGCCGCGACCCCGCGGACGGTGCAGCTCGAGACTCCCAATTCCCTCCTCGACATCATCGCCACCTCCGCCCCGTTCGCGGCCATCCAGATGTTCTTCGCCCTGCTGGTGATCTTCTTCTTCCTGGCCGGCTGGACCGCCATGCGCCGCCGCACGATCACCGCCCGCTCCAGCTTCGACGGAGCGATGACCACCGCCCGAGCCATCCAGCAGGTGGTGGACGCGACCTCCACCTACCTGGGGACGATCACGATCGTGAACATCGCCATGGGGCTGGCGGTCGCCTTCATCCTCTATCTGCTCGACATGCCCACCCCGCTGATGTGGGGCGGGATCGTCGCCGTGCTCAACTACATCCCCTATCTGGGGCCGATCGCTTCCGTCCTCCTCCTCGCCCTGGGCGGGCTGATGGCCTTCGCCGATCCCTGGTACGCCTTCCTTCCCGCGCTCTGCTTCATCGGCATCCACATCGTCGAGGCGAACCTCATCACCCCCTTCTTCGTCGGCCGCCGGCTGACCATCAACCCCTTGCTGATCCTGGTCGCGCTGAGCTTCTGGGCCTGGGTCTGGGGGACGACCGGCGCCTTGCTCGCCGTGCCGCTGCTCATCATCACGAAGACGGTGCTCGACGCCGCGGGCAAGCCCGACATCGCCGGCTTCCTGTTCGAGGAGGGGACTTTGACCGGGCACCATCACGAGGAGCATGGCGAGGCGGAGCGGGCGGCCGCGAAGCCTTGATTCCTCCCCCGGATTTCCCGGGGAGGGGGACCATGCGAAGCATGGTGGAGGGGTCTTGGCGACTCCGACGAACCCCTCCACCGCGCTTTGCGCGGTCCCCCTCCCCGACAAATGTCGGGGAGGACTTACCCATCCAGCCTCGCTTGACAGGCGGGGGGCCAGCGCATAGTTCGCCCCCTCCCACGCGGGTGTAGCTCAGTTGGTTAGAGCGCCGGCCTGTCACGCCGGAGGTCGCGGGTTCGAGCCCCGTCACTCGCGCCATTTTTCCCGGATCCCTTCCAGGCATTGGCCGCCGCCGCGCGTCGGCCTATCGTTCGGCATGGATAGTGGAGCAGCATGATCAGGGTGTGCGGAGCCGCCGGGAAAGCGGCCGCCCTCGCGGCGGCGGCGGCGGCGCTCGCTTCGGCCGCGCCGGGCAAGCCGGACGGCCCGCTCACCGGCACATGGGTGGCGGACCTCGGCGCCCAGCAGGGGCTGCCGACCGACGTCTACCTCGTTCAGGGCGGCATCTATTCCTGCGAAAGCTGCGTCCCCAGGCGCCGCTATCCCGCGGACGGGCGGCTGCGCCCGGTCTCGGATTCTCCCCGGATCCTGGAATCGGCCGCGATCGTGGATTCGAGAACCCTCTCCACCCGGATCGTGCAGTCCGACCTCGACCGCACCACCAGGATGCGGGTGGCTCGCGACGGCAGGACCGCCACCTATGTCTCGATCGACCGGCGGCGAGGCATCGAGGGGCCGCTCAGGACCGAATATCTTGCGAGCCGGGCCGCCCCCGCGCCCGCCGGCGCGCATGCCGTGTCGGGCAGCTGGCGAGGCGTCCGCTACGTCTCCGTGCCGGTGCAGCTGCGAACCACGATCCTCGGCGACGGCGCGGCGGGGCTGAGCTATCGCACCGGCGCCGGCTTCTCCTACGAAGCGCCCTACACCGGCGCCTTCGTTCCGATCCGCGGACCTTATGACGGAAGCCTCTCCGTCTCGGTCCGCAGGCTCGGCGCACGCCGCGTGGTCGAGACCCGCAGGCGGGGCGCCTCCGACGTGCAGAGGCGAAGCTACACCGTCGCCCCGGATGGACGGACCCTGGAGATCGCCACCACCGATCTCGCCACCGGCGTCACCTTCCGAATCACCGCCCGGAAACGCCGGTGACGAGCCCTTACGACCGCATCGGGCTCGATTATTCCGATCTGAGAAGGCCCGACCCACGGATCGCCGCCGCGATCGACGAAGCGCTCGGCGATTGCAGGACCGTGCTCAACGTCGGCGCCGGCGCCGGCTCCTACGAGCCTCCCGGGCGCCGGGTGACGGCGCTGGAGCCTTCCGCCGCGATGATCCGCCAGCGCCCGGCCTCGGCGGCGCACTGCGTCCAGGGGCGGGCGGAAGAGCTGCCCTTCGCCGACCGGAGCTTCGACGCCGCTATGGCGATCCTCACCGTCCATCACTGGTCCGGCAAGGCCGAAGGGCTCGCCGAGATGCGCCGGGTGACCCGCGGCCCGATCGTCATCCTCACCTACGACCCCGGCTTCCGCGGCTTCTGGCTCTTCGACTACCTGCCCGAGCTGATCGCCCTCGACGAAGCGCAGATGCCGAGCCTCGAAGATTATGCGGCCGCGCTCGGTCCGGTCTCCATCTCTCCAGTTCCGATCCCCCACGACTGCGCCGACGGCTTCCTCAGCGCCTATTGGCGCCGCCCGGCCGCCTATCTCGATCCGAAGGTGAGGGCGGCGATGTCCTCCTTCTGGGCGCTGGGCGACGTCTCGCAAGCGCTCTCCCGCCTCGAGGCGGACCTGGAGAGCGGGGCCTGGGCCCGGCGCAATGGCGCGCTCCTGAACCGGGAGGCGATCGATTGCGGCTACCGGCTGGTGGTGACCCGCCAGAGCATCGCGCGCTAGATCCGCGCCGCCTTGTCAGTCCGGGATGACGATGCAAACTTGAAGGCGGCACCTCGGCTCAGGACGTCAAATTTGCATCGTCATCCCGGACTTGATCCGGGATCCACCTTCTTGCCCGCCCCACGAAAGCGAGGCGGATGCCGGATCAAGTCCGGCATGACGAGGTGGTGCGGATTTGGCGCCCGATGCTCTAGCACTTCGCCGTCATCTTTCTCAGTTTCGACGAGAAGATCATGCGCTATGTAGCTGCTTTCGCACGAAACTTGTAATCCACGGCCGGGCGCTCAGGCCGCCTTCTTCAGGGCCATCACCTCGCGGATGGCGCGTGAAAGCTCCCGTTCCTTGAACGGCTTGCCGAGCTTGGGAACGGAGGTTCCGGTCCCTTCGGGCAGGCTGGCGTAACCCGACACCATCAGCACCGGAAGCTCCGGCTGACTGGCGAGAATGTGCTGGGTCAGCTCCTCGCCGGTCATCCCCGGCATCGCGAAGTCGGTGATGATCAGGTTGACGCTCTCGCGCTCGAGCAGGCGGAGCGCCTCGGCGCCGGAATGCGCCTGGATCACCTTGTGGCCGAGCTCCATGAGCATGGCCGCGGTGTTTTCGAGCACCAGCGGGTCATCGTCGACCGCCAGGATGACGAGCCGGTCGGCAGGCGGCAGCGGTTCGGCCTCGTCCTCGGTGCCCTCCGGCCGGGCCTCGGCCGACCGCTCCGGGGCGATCCGAAGCCAGATCTCGGCCGTGGTTCCGCTTCCCTTGACGCTGCTCAGCACGAACTTGCCGCCGGATTGCTGGGCGAGACCCTGCACCATCGGCAGCCCCAGCCCGGTTCCCTTGCCGATGCCCTTGGTGGTGAAGAAGGGCTCGGTCGCCTGGGCCAGGATCTGCTCGTCCATGCCTTCGCCATGGTCGGTCACCGACAGCCGCACATATTCGCCCGGCGCAAGCCCGCCTTCGGCCGAGACGATGCTTTCCCGCTGGGCCGCGACCGTGATCGTTCCGCCCTGCGGCATCGCATCGCGCGCGTTCACGATCAGGTTCATCAAGGCGAGCTCGAGCTGCCGCGCATCGGCTTCCACTTCGGGAAGGATGAGCGGGAACCTCGTGTCGATCGTCACCCCGGGGCCGATCGTCCGCTGCAGCAGCTCGGCCATGCCCCGGACGAGGTCGGAAAGATCGACCGCCTCGAGCGCCAGGTCCTGCTTGCGGGCGAAGGCCAGCATCCGCTGGGTGAGGGAAGCGCCGCGCTCGGCGGCCTTGATGGCGTTGCCGATGAGCCCCGACACGTCGGCGCCCTGCTTCAGGCGGCGCTGGGCCAGCGTCAGGCTGCCGAGAACAACCGACAGGAGGTTGTTGAAATCGTGGGCGACCCCGCCCGTCAGCTTGCCGATCGCCTCCATCTTCTGGGACTGGAAAAAGGCCTCTCTCGTCCTTTCCAGCTCTTCCTGGGAACGCTTGCGCTCGGTCAGGTCGCGGGTGATCTTGGCGAAGCCGATCAGCCTCCCGTCGGGGTGCCGGATCGGGTCGATGACGACGTTCGCCCAGAAGCGGGTGCCGTCCTTGCGCATCCTCCAGCCTTCGGCTTCGAACCGGCCCTCCCGCTCCGCCGTCTCCAGCGCGATCTTCGGGATCCCCGCGGCCTTGTCCTCGTCCGAATAGAAGCGGGAGAAATGCTGGCCGATGATCTCCTCGGCCTGATAGCCCTTGAAACGCTCGGCCCCCGCGTTCCAGCTGCTCACTTTGCCCTCGGGATCCAGCATGTAGATGGCGTAATCGGTCACGCTCTGGATCAGCAGTCGGAACCGCTCCTCGCTTCGGCGAAGCTCCTCCTCGGCCGCCCTCCGCTCGGTGAGGTCGCGGGTGACCTTGGCGAAGCCGACGAGCCCGCCCTGCGGGTCGCGGATGGGATCGATGACGACATTGGCCCAGAAGCGGGTTCCGTCCTTTCTGACGCGCCAGCCTTCCGCCTCGAATCTTCCTTCTCTTTCAGCGGTTTCCAGGGCGATCTTCGGAATTCGATCCCGCTCTTCGGGAGTGTAGAAGCGCGAGAAATGCTCGCCGATGATCTCGTCCGCCTCATATCCCTTGAAGCGGCGCGCGCCCGCGTTCCAGCTCGTCACCTTGCCGGTCGGATCGAGCATGTAGATGGCGTAATCGGTGACGCTCTGGACGAGCAGCTCGAACCGGCTGCCGCTGCTCGCGGAATTTTCCGAAGGCTCCATAAGCGTCCTTGCTCCAGACCAGGATTGCGCCCGTAACCCAGTTTCGCGCCCCCCGTCATCCTCCAATCTGCCACCGCCGGAGACGGGCGGGTGCCCCTTCACGGCGGGTGCGCGGGAAATTCAGTCGGCCGTCCGGGCGTCGCGAAGCGACCGGAGGAAGGTCCGGCATTGCGGGGTGGACCGGCCGCTGCGCGCACAGAATTCACGCATCACCTTCGAATTTTTACGCGAATATTTCTTGACGGGTGCCGCCCGAGGCACGGGCCGCCGTTCCGGCCGGGAGGCCGGCCTGCGCTGGGCGGTGCGCACATCCGCTTCAGCCAGCGGGGGCGCCGGCTTCGGTTTCGAAACGACCGCCGGCTCGGGAGAGGGAGAGGGGCCGGAAACCGGCGGCGCGGTTGCCACGGCCCTTGCCGCTTCGGGGACCGTGTCGGCGCCGGGTCGCCCGGCCCCGGCGATCGCGGCGGCGCCGCCGGGCTCGGGAAATTCCTGTCGAGGCGCCGGATCCGGCATGTCCCGGCCGATCCAGTCGGCGGCGCCGACGGCCGCCGCGACGAGCAGGACCGCGGCTCCGCCGGCGAGCGCCAGGCGAAGCGCTTGCGGCCGGGCGGCCGCTGGCGGATCGGCCGGCGCGCTCCGCTGCGGGGGAGCGCTTTTCGCCGCCGGCGGCGACGCCGGAGCCTCGGGAATCGTCTTGCGGCCTCCGCACAGGCGCTTGAGCTCGAGATGGATCCGCTGCCACCCCGGATGAAAAGGCTGTCCCCGCCAACCCGAAATCGACACGACCCGAGTGTCGTCGCCTCGCGTCGGGGGAGCGATCCCGTCCGCCGAAACCTCGATCAGGCCGCGAAGCTGGCGAATCCCGGCAAGGTCCCCCGAATGGAGCGCGTGGGAGACCAGGGCCCTCGACCAGATCAGGATCCTGGCGTCGGCGCCGGAGCTCTCCACCGCGTCCGCGAGCCCGGCCGGGTCGTCGACCTCGACGGCGCCGACGGCGTATCCCGCGGCCGCGACGGCGTCGGCGAGCCGGGCCGCGGCCGTCGTCTTGTCGGCGGCATGGATAATCGCAACGTCGGCCAAGTCAGTCTTCCGAAGGCGCATGGGCGGGACCGCCCTTACGGCGGGCGGCCCGTTCGAGAGGGCTTATTCTATGTACACGGCCTTGGGCTCGGGCTTCGCCTGCTCCGGCTTCACGGCCGGGCCGGATTCGACCAGCCTGAGCCGGGCGTCGCCGCCGGCCTCCTCCTCGCTTTCGCGATAGATCATCTTGCCGTCGATGATTCCGCCGCTGGCGATCCGGATCCGCGAATAGGTGACGTCGC
>DASVTN010000018.1:0-6378 GCA_036387555.1 Allosphingosinicella sp. | reverse complement strand
CGTCAGGAGACGCCCCGCTTCAACCTCGAGTCGCTAGAGCATCGTGCGTAAATCCGCACCGCCTCGTCATGCCGGACTTGATCCGGCATCCACCTTACCTTGCCGCGGCGGCCAGGAAGAAGGTGGATCCCGGGTCAAGCCCGCGATGACGATGCAAATTTAACGTCCGGCGCTGTAGAGTCGTCCTGTTCGCGCGGAAGCGGCCCGCCTCGTCATGCCGGACTTGATCCGGCATCCACCTTACCTTTCCGCGGCAGCGACGTGAAGAAGGTGGACCCCGGATCAAGTCCGGGGTGACGATTCCAGCTCACAGGACGGAGCCTAAGCTGCTGTGTGCACGCATCTTTGCGGCTTCGCGGCTTTGCGTGAAATCCTTTGATGCCGTCGACCGGCACGACGGTTGAAGATTGTCTCACGCAAAGCCGCGGAGCCGCTAGAACATCGTGCGCTGAATCCGCACCGCCTCGTCATGCCGGACTTGATCCGGCATCCACCTTACCTTGCCGCGGCACCGACGTGAAGAAGGTGGACCCCGGATCAAGTCCGGGGTGACGATTCCAGCTCAACAGGACGGAGCCTAAGCTGCTGTGTGCACGCATTCTTCGCGGCTTTGCGGCTTTGCGTGAAATCCCTTGATGCGTCGACCGGCACGGCCGTTGAAGATTGTCTCACCAAAGCCGCGGAGCCGCTAAGGGACGATCGTGACCGCCGATCTTCCTTCCCTGCTGCTCGCCGCCGCCGCGGGCGTGGTCGGCGGGGCGATGAACGCGCTCGCGGGGGGCGGGACGTTCGCGACCCTGCCGGCGCTGATCGCGCTCGGGCTGCCGGCGAACATCGCCAACGCCACCTCCAACGTCGCGCTGCTGCCCGGCGCTGGGGCGAGCGCCTGGACCTATCGGGACGAGCTTCACGCCGTCGCCGGGCTTTCGGTGCGGCTGCTCGCCTCGATCACCTTCGGCTTCGGGCTTCTGGGCGCGCTGTTGCTCGTCCTGACGCCCACGGAGACGTTCGACATCGTCATCCCCTGGCTTCTGCTGTTCGCCTTCGCCGTGATGGCGTTCGGGAGGCGCGCCGCCGACTGGCTGCAGGAGCGGGCGACGATCGGGCGGCCGACCCTGATCGCGGTCCAGGCGCTGCTCGGCGTCTACGGCGGCTATTTCGGCGGCGGCGTGGGGCTGATCATGACGGCCGTCTACGGGCTTCTCGCCAACATCCGCCCGCGCGAGCTGTTCGCGATCCGCACCGCGCTGCTGGCGGTGGCGAATTTCGCGGCGGCCTTCGTCTTCATCGGCTTCGCGATGGTGTGGTGGTGGGCCTGCGTGCCGATGCTGCTGGGGGCGACCTTGGGCGGGTGGCTGGGGGCGCTGGTGGGCAAGCGGCTTTCGGGGAGGGTGGTGCGGGTCTGGACGCTGGTGGTGACGGGGGGGACGACGGTGGTTTTCTTCGTGAGAGCCTATGGGGGGTAAAGAAGGCGATGCTGGGCCAGGACCGCCGCGCAGGGCGTCAGGGCGCCTGGCTGCCGAATTCGGTCGGCGGGCGGCTTGCGGCGTCTCCGCCCGTGGCCGTGGCGACGCTGGAGATTTCGTCGTCCTTGCGGGCTACGATGATCGTCTCGCGGCCGCGGCCCCTCGCAGGCGCAGGATACGGCGGTTCTGAACGCTGCGCCACCCGACTGCGACGAGGATCGTGAACACCCCGGGGCAAGGAGGATGGCGAGCAGGCTCGCGCTCGAGTCGGTCAGGGGCTTCCTTACGCTATCCGGGTTCGGCCCATAAGCGCTCGAAAAAGCTAATAAACTCATAGGCTGGCGACGAAACGTCCCCGATCCGAAGGCCGAGTGCATGCGGGCGTGACGGGCCTTCATGCGAACTGGTGGGCATTGATCGGCATCGTCGTTGCGGTGGCGATCGCGGTCGCCACCATCGAACTGCAATCGCCAGGCCGTTCGACGTCTTCGCCAGGCAGCGGCTCCCATCGGCCTTCCACGGCGATCTCCGACCCGGTCTCGACGCCGCCGAACGGGATCCCGCCGGAGCCCCGAACCGGGGGAAGCGATAATGACAAGGGCGGTTCCTGCGACAGCCTCTATGCTATCGAGAAGGAGTCGCAGTTCAGAAGGCTCATCGAAGCCGAGGTGGGCAAGTGCGTCCAGATCCCCGAAGGCGCGATGCAGCTCTACTTCAGCTGCACGATCGAGGGAGCGAACAGGAACATCGTCCTGAAGCATCAGATGAGCGACGCCGTCCAGGATCATGTGATCAGGATGTCGGCAGCCTATGCCGGCCCCGCAGAGGTGGACCTCAGCCAGGTCAAGCTCACGCCCCTCAATCGCGGTCTCGAAGACGCCTGCGCCCAGAGGCGGCGCTAGACTTTGTCCTGTCGAGCTGGAATTGTCACCCCGGACTTGATCCGGGGTCCACCTTCTTCACCTCGCTGCCGGAGAAGTGAAAAGGTGGATGCCGGATCAAGTCCGGCATGACGAGGCGGGCCGCTTCCGTCCAAACAGGACGGGCGCTAGCGGGGCAGGCGGGTGACGATCGGGCGGCCGACCCTGATCGCGGTCCAGGCGCTGCTCGGCGGCTATTTCGGCGGCGGCGTGGGGCTGATCATGACGGCCCTCTACGGGCTTCTCGCCAACATCCGCCCGCTTCGGCGGAAGGGGATGCGTGCGGGATCGTCGCCTGCGCGCTGGACGGCAACGGCCTCGGACTCGTGCTCGGCGATCACAGCGTGCGCGGGCTTTCGCCCGAGGGCTGGGCCGGGGCGGTGGTGGCGGCGGCACGGGCGTGGGGGGCGGATTGCGTCGTCGTCGAGAAGAACCAGGGCGGGGACATGGCGACCAGCGTCCTCAAGATCGCCGACGCCGGGCTTCCGGTCAGCCCGGTCCATGCCCGCTTCGGCAAGGGCGACAGGGCGGAGCCGGTGGCGATCCTGTTCGAGACCGGCAAGGCGCGCTTCGCGGGCGCCTTTCCCGAGCTAGAGGACGAGCTTTGCGCGATGGTCCGCGGCGGCGGCTATGCGGGGCGAGGCTCGCCGGACCGGGCGGACGCGATGGTCCACGCGATGACGGAGCTGATGCTCGGCCCGGTGCGCGCCGAGCCGCGGGTCCGCCGGCTCTAGGGCGCGCCCGGGGGCAGGCGGGTCAGAGGCACGAAGCGGACCGGGAGGAGCGCGCGTTTGCGCAGCTTTCCCTTCAGGTCCTTGTCGACGAGGGTGAGCTCGAGCGAATCCGGGTCGCGGCCGAGCGGGATCACCATCCGGCCGCCGGGGCGAAGCTGATCGAGCAGCGGCGCGGGGATGTGGTCGGCGCCGGCGGTGACGATGATCCGGTCGAAGGGCGCCCGCTCGGGCCAGCCGGCATAGCCGTCGCCGCCGCGCACCTCGACGTTGGCGTAGCCGAGCTCGCCCAGGCGCGCCTTCGCCCGGGCCGCGAGCGGCTCCACTATCTCGATCGAATGGACCCGCCGGACGAGCCGGGACAGGATCGCGGCCTGATAGCCCGAGCCTGTGCCGACCTCGAGCACCCGGTGCTCCGGCCGCGCCTGAAGCAGGTGGGTCATCAGTGCGACGATGTAGGGTTGGGAGATGGTCTGCCCCTGGCCGATTGGGAGCGGGCGGTTCTGATAGGCGAAGCGCCGCGCCTCCTCCGGCACGAACAGGTGGCGGGGCACCTCCCGCATCGCCCGGAGCACCGCCGGATCGAGGCTTCGGGCCGCCGCTCCGGCGGTTTCCGCCATGTTGGCGATGGTGAGCACCATGAGCTCGCGCTCGCCCGCCCGGTCCTGGGCCGGCGCGGCGGCGGCCAGGAGGGGCGCCAGGAGGAGCAGGCGCCGGGCCGTCACCGGCGCAGCGGAGCGACCGCCCGGCTTCGGTCGAAATAGATTATCGCGTCGAACTGGCCGGCGAGTTTGGCCCTGAAATAATGGGCCGACCGCTCGTTCGAAGGCGAATAGACCACCCCGACCGCGCGCTGCTGCATCGGCTCGCCGAGCGCGCGCGACAAAGCGGCGTTGCCGCGGATGAGCAGCGAGAAAGCCGGAAGCCCGGCCGCGTGGAAGAGGGCCGAATGGCTGCCGGGCAGCGCCGTCCGAAGGTCGTAGCGGCGGCCCGGGGAATCCCATTCGGGCGCCGCGAAGACCGTCCCGGAATGGCTGAGGAAGCCGATCAGGAAGGCGGCCTCGCCGTGCCGCTGGCGCATCAGCTGGCCCAGGTTGAGCTCTCCCCGGTCGGCCGCCGACGTCGCCCTCGCATCGCCGACATGGCTGTTGTGCGCCCACATCACGAGCTTGCCCGGGCGGCCGGCGATCGCCGCGACATGGCCCGCGATCTCGTCCACATTGTCCGCCATGTGCCGGTCGCGGACGTTCCAGGCGAGCGAGCCGGCCGAAGCGGTCCGGAAATATTCCTCGGCGGCGGCGACCGAGGCCGCGCTTCGAACGGCCGCGAAACGAATTTCGGCCTCGACCGGGTCCGCGGGAACCGGCAGTCGGCGCACCTCCGCGAGCACGGCCTGCGCCTGCGTCCGGCAGGCCTTGCGCGGGTTGCGGGTGGCCGTGCCGTAGGCCCAGCGATCCCGGCCGAAGCTCTCGAAGCAGCGATAATGGCGGGCGGCGCGCCGGGCCGCTTCGGGCGCCGTCCGCTTCAGATAGGCCTGGACGGAATCGGCGGCGTCGAACAGGTCGTAGACGTCCATCCCGTAGAGGCCGACCCGCTGGGCGGCCGGCCGCTCGAGGTTCAGCGCCCGGAGCCGCTCGACGAAGTCGCGGAAATCCGCATTGCCCCACATCCAGGCGGGGAAGCTCGTATAGCCGCGAAGGGCCTGCTCGGCGCTTCGGTCCGGCCCAAGGCCGCGCACGTAGAGATTGACCCGCTGAGTCGCCGACCAGTCGCCTTCGATGGCGAGCGCGTTCACCCCCTGCTCGCGGATGAGCCGCTCGGTCAGCCGGCCTCGCTCCCGATAATATTCGTGGGTGCCGTGAGTCGATTCGCCGAGCAGGATTCGGCTCGCGCCCGCCGTCGCCGCGAGGATTTCGGAATGGTCCGAAGCGGCCCCGGAGATCGGCCGGGCCGCTTTCTTCACCGCCTCGAGCGAAGGTCCGGGCGCCCCGGCGTCAGGCCCCGCCGGCCCGGGATCGGCGGCCCTGACCGCCAATGCGGCGAGCGGCAGGAGGGCGGCGAGGAGAAGCTTTGGGACGGCCATGTCGACTCCACGGGGCAAGCCCCCGCCGCTCTTCAGGTGAAGAGGCCTCCGGAGGCTTTCGGCTCGTCGCCGTGGATCCGGTCGAGATAGGCGGAGGCGAGCTCGTAATGCGCCTGCACCACCCGGCGATGCTCCGCGGCCTGGGCGAGAGCGATCTCCGCCTCCGCTCGGCGCTCATAATATTCCTGTTCTTCCTGAGACATTTAGCGTGACAGACCGGTGTTAGTTACGGACCGGTATCAAACGGACGACCGAGTGCCGGCGTTCCGCGAAATCACGCTAATCCAGGTTGTTGATCCTAGCGAATCCGGGGGCCGCCGAACGGCAGCGGCGGCGGCGGCCGGCGGTCGCGGCGCGGGATCTGCGCCTGGTAGGCGACTCCGCAATGCTCCACGCAATAAGGGAAGCCCGGATTGGCCTGGGCTCCGCAGAAATGGAAGTCCGGCTCGCCCGGATGGCCGATGGGCCATTTGCAGATCTTCTCGTTCAGATCGAGCAGGCTGGTCTTGTCGGAAATCTCCGCGCTCGGCTTGGCCGGCACCAGCCGGCGCGGCGGGGCCGGCGGGATCGGCGACTGCTGCTCGCCGGGCGACTGCCGGACGAAACCGCCCGGGCCGATCGAGCGGATCTGCGGCTGCGGCGCCGCCGGCACGGGCTCCGGGGCCGCCGCGGCGGGCTCCGCCGGCTCGCCCGGGGTCTCGGCGGCGGCCGCGGCTTCCAAGTGGCGCGGCGCGGAATCGGCTTGCGCGGCCTCCGGTTCGGCGTCGGTCTGGGCTTCGGGCTCGAAAGGGGAGGGTGCGGCCTCGGCCGCGCCCTCGTTCGGCTTCACGGGCGAGGGCCGAGACTGAAGGCCGAGCCGGTGGGCCTTGCCGATCACGGCGTTGCGGGAAACGCCGCCGAGCTCATCGGCGATCTGGCTCGCCGTCATGCCCTGGGTCCAGAGCTCCTTCAGCCGGTCGATCCGTTCGTCGGTCCAGGACATCAAACGCTTTCCTTCGAAACTTGCGGCTCACGGCGTCTGCCTCTAGCGACGGCGCGGTGAACGACCAGCCTTCTAATTGGATGCGGGCCGCCCCGGGCGTGCCGGTGATCCGGAACGTGAACTGGGGCGGCCTCAGAACCCTCTATGTGAAGGAGGTGAGGCGTTTCTTCAAGGTCCAGCTTCAGACGATCTGGGG
>DASVTN010000017.1:0-7420 GCA_036387555.1 Allosphingosinicella sp. | reverse complement strand
GATCAACGCCGGGGCGCTGCTCGCCGGGGAGGACTTCACCTTCGACGGCAGTGCGGAGACGGATGCGAGCTTCGTCGTCTACGGCGGCAGGGGCAAGGACACGCTCACCGGCGGCCTGGGCAACGACATCTTCTTCTTCGCCGAGGATCGGTTCGCGAGCGGCGACACCGTGAACGGCGGCTCGGGCTATGACGGCATGTTCCTCAGGGGCAACTACACGATCAACTTCGGCGCTCCCGGGTACGCCGGCCTGTTCACCAGCATCGAGAACCTCACGCTCACCTCCGCCACCGACGAGCGCTATGCCCGCGGCGGCGGCACGGAGTTCGACTACAACATCACGCTTTCCGACGCGATCGTGGGAGCGGGGCAGCAGCTGACGGTGTCCGGCGCTCTCCTCCTCGCGACGGAGACGATGATCCTCGACGGCAGCGCGGAGACGAACGGCACCCTGCGGCTGTTCGGCGGCAAGGCGGCGGACACGCTGAAGGGCGGCGCTCTCAACGACCTTCTCCACGGCAACCTCGGCGCCGACACGCTCGCGGGCGGCGGCGGGGCGGACATGTTCCAGTATAATTCGAGCGCCGAATCCACCGCCGGATCGAGGGACCATATCCTCGACTTCAAGCCGGGTACCGACAGGATCGACCTGGGCAGGATCGACGCCGACACGGCCGCGGCGGGGAACCAGGCGTTCAGCTGGATCGGCTCCGGCGCGTTTACCGGGACGGCCGGCCAGCTTCGGGCCTATCAGCAGGGCGGCACCTGGTTCGTCGAAGGCGACACCAACGGCGACGGGAGCGCGGACCTCCTCATCGCCCTGACTCTTCAAGGGCCGACCCCGCTGAGCGCGAGCGATTTCCTGCTCTAGCCGTCATTCCGGCGGAGCTGGAATCCATGAACACCGGCGCCGAATCTCGCGCCGCCCTGCTCATGGATCCCGGCCTCCGCCGGGATGCCGGAAAGGGGCGGTGTTCATGGACGCGGGTAGGCGGTGATAGCTTTCGCCCGTTGAAAAACTCCACTCTTTTCATAGGCTTGTGATCCGTTCGCGGAATACATATCTAGGCTCCACGGACCTGCCGCAGGTTTAGGGGATTCATCGATGTTCCGGACGGTTTCGAACGGCGCCTACGCGCCGAGCAGCATTTCGCGCGTAGACGCCGAGCACGACCAGCGCGACGTGGTCTTCGCGCGGCTTGCCGGCGACGGCTATGTCGCCGTCTGGTTCGACGGAAATTATCCCGGCACCGTGAGGGCGCAGCGTTTCGACGGCAACGGGCGCAAGGTCGGCGCCGAGGTCGAGGTCGGCCAGGGCCGCGGCCAGGCTTCGGTCGCCGGGACCGCGGACGGCGGCTTCATCGTCTCGTGGAAGGGCAGTGACGGGTCGGAGACCGGGATCAAGGCGCGTCTGTTCGACGCCGGGGCCAGTCCGCTTGGCACGTCACCACCGTCAGCACCACCAACAACGGCTTTCTGGAAATGCCGGAGGTGACGGCGCTCCAGAATGGCGGCTATGTCGTGGTCTGGAAGCAGCAGGACAATGTCACCGATCGGGTCGATCTCTACGCCCAGATCCTCAACGCGACCGGCGCCAAGACGGGCGACGAGCTGCTCCTCGCGCGCGGCCTCTCTTATTATCCCGGCCCGGACGTCGTCGGCCTCGCCGGCGGCGGGTTTGCCGTGACCTGGACGGAGCCCGAATCGGGCGCGGACTTCTACGGCGGCAATTCCACCGTCCGCGCGATGGTCTACAGCGCGAACGGCGCGCTGGTGAGCGAACCCATTTTGGTCAACACCATCCAGCCCGGCGGGCAGGCGAATTCGCAGCTGCTGGCGCTCCCCGATGGCGGCTTCTATGCGGTGTGGACCGACGACGGCGGCCGGCACAAAAGGGTCACGACGTTCAACGGCAACGAGGGCGTCTGGCTGCAGCGTTTCGACGCGCAGGGGCGCAAGGTCGGCGACGACGTCCGCACCGGCGAGACCGGCTTCCTGCCCGACATGCCGACGCTCGCCCTCTCCGATACCGGGGTCCTCGTGACCTGGTCGGAGCGCTATGGCAACCAATGGTCCTTCTCACGGCTCAAGGGGCAGTTCCTCGACGCCGAGGGAAATTTGCAAGGCGCGGCGTTCGAGCTCGGCACCGACAGCGCGACGGCGGAATACGCCGCCTCCACGCTCCTGCTCGGCAATGGTTCGATCGTGCTCGGCTGGAATGAATCTTATTACGGCTCGCTGGCGCTGCAGAGCCAGCTGCTGGTTCCGGTGCGCAACGGCACCGCTTCGCCCGACGCCTTCGCCGGCACCGCGAACCGCGATTATTATGCGGCCGGGGCAGGCGACGACATCGTCGCGGGCGGAGCCGAGGCGGACGGGCTTGCGGCCCAGGACGGCGATGACCGTCTCGCGGGCGGAGCGGGCGACGACCAGCTCTTCGGAGGCGCGGGCCAGGATGATCTCGGCGGCGGCGAAGGCGCTGATCTGCTCGACGGCGGCGCCGGGGCGGACGTCATGGCCGGCGGCGCCGGAGACGATACTTATCTGGTCGACGACGCGGGAGACGTCGTCGAGGAGCAGCCCGGCGAGGGCGCAGACGAGGTCCGCACCGGGCTTGCCGTCTACACGCTCTCGGCCAATACCGAAAATTTGACGGCGACTTCCGACACCGCCCATGATTTCCGAGGCAATGCCGGGAACAACGTCGTCATCGGCGGCGCCGGTGCGGATGTCCTTCGCCTCTACGACGGCGGCGGCGACACGGTGTTCGGCGGTGCGGGCGACGACAACATCTTCTTCATCGGCTCGCTGACGGCGGCGGACGTGGTGAACGGCGGCTCGGGCGGGGACACGCTCGTCCTCCAAGGGCCCTACGGCGCGTTGACCTTGACTGCGAACGTCACCCAGATCGAGAACATCTCCATCCTTGCGGGGAGCAACACCGCTTTCGGCGAGCCGGGCACCAACCGCTACGATTACGTGCTCACCACCCACAATTCGAACTTCGCGGCGGGGGTGCAGTCGAGGATCAACGCCGCGGCTTTGCAGCCGGGCGAGGACTTCACCTTCGATGGCTCGGCGGAGACCGATGCCAGCTTCGTCGTCTACGGCGGCAAGGGCAGGGACAGCCTGCTCGGTGGCCTCGGGAACGACATCTTCTTCTTCGCGGAGGAGCGGTTCGCGAGCGGCGACACGGTGAACGGCGGCTCCGGCTACAACGGCATGTTCCTTCGCGGCAATTACACGATCGACTTCAACGCTCCGGGCTATGCCGGCCTGTTCACCAACATCGACAACCTCACCCTGACCTCGGCCACCGACCAGCGCTACGCCCGCGGGGGCGGGACGGAGTTCGATTACGACCTTGTCCTTTCCGACGCGATCGTGGGAGCCGGCGGTCAGCTGACGGTGTCGGGCGCCCTCCTGCTCGACGGCGAGACGATGATCCTCGACGCGAGCGCGGAGACGGACGGCACCTTGCGGCTGTTCGGAGGCAAGGCTTCCGACACCCTGAAGGGCGGGGCGTTGAGCGACCTCCTCGACGGCAATCTCGGCGCGGACACGCTCGCGGGCGGCGGAGGAGCGGATGCATTCCGCTACCAGAAGGTGGCGGAATCGAACTCGGCTTCGATGGACCGGATCCTCGACTTCACGCCCGGCACCGACCGGATCGAGCTCGACCGGATCGACGCCAATAGCCTCGTCGAGGGTGATCAGGCGTTCAACTGGATCGGCTCCAGCGGGTTCAGCGGAACGGCGGGCGAGCTCAGGGCGGAGAATGCGAACGACATGGGCTGGTTCGTCCAGGGCGACACCGACGGCGACGGAGCGGCGGACTTCGTCATCATGCTGACCCTCCAGGGGCAGACGCCGCTGAGCGCGGGCGACTTCCTGCTCTAGCCGCGGGCGCGCCGAATCAGCCTCGAGCCACGGATTGGCCCGGCGGAGTCGATCCATCGCCTCAAGCCGCAAGCCGCGCTGACTGCGGCTGGAACGATCTCAAAGGGATAAGCGATAATTCCCTGTCAGCAGGCTCGATAGGCGGCTACGAAGAGCACTAGATCCCGGGGGCGAAAACGACATGCTCAAGACAGTCTCGGGCGAGGGCTACGTGCCTCTCGCCGAATTCCAGGTGAGCGCGGATACGCTGGAATATCAACGCGGCCTCGTTTTCACAAAGCTCGGCGATGGCGGCTTCGTCGCCGTCTGGACCGATTCGCGATTCGGCAACGATTCGATGCGGATGCAGCGCTTCGATCTCAACGGCGGCAAGGTTGGCGCCGAGATCGTTCTTCCGGGCTTTGGAGGGGGCTCGCTCGCTCCGACTCCGGGCGGTGGCTTCATCCTCACATGGACGGTCCAGGCTCCCTATCCGTCGGTATTCGACGTCAAAGGCCGGTTCTACGATTCCGCCTTGAACCCGGTGGGACCCGAATTCACCGTCAACACCGTCACCGACGGCTTCCAGATCAACGCGGGCGTGACGGCGCTCGCCGGCGGCGGCTACGTCGTCATGTGGAGCCAGCGGGGAAATAACACCGCCGATCATGTGCGCGCGCAGGTCCTCGATGCCGCCGGCAACAAGATCGGCGGCGAGATCATCGTCGTCGACAACGTCCAGGGCGATAAATTCGCCACGGACATGGTCGCGCTCGCCGGCGGCGGCTTCGTCGCCTCCTGGGCGGGCTGGTTCGACTCAGACATCAGCATGGGCGTCCGGGCCCAGATATTCGACGCGGCCGGCAACAAGGTGGGCGCCGCCTTCCCGCTGAACTCCGTCGTCACCGGCGCCCAGGGCAGCGCCGCCCTGGCGGGGCTTCCCTCCGGCGGCTTCGTCGCCGCCTGGACGGACGACGGCAACGCCCCGTACGGCTCTCCCGCCAACGGCAACCAGGGCATCTGGGTGCAGCGGTTCGACAGCCTTGGCCAGAAGACCGGCGCAGCCGTCCGATTGGGGAGTGCAATCACCGGGGCGCCGACGATCACGACGACCGCGACCGGCTTCATCGTCGTCTGGCCGGATTCGAACCCGAATGCCGCGCAGAATCAGTTGCGGGGGCAGCGGTTCGATTTCGACGGCAACAAGATCGCCGAGGAGTTCGTGATGGGCGCCGCCTCGGCCGTCCACTTCGCGACCGACGCGCTCGTGCTCGACAGCGGGGCGATACTGCTCGGCTGGACCCAGCGTGCTTCGTCGGGCTTCAATTATGAGGACGTTCACGCCCAGCTGCTGTTCCCGGCCCTGCACGGAACGGACGGGACCGACGGCTATTCGGGGGCAGCGGGGGGCGACTATTATTTCGGCCACGGCGGTGACGACAGCATCTCCGGCGGCGCCGACAACGACGGGCTTTCGGGCGGCGACGGCAACGATGTCCTGAACGGGGGCGCGGGCAACGACATCCTCGATGGCGGCGGCGGAGCCGACGTCATGACCGGCGGCACCGGCAACGATTCCTACACTGTGGACGACGCCGGGGATCGGGTCGTCGAGAATGCCGGCGAGGGAAGCGACACGATAGAAACCTCCTTGGGCGACCAGGCCGCGCCGGACGCGGTCGAGAACCTGGTCGGCACCCTCGGCGCCGGCACGACCCAGACGCTTCGCGGCAACGCCCTCAGCAACGTCCTCACCGGTGGAGACGCCGACAATATCTTCCATGTCGGCAGCGCGGGGCATGACGTCGTCAAAGGCAATGGCGGCCGCAATACGCTGCATATCGACTGGAGCGATTCCACGTCGTCGGTGACGAGCCAGCTCATCAACACGCCATTCTCCGAGATGCCCAGTGCCGTCTACAGGGACGGCACCGGCCGGAGCGTCACCTATTCCCGAGTGGAAATCGCGGTCGTCACGACCGGCTCCGGGAACGACTTCCTGGGCACACCCGGTTCGCACCCGTCATACGGGCCGGTAAGCACCAGCCTCAGCACCGGCGCCGGCAACGACGTCGCCTATCTGAACTCGGTTTTGGACAGCTTCGACGGCGGCAGCGGGATCGACGGCGTCTACATAACGAACGGCGCCGATACGGCCGAGCCGTTCGAGTGGCGCGTGCCCTCGAACCTCTTCGTCTCGCCCGCGGGAACCCCGCAGCTCGCCAACATCGAATACTTCCTGCGGGGACTCACCGGCTCTGGGAACGACGTCGTGGAGACGGGTCGGCTGGCTCGGGGCGACTCGCTGTACACGGGGTCCGGCGACGACGCCGTCACCTTCTATGACGGCCGGGACTATGTCGATGCAGGCCCGGGATTCGATACTCTGGTCATCGACTGGCGGGACTCGACTGAGCCCGGCTCGCTTGAGCTTTATTTCACCTTTTCCTACGACGGCTCCCTCTCCGGCAACGCCTATTCGGGCACTGGCCGTTCCGCCGGTTTCTCCGGAGTCGAGCGGCTGGAGGTGTTCGCCGGCTCGGCCGCGGACAGCTTCAGCGGCAGCGACCTCGCGGATCGTCTTTCCGGCGGCGGCGGCAACGACACGATCCTCGGCCGCGCGGGAGACGATGTGATCGACGGCGATTCGGGCGACGACGTCCTAGCCGGCGGGCTCGGCAACGACCTGGTCGGCGGCGGCGCCGGGGACGACCTGTTGCGCGGTGACGACGGCGCCGACGCCCTCTCCGGAGGAGACGGCGACGACGTGCTCCGCGGCGGCAGCGGAGTCGACAGCTTCGATGGCGGCGCCAGCGGCGGCGCGCGTGTCCCTTCGGGCCTCGGCGACCGGATCAGCTTCTTCGAAACCCGGGCGACGCAGGGCGTCGTCGCCGACCTGCGCACCGGCATCATCTCGAACGACGGCTTCGGCAATGTCGAGACGATGACGGGCATCGAATCGTTCGGCCCCGACACGGCCTTCGCCGACACCTTCTACGGCGACGACGGCCGCAACGGGTTCCTTGCCGGACGCGGAGACTTCGTCTTCGGCTTCGGCGGCGACGACCATATCGAAGCGGGGGCGGCGCCCGGATCGATCGACGGGGGCGATGGGACGGACCATCTCCGGCTGCGCGACGACGGCGGGTTCCTGCTGCCCGATGCTGATGGCGACGGTTCCGCCGAGATCGCGCCAGCGATGACCGCGGGCTGGAAGGTCGATCTTGCCGCCGGCACCGTGCGCGACGGCAACGGCGCAAGCGGCACCGTCACCGGGATCGAGAACGTCACCGGCAGCGAGCTCGGTGACGACCTGAGGGGCAATGCCGGCGACAACCGGATCGAAGGCGGCGGCGGCGGCGATCTTCTGCGGCTGTATGACGGCGGCGACGACACGGTCTTCGGCGGCGCCGGCAACGACAGCCTCTTCTTCATCGGGTCGCTGACGGGCGGCGATGTGGTGAACGGCGGCGACGGCGGGGACACGCTGGTGCTGCAGGGCGCGTACGGAGCGCTGACGCTGACGGCGAACGTCACTCAG
>DASVTN010000016.1:0-12202 GCA_036387555.1 Allosphingosinicella sp. | reverse complement strand
TTCCGCCCGAGGCGAAGGCGTCGCCGAGCCAGAAGCCGCGCTCGGTGGCGATCGCGTTGGCGACGTCGGAGAAGGTCGCGGTGCCCTTGTCGGCGGCGACGACGAAATAGGGATCGTCGCCGTCGCGCACGACGATGCCCTGCGGATGGACGACCTTGTTGCCGACGATGTTGTCGGTCACCGACAACAAGGCGCGGATGAAGATCCGGTAGCTCTCCTTGCCCTCGGCGAGCCAGGCGTCGCGGTCGGAGACCGGCGGCAGCTGCTTGGGATAGAAGCCGCCCTTCGCCCCGGTCGGGACGATCACCGCGTTCTTGACCAGCTGCGCCTTCATCAGCCCCAATATCTCGGTCCGGAAGTCATCGCGCCGGTCGGACCATCTCAGGCCGCCTCGGGCGATCGGGCCGCCGCGCAGGTGGATGCCCTCGATTCGCGGGCTGTAGACCCAGATCTCGCGCCACGGCAGCGGCTGCGGCAGGTTCGGGACCAGGGCGCTGTCGAGCTTGAAGGCGAGCGCCTCGCGGCCGGCGGGGGTGAAGGCGTTGGTCCGCAAGGTCGCCGAGACGACCCCATGGAGGAGGCGCAGAATCCGGTCCTCGTCGATCGCCGCGACCTGGGAGAGGCCGTCGCGAATGGTTCTCTCCGCCGCTTCGACCGATGCTTCGCGGGCGCCGGCGATCCTGGGATCGTGAAGCGCGTCGAACAGCGCGATGAGGCCGTGCGCGACCCCCGGGGCCCGGCGCAACGCTTCGACCACGGTCACCATCGAATAGGAGAGGCCGACCTGGCGAAGATAGCGGAACCAGGCCCGGAACAGGACGACGTCCCGGGGCGCGAGCGCGGCGGCGACGAGCAGCTGGTTGAACGGGTCGTTCTCCGCCTTGCCCTCGAGCACTTCGGCGATCGCCCGCTCGACCAGCTCCGATCGGTCGAGCACCTGCTCCGCCTCGCCGGCCCGGACCTCGAGCAGGAATTCGTGGACGTAGCCCAGCCGGCCGTCGTCGAGAGCGGTCGGATGCTCCTCCAGGACCCGGAAGCCGAAATTCTCGAACACGGGCACGGCGTCGGAAAGCGGGATGATCTCGGCGAGCCGGTAGGTGTTGAGTCTGAGCCGCTTCGCCTCGTCCGTCGGCTGCCGGTAGAGCCTCGCGTCGCGCTGCTGGGCGCCGTCCAGCCCGCAGATCCGCAAAATGTCCTGAGCGGCCTCGGCGGGCGGAACCGCGATCCGGTAGGCTTCCGGAAAATCGTCCAGGTAGGACAAGGCAAGGCGGGTCGCCCGCTGCGGCCCCACCAGCTCGCCCAGCGCCTCCTCGACCGAAGGCTCCCAGCCGCGCACCATCTCGTCGAGACGGCGGTCGAGCTCGACGACGTCGGGGGTCGGAGTCTCGGGGCCGACGTAGAGCGTGTAGCGGATCAGAGCGAGATCGCCGTCGCCCAGCTCGACCGACCAGTTGGAGATCCGACCCTGCGAGGCCACCTCGATCATCTTGCCGATGGCGAGGCGCCGGCGGGTGGTCAGCTCGTCGCGCGGCAGCCAGATGAAAGCGAACATGTTCCCCTGGAGGATCGACCTGACGAGGGCGAGGGTCGGCCGCGGGCGGTCGGCGAGCGACATGGCGGTGGTGACGAGCTCGCGTACCGACTCGACGCTCAGGCTGACGAGGAGGTCGTGCGGAAGGGCGGTGACGGCGTGGCGGAGCGCCTTGCCGCTGTGGCCGGAGGGATCGAAACCGAACTCCCTTTCGAGCTGCTGGAGCCGCTTGCGCAGAAGCGGCACTTCCTCGACCGGCGAGCTCAGGGCCTCGCTGGTCCAAAGCCCGGCGTGGACCCCGATGCCCGTGACCTTGCCGCCCTCGCGGATCGGAACCACGACGAGGTCGAGCGGCACCCGGCGGTGGACCGACGCGCGGCGCTCGGCCTTGGCGAGGAGAGGGACGTCGCCGCCCTGCTCGAAATAACGCATCGCGCCGAGCGCTCCGCCCGGATCGGTCGGCTCGCCCGGAATCCTGAACAGCCCGAGCGTATCGGTGGGCTGGCCGTCGGGCCGTTCCACCTCGTAGCCCAGGAGGGTCATCGCTCCGTCGGCGAACCAGCGCAGCAGAGCCGCGCCTTCCTCGTCGCCGGCCTCGTCGGCGTCGGCGCGCATGCGCGCCTGCATCGCCCGCCAGTCCGTCACCGCCGCCCGGACGTCGGCGAGGACCCGGTGAAGATCGGCGACGATCTCGCGCCGGCCGCGGGCGTCGGCACGGTCGACTTCGAGGTACATGATCGACTCGCGCCGTCCGGGATCGTCGCAGAGCGGCTCGACCGCGGCCAGCGCACCGTCCTCGGCCCGAGTGACGCAGACGACCGGATGGAGGAGGCGGTGAACCGTGAGGTTGCGCGCGGCCAGCGTGTTGGCGACGCTGTCGACCAGGAAGGGCATGTCGTCGTTGACGATCCCGATCCGCATCCGGCGGTGGCCGAGCGCCCCGCCCTGAGGCTCCACCCGGACGAGCGCGATTCCAGCGGGCCGCCGGGCGGCGCAGGCCGCGATGAACTGGGCCGCGGCGATCCGGTCCGAGTCGGTGAATTCGGCGAGTTCGCCGGGAAGGGCGCCGGCGACGAGCGCATAAGCGAGGGCATCGACGATTTGCACGTCGGCGGCGGAGGGCTCCGCGACGTTGCCACTGGCGCCGCTTCCCCCGGAAGCGGCTTCCGATCCAGTGGCGATGTCCGAGGTCATAAAAGGCTCCCGAAGGGGCGGCGCGCGGCGCCGTCGGCATGGTCGCGGGCCCTATGCCCCCGGCGGACTGAGGGGGCAACCCCTTGGGAAAGGCTCGCGTTGGGCGAAACGAAGCGCTAGCGGCGGGCCGGAAGGAGACGACGATGGCCGACCGCCGTCCGGACCACCCGATCGACCCGCTGTTCCCTGAGCGCTGGTCGCCGCGGGCATTCGACGAATCCCCAATGCCGCACAAGGACCTGCTCAGCCTGTTCGAAGCCGCCCGCTGGGCGCCCTCGGCTTTCAACTCGCAGCCCTGGCGGTTCCTCTACGCGCTTCGCGGCGAAGCGGACTGGGAGCGGTTCCTCGGCCTGCTCATCCCGTGGAACCAGAGCTGGGCGCGCAGCGGTTCGGCCCTGGTCTACATCCTTTCCGACACATTGCCCTTCACCGATAAAGCGGGCGAGCCGGCGACCTCGCACACCCACAGCTACGACGCCGGCGCGGCCTGGGCCTGCTTTGCATTGCAGGCGACCCGGCTCGGCTATCAGGCGCACGGAATGTCGGGCGTGGATTTCGACCGAGCGCGCGAGGCGCTGCGCGTTCCGCGACGCTATCGGATCGAGGCGGCGGCGGTGGTCGGGCGGATCGGTGATCCTTCCACGCTGCCGGAGAAGCTGCGCGCGCGGGAGACGCCGAGCGGTCGCAGGCCGGTGGAAGAATTCGCCTTCAGGGGGGACTTCCCCGGCTGACTCCATCCCTTCCGTGTCGCGAAGAAGGGTCAGAGGGGAAGAGCCGCCAGGGCCGTCCGCAGCTCCGCCGACCGGAAGGGCTTTTGCAGGATCGGGGAGGCGCGGAAGCGTTCCTCGATTCCGGCGCGGCCGTAGCCGGTCGCGAACAGAAAAGGGATCCGGCGCTCGACGAGCAGCTCCGCGATCGGGAAGCTGAGCTCGCCGGCCAGGTTCACGTCGAGCATCGCCGCATCGAAAAGGCCGTCGCGCGCAAGCGCCAGAGCGGGGCCGAGCCGGCTCGCCAGGCCCGCCACCTCGTGCCCGAGCTCGAGCAGCATGTCCTCGATGTTCATCGCCACCAGCATCTCGTCTTCGACGATCAGTATCCGGAGGCGCCGGTCAGGCAAGGGGCTGCTCCGCGGGCGCGATGGCGGCGAGCGAAGCTTCGATTTCGCAGCGAAGCCCCGCCGGATCGAAGCGAAGGGCGGCGGTGCCGCCGAGGTCGGCGGCGAGGCCGCGTTCGATAAGCCGGGACCCGAAACCGCGCCGGCCGGGCGGCTCGACCGGCGGGCCGCCGCTCTCCCGCCATTGGAGGCGAAGCCGCCCGCCGGCCTGCTCCCAGCTTATCGAGACCCGCCCGCCCTCCACCGAAAGGGCGCCGTATTTGGCGGCGTTGGTGCCGAGCTCGTGAAGCGCCATCGCCAGCGCCAGCGCGGCGCGCGGCGCCAGCCGGAGCGGCTCGCCTTCGACGTCGACCCGCGCGGCCTCCCCCGCCAGATGCTCGAGCGCGTCCTTCACCACCCGCTCCAGCGAAGCGCCGCCCCAATTCTCCTCGGTGAGCAGATCGTGCGCCCGCGACAGGGCGATGAGCCGCGCCTCGAAGCGCGCCCGCGCCTCCGCGAGGGGCATCTCTCCGCGCAACGTCTGGAAGGCGATCCCCTGGACGCTCGCGAGCGTGTTCTTCACCCGGTGATTGAGCTCGTTGATGAGGAGGCGCTGATGCTCCTCGGCGCGGGCGCGCTCCACGGCTGCCCAGCTGCGCTCGGCGACATCGCGCACGATGGCGGCGTCCGACTTCTTCCAGGCTCTCGGCTTCGGCTCGTGAACGTAGAGCAGGGCCTTCAAGGCGCGTTCGCGCACGAGGGGCACGCTGATGAGGGCGCGAACCCCGGCCGCTTCCCACGCCTGTGTCCGCTCCGCCGAGCCGAGCGGAAGCTGACGGATGTCCGGAATGGCGAGCATCTGCCCGGCCCGGAACAGGCTTAGCGCCTGCTCCCCGAACCCCGAGATAGGCGTGGATTGCCCGGCGAGGCTCGGAATCGCGGGATCTCGCGTCCAGTCGCGCTGGACGAAGGCAAGGCCCTGCGCCTCGTCGATCTCCGCATAGCCCACCCGGGCGGCGTCGAGATAGGAACCGAGCAGCTCCACCGCCGCCTGCTTGGCCTCTTCGGGATCGTGGACTCCCCGCAACCGATCGGCGAGCCGCACCTGGAACGACAGGCGCCGCTCGGCCGCCACCGTCCTCGTGACCTCGTTCGCCTGGTTGAGGACGCCCGCCACGCGGCCGGCTTCGTCGAGGATCGGGACCAGGTGGCAGTTCCAGTAGGTCTCCTCCTCCATGCCTTCGCGAACCAGGCGCAACGCCTGCTCCTGGACGAAGGCCCCCTCGCCCCGGCTCTCCACCTGCTCGACCAGCGGCGCGGCGAGCGGCCAGAGCGAGTTGGCGACCTGCATCGCGGGCACTCCGAGCGCGATCCCGCCGCCGACCAGCCGAGCCCAGGCCGAGTTATGGACGAGGATCCGCTCCGGCCCCCAATAGAGCGCGGTGGCGAGCGGAGAGCGGAGGCAGAGGTCGACGGAGAAGGCCAGGCTGGCGGGCCAGGCTTCCCTCGGGCCCAGGGGAGTCGACGCCCAGTCGTGGTTCCGAACGCTCTCGCCCATCGGCGCGCCGGCCGCCGGCAAGGGCGAGGGTGAGGCCATGGAGGAACTCCGTCGTTGCGCGCCCGTGATAGCGGCACGGGGCGTGCCGACAAAGCCTTGATAAACCGTGAGGGGGGGCGCTCCCGGCGCTATTTCCCCAAGGCGAAGTCGACCCTGATCTGCACCTGGCGGGTGCTGATGCCCGGCTGCACCGGCGGAGCCGACACGGGGGCGACGTTGGTGGCGCGCGCGTCCATCGTCATCATACCCTCCTCCGGATAAGGATGGGGGCCGCCGCCGCCGTCTCCGCCATCGCGGATCGCGAGCACTCGAGTGACCTTGAGCCCCGCCGCCTCGGCATAGGCCTCGGCCCGCCCCCGGGCTGCCCGGTAGGCCGCCGCATAAGCGGAACGGCCCGCGTTTTCGGGATCGGAGACACGCAGGTTGGGGCCCGAAAGAACGTTCGCTCCGGCCTCGGTGATCGCGGCCAGCGCCTCGCCGGCCCGCTTGATGTCCTTGACCCTGACGTCGATCAGATTGTTGGCCTGGAAGCGGCCGCGGTTGGGGCCGTAGTCGATCCGCGAGAGGGTGATCGAGCGGGTCTGGAGATCGTCCTCCTTGACCCCGAGCCGCTGCAGCGCCGCGGCCACCTTGTTGATCGTGGCGCTGTTCTGGGCGCTCGCCGCGCCCGAGGTCGCCGCGATCGTATCGACTCCGACGGTGAAGCGGGCCTCGTCAGGCCTGGTGTCCGCCCGGCCGGACGCGGAGACCTGGACCAGGACCTCGTCATGCGCCACGCCGCGCGGATCGGGCGCCGCTTTCGAGCAGGCGGCCAGAGCGAGTAAGAAGCCGAGAACCGGAAGCGGTTTGCGCATGCCTTATACCCAGTCGGTCGGGCCGAAAATAGACCGATTGGCTCGATATAACATCACTTTGGCGCACGTGGCCAGCCCCCTCCTCCAACCCTCTTGAAATATGGCCGAAATGTGGCTATATATTTGTTATGCAACAACTTATCCGCTTCGCAGCGTTCGCGCTGGCCGCCCTTCTCGTCGTCCTCCTGGCTTCGCCGTCGGCCGCCCAGGAGCGGGCCGAGGGGCAGAGCAAGGCGGATTATCTCGCCTGGCTGTCGCGCGACGCCGGCGCCCGGGCGCAGGTCCTCTCCTTCAAGGCCTTCCTCGAGGCCGGCGACGTCGAGGACGTCGTCCCGACCTGGCAGCTGGTCCGGACCGCGAGCAAGTGGCGCGACTGCGGCGGCCCCCGCTTCGAGGTCGCCCCGGTCGCCGAATGGGCGAACATCTCGGCCACGCTCGAGTTCATCAAGGCCGAGGTCGAGCCGGTGATCGGCGACGTCCAGCCCGTCTCGGGCTTCCGCAACGCCGACCTCAACCAATGCTCGGGCGGAGCCAAGGCGAGCGCCCACCGCCATTTCTACGCCCTCGACCTGGTCCCCGCCAACGAGGACGTCTCCCGAGCCGCCCTGATCCGCGACGTCTGCCGGATCCACGGCGACAGCGGCCGCGAGTTCGGCATCGGTCTCGGCTTCTACTCCGGGATGCGCTTCCACCTCGACTCCAAGGGCTACCGCCGCTGGGGCGCCAACGGCAGCGGAGCGACCAGCCCCTGCGCCACCGGAAATTACGCCTGACCGTCCTTGCGGGCCCTTCGACGACGCGCCTGCGGCATCGCTCGGGATAAGCTGCCGCTACGCGGCAGGGGGGCGTCCCGCAGGGGCTGCGGGGCCGGTTGCGGGCGGCGGATAGAGGAAGCCGGAAGGACGGGCCCGTGGCCGTCCGCCAGCGCCCGCCGGGACGGGGAAGGGTGCGGTCCCCGGGCTGCCACCTTCCTTCGCCCGAGCTTCTGTTCGAGCCGGACGGGCCTCCGGCCTGGGCCCTGAAACAAGTTCGGGATGACGGGGGCGGGTCCGCCGCAACCTCAAATAGACATCGTCATGAAAACGATATACCATCACATAGCCGATAGCGGGAAGACAGGATCGGACGCGGCATGAAGGCGATTTTGAAAATGTCGGCGGTGGGTGCAGCGGTTACGCTCGCCTTCGACCCCGTCGTGCAGGCGCAGCAGGTTCGGCCCGACGCTTCGGCGCCCACCGCGGCGGAAATCGCCGCCTCGCCGGCGGTTAAGCGCCTTGAGGAGCTGCTGGAGGCGGTGAGCGGCGACCCCGCCGGGATCAAGGCCTATGTCGACTCGGCCGCCGCGAAGCCCGGGCCGGGATCGGTCGCCTACGTGCGCGATCTTCATCACCGCAGCCGCGGGCTCGATCTCGTGCGCGTGCAGACGGTGGAGGGCAATGGAATCGTCGCGGTCGTTCGAAGCAGGCTCACCGGCGACGAGCAGGCGCTCTCCCTCGAGGTGGAGCCGCAGGCGCCGCACCGGATCACGGTCCTGAGCGAGGTTCCTTTCGAAGCGGCGGCTGCCCCGGTCCCGGCCTCGGAGGAGGCGCGGCTCCGGCAGATCGGCGCCTGGCTGAAGAAGCTCGGCGACGCGGAGGTCTTCTCCGGGGTCGTGTTGATCGCGAGGGACGGCAAGTCGGTCTTCTCGCGAGCGTATGGCTATGCGGATCGGGACAAGAAGATCGCCAACACGCTCGACACGCCTTTTCTCCTCGGCAGCATGAACAAGCTTTTCACGGGCCTCGCCATCGGCCGGCTCGTCGAGCAGGGGAAGCTCAGCTACGAGGATCCGCTTTCGAAGTTCGTTCCCGATTATCCGGACCCGGAAAGCGCCAGGCGAATCAAGATCAAGCATCTGCTGAGCCACACCTCCGGGCTCCCCAGCTTCGACCCGTCTTTCTCTCCCCCCGGCGATCGCACGGTCACCGTCCGGACGATCCTCGACTCGGTTCCCAGGAAGCCGCTCCAGTTCGAACCTGGAACGAAGTGGTCCTACAGCAACACCGGTATCCAGCTTCTCGGCCGGGTGATCGAGGTCGCCACCGGGCAGGATTATTACGAATATGTACGCAGGCACGTCTATCGGCGGGGCGGGATGACGAGAGATCCGTTCCCCGATTACAGCCGGGGCGCCGTGGCGATGGCGCAGCCCTACGATATCGAGTGGGAGGGGTCCCGCCCGCGCTGGGCGAACCAGATGGCGATTACCACACGGCGCGGCGGCCCCGCGGGCGGCGGGATCGCTTCGGCACCCGATCTCATCAGGCTGGACAACGCGATGAAGGCCGGACGGATCGTCAAACCCGAAACGCTTCGCCTTCATGCCAGCGCGAAGCCGGAGCTTGCGACCCGGCATTACGGCTACGCCTTCGCGGTGCTCGCAAGGATGGCGAAACGTCCTCTCGTCGGCCACGGCGGCAATGCGCCGGGGCAGTGCACGGAATTCGGCACGCTCGCCGACACCCCCTACACGATCGTCGTCCTTTCCAATCTGACCGGGGGCACCTGCATGTCGGTAACCGGTAAGATCCTGCAGGTCCTGCAGCCGACCAGGCCGCCTGCCGACTGAGGCCTAGGCCGGCGGGAATTGCGGCGGCGGACTCAGGCGTTTGCCCTTCGTCCGGCTGGTGAGATGGAATTGCCGGCAGCGGTCGCAGCGTTAGGAAAGGAGTGGAAGGCCGGAGCGTCGCGCGGCCGCGAGCGCGTCCTGCGAGGAGCCGAACCGCGCCTTCTTCTCGGAAACGCTCAGCCTCGTGCGCATCGCCTGTCTTCCTGCCGCCGAACCGGCGATTTGGGCAAGCTGGAGCGGCAGGTCGCCAGAGTGGCCGGGCATCGGGCACGATTCCAGGAGCCGGCGTCCTCGAGTCCGCCGAGGCGCGTGTGGTGGATCCCACGTACCCAGAACCTCGCGGGGATCGGGCTTGCGCGATGGCGCGGTCGCTGAGCGCGCGGCGGGCCTCGTGCCGGCGGCGGTGCGGGAGGACCGGCGCGGGCTGCGCAGCCGGCCGGAATCGGGGCCGTGGGGGGACGGCCGGGACCGGAACGCAATGGCTTGCCGGACTGTTACGCCGTCACCTCCTACCTGAGCAGGGCCGAGATGACAGAGGAACAGGAAGTCGCCGCGATCCCGCTCGCGGAGGAGCGCGTGTCCGTCACGAAGCGCGAGGTCGAGACCGGCCGACTGCGGATCCAGGTTTCCGTCGAGGAACGGCAGGACGCCGTGCCGGTCGAGCTCTCCCATGACGAGGTGGAGATCGAGCGCGTTCCGGTGAACAAGGCCGTCAGCCAGCTGCCAAGCGTCCGGCTGGAAGGCTCGACCACCATCATCCCCGTCGTCGAAGAAATCGTCGTCGTGGAGAAGCGCCTCGTCCTCGTCGAAGAGATCCACGTGCGCCGCAAGTCGGTGGCCGAGACCCGGCAGATACCGGTCGTGCTCCGATCCGAACAGGTCCGGATCGAAGGGAGCGGAGATCTCGGTGGCGCCGACGCAGTCGTCGGGCAGGCGCGAGCCGGAGGGGATGCATGAGCCCCATCGTCACCGCCCTTTACGATTCGCGCGAGGAGGCCGCCCGGGCCCTGCATGCTTTGCGGGTTGAAGTTTCGCTTGCCCACGCAGGCATTTACGATCGGTCGGAGGCGCGCCTCCAGGCCCTACGGCATGTCGATCTTACGCCGGAGGAGCGAGCGGCTTGCGAGAGCAAGCTCGCAAGCGGAGACTATCTGCTCCTTGCACGGCCCCGGAGCGGGGAGGGCCCGGAAAGCATAATCTCGGTCCTCGAGCGCGTAGCCGCCGAGCCGCCTCGAGAGACCCGCTCCCCCGCCCCCTTACAGGCGAGCGGCACGGTTGAAGGCAGCCCTTCGGTCACGGCGGAAAGCACCCCTACGGTCGTTGCCGAGGAACGGATTCCCCTGGTCGAGGAGGAGCTGCAAGTCGGAACCCGCGAGGTCGTCCGCGGCGGTGCGAGGGTCCGAACCCGTGTGGAAGAGGTTCCGGTCGCTCAGGAAATCGAGTTGATGAGCGAGTTCGTTCGAGTCTCGAGCCGCCCCGCCTCGCGGCCTGTCGGCGAGCAGGAACTGGAGCATGGCGGCCTGCTTCGCGACCGGGTGATCGAGATTGCACAGGTCCGGGAAGAGGCCGTGGTGAGCAAGGAAGTCGTCGTTCGCGAGGAAGTCGTGGTCACCAAGACTACGGAGCGCCGAGTCCAGCAGATCCACGAAACCGTTCGCCGCACCGTGGTCGAGACGGAGGACCTTGCCAACGAGGCCGCGAGCGGACGAGGGCAGCCATGAACGACCGGCGCGACAATGGTTCTTCGAATCCGGGTTCGCCTGACGCACAGTCCGGCACGCCTGCTGGCGGGCAGCCCCGCAAGCCCCGAATCGAGGTGCTTCAGCGGGGCCCGGCAGCGGCTCCGGGGCCGCGTTTCACGCAAGGCGCCGATACCGCCGGCATCGGCGCATCGAGTAGCGCCGCACCGGCAGCCTCGGCTCATTCCTCATGGACCGCCGATCAGCCTCGGCAGATCGAGACGCCCCCGGCGCCGAGGCGCAGGGGGCTGTCGCGTTCGCCGACGACGCTGCTGATCCTCCTGGCCTGCATCGTAATCGCAGGCTTCCTGCTCTACACTTATCTTTCGAGCGAACGAGGCGCCGAATATCCCGAAAAGGCGACGCAATTGAGCCCGCAAGATGCCGAGCTTCTGGGAGACCCCCAGACCGATTCCGGCCCGGCGACGACCGAGGAGCCTTCCGAGCCGCCGGCCGCCGAAAGCATCGACGATGGAGCGGTCCCCGAAGCCGGGCCTGCCGCCTCGCCGGCATCCGAGCCGGCATCCGAGCCGGCACCGCAGCCGGCACCCCGGCCGGCGCCGCCGCGTGCCGCCGCGCCGGAAGCTCAGCCGGAGGTCGTCGACAGGCCGGAAGCGCCTCCGGCCGACAAAAGCGAAGCCGAAGCCGAAGCCGACGCCGCCGACGCCGTTCAAGCCTTCTACTCGGCGCTGAGCGCCGGCGACGGCGCGTCCGCCGCGCGGTTGGTCATACCCGCGAAGCGGGGCAGCGGGCCGCTCTCGGCCGGGGCCCTGACCCGCTATTACTCCTCCTTCCGTCGCCCGTTGCGGTTGCGCAGAATAGTCCCGGTGAATGCCGACACGGTCCGGGTGGTGTACGATTATGTGCTGGCCGACGGACGGGTCTGTCGTGGGCAGGCGGCGGTCGACGTGGTCCACAGGGGTGGCCGCAGCCTGGTAAGCGGCATCAGAACGCGCGGGCCCTGCTGAGATCGACTATTCCTCGACGTCATCGGCAGATCGAGCGTCATTTACCGCGAAATCGTGGCTAGAGCATCGGGCGCTAAATCCGCACCGCCTCGTCATGCCGGACTTGATCCGGCATCCACCTCGCTTTCGTGGGCGGGGCAAGAAGGTGGATCCCGGATCAAGTCCGGGATGACGATGCAAATTTGACGTCCGGCGCTTTAGGCTCAACTTGAAGGATTAATGTAGGATTTGTTCTGCTTCTGTTCGGCAATGAGCCGGACCCCCGCCGGCGGGAGAGCAGAAATGAACCGCACCTACGACGTCGTCGCCATCAAAATGACCATCTGGTTCAACGTCGAGGGCGACCACGACCATAACGGCCTGATCTACGTCCTTCGGCGCAACCTGCCGCTGGTGAAATATCTGCGCGAGCTCGCCAAGGCGATCCCCGACCAGGCCGAGCTCGACCGGCTCCGCGCGCCCGCCAAGGCGATCGCGGACGAATTCCAAGTGCGGTTCCCGACCACCTCCGCCGAAGCCAAGCAGCCGCACGAGTTCGTCCGCCCGCTGGTGCTTCGCGCCCATCACGGCGACGTCGTCACGGTGAACCTGGAGAACGAGATCGACGGCCGCTCGATCGGCATGCACCTCGTCGGCCCCGGCTACGACGTCAAGTCG
>DASVTN010000015.1:0-12018 GCA_036387555.1 Allosphingosinicella sp. | reverse complement strand
GGGAAGATCTGGATCCCGTTGGCGAGCCTGGGCGTGTGGGTGCACTGGGCGGGCGTGTCTGCTCCGCCGAGGAGGAAGCCGACATGCGCCTTCACGCCGGACTCGACGAGCGCGGACTGGAGGCCGGTGGAGAAGGGGTTGAACTCGGCGATCGGTCTCGAAAGGGCGCCGGGCGGCCGGCCGATCTCACCGTCGGGGAAATAGGGTCGGGAGATGTTGCCGATGGCCCGGGTGGTGAAGGCGGAGCGGCCGGTGAAGGCCGCCGGGTCGGCGAAGAAGGTCCGCGCCGCCGGCATGAATGCGCGGACGTCGGGATCCGGACTGGCTTCGATGGTCGAGGCCGCGGCGGGGCTGGAAAAGAAGGCGGCCGTTCGCGCCTTCTGAAGCGACACGTCGATTCCGAACACCGGTGCGTCGGGTGAGCGGACGAGGCCGAGGACGGCGCCGTTGCCGTCGACCACGGAGATGGTCACCTGAGCCCGGCTGTCGAGAGGCCGGCGGATCTGCGCGCGCGCCGCGCTCATCACCTTGAAAGCTTCTTCGAGCAGGGCGGTCACTTCGGCCGAGGTGAGGGCGCCGTCCGTCCCCGCCCGCACCGGGTAACGGCCGGTGCCGGCGCCGTTGGACAGGACGAAGGCGTCCGGGCTGGCGAATTCGCCGGTAGCGGCGGGGCGGATGCCGGAAGCCTCGGTGCCGTAGGCCCGGCCGGCGAGCACGCCCATGGCGGCGTCGTAATAGCCGCCCACGGAGACGAGCGCGCCGGCGCTTCCGTTTACGGTGCCGAAGCCAGGTGCGGCGGCGGCGTTCGATTTCAGGTCGGACGGCGCGGCGTCCGAGAAGCGAAGCAAGGTCCCGTCGACGCTGATCCGCTCCGCCCTGATCTCCTCCGGCGCGGCGAAGCCGGTGGCGGCGGCCAGGGCGATCGCCTCCTCCTGGTCCCGGTCGACGTCCTGCACCTCCGGGTCGAAGCCGTAGATCCCGTCGGCCATGACTCCGATGCCGCCCACCAGAACCCCGTTCTTGTAGAGCGGGAAGCCGCCGGGATCGGCGGCTAGGCCGAGCGGGGAGCGCTTGGGCCCGATGAAGCTGCCCGGCCCCGAATTGCCGTTGAAGCGGGCGGCGAGATCGGAGCAGGGGAGCTGGCTGAACTGGACTCCGAACAAGGGGCCGCTCTCCAGCCCGCGGGCCACCGCGGAGGGCGGGAAATGCTCCTGGACGATCATGCTCGCAGTGCGCGTCGAGAAGGCGTTGCCGCCGGACGACAAATAGGCGCCGGTGATCGCCTTGGCGATCGCTCCCGCCGCCGCTCCGGGGACATCGACGCCCTGCAGATCGTGGGTGCCGCCGTTGGGGCCGCGCGGCACCTGCAGGCGCGGGTTCGCCCCATTCATGGCGAAGACGGCAAGGACGTTGCCGACCCGGTCGACGACCGCGAAGGTGGCGGGCAGCGCCCGTGCCTGCGCCTCCGCGACCCCTTGCGCCACGATCCGCTGCACTTCGGCCTGGCTCAGCGACAGCGGGGCCGGCACGGCGTAGACCCCGGTGGGCGGCGCGGGCGGCGGCGGGCTCGGCGGGGGCGGCGGCGGCCCGCCGCCTCCGCCTCCGCCTCCGCCCCCGCCTCCGCCGCAGGACGCGGCAAGAAGCGCCGCGATGCCGATGATTCCGCGCTTGCGCCTCATTTCAGCTTCCGGATCGCCGCGGCGGCCCGTCCGAGACTCGATCGGAATTCGCGGGGATCGTAGGCATTGGGATCGCGGACCGCCCGATAGGCGCCGTTGATGTCGGCGCGGATCGAATCCGGCGCTCCCGCTCCAAGCGAGGTGAGCAAGGTGTCGACCGCCATCACCGCCTGCACGCTTCCGGAATAATCGGTGAATCGCGGCGAGATGGCGTTGCCGGCGATGCTGTCGATGATCTCGAACACCTGGGCGCGGGTCACTCCGCGCGAGAGTTCGGAGGCGACGGCGCGGGCGCTTTCCTTCAGCGCGTCAGCGGCGGCGAGAGCGGCGGCGCGGTCCTTCGACAGCGCCGCATGGAAGTTGCGGCTGTCGCGCTCGAAGCGGGGCGCCACTCCCGGAGCCGCGACCCGGGCCGCGGCGGCGAGCATGATCATGTTCTCGTCATTGTAGGGCGGGGTTCCGGCCGGGATCGGACGCCCTGGATTGGCCGCCTTGCCCGGCTCGAAGCGCGGATCGTCCGAAATCCGGCGGTGGCAGCTATGGCAATCGAAGAAGTAGAATTCGGGGAACAGCCCCTCGGTCCCCCGTCCCGGCGTGGCGAAGAGGGCCAGCGAGCGCTCAAGCGCCATCGCCTGGCCCACGGCCCAGTTGGTCACCGCGTTTGGGCGTCCCTTGCGCTGGAGATAATCGCCGTCTTCGTCGTGATGCTGCTGGAGAGTCGTGAACAGGTCGAGCTCGAAGCTGATCCGCGGGTGGCCTGCGGCCATGACCCGGTGGTCGACGAACTGGCCCGCGGCCTGGCTTCCGAAATGACAGTCGAGGCATCGCCCGGCGCGGGCTATCGGGTCGTCCAGCGGCACCATTCCCCGCGCGACGTTGGCGGAGTGAGTGCCGCCGACGGCATAATGGCTGGCGAGCCAGGCCGAGGCGGGTCCGTGGCAGCTCTCGCATCCTACTCCGTCCGAGACCTGGAACCAGGCGCCGCGGGCGCCCGCGGCCGCGGGGGTGGCGTGGCAGCCCAGGCACATGGGCGCGCTCGCGGCCTCGCCCACCCCCAGGCGCGCGGCGATCGCCTTCGCCCTCGGCTCAGTGAGCACCCGCCAGGCGCGGCTGTGGGCTCCCGCGGGGCTGGACGGATCCTGCCACAGGCGCAGCTCGTCCTGGCGGACGATCGCGCCGGTCGCCTCGCTGCGCCCGTGGCAGGTCGAGCCCGAGCAAGTGGCGACGCCGACATAATGCGCGCCCGAATTTCGCTGGGCTCCGGCCGGCGGCAGGAAGACTCCCAGCGCCAGCAGCAGCGAGGCCGCCAATGCGCCGAACGCCAGACCGCGGTTCGCACCCATCGCGAAGACCCCCCTGGGAAGCAAGTATGTGCCAAAGCGCGAGAAGCTTTCAAGCGAGTTCATGGCTTGCCGGGGCGCGAGCGCGAGGGCGTGCGCTTAGCCACCGAAGAGGTGACCGGGAGGACGGATTTGGTTATCCGTCGCGGCGCCGGGGCTGCTCTGAGGGAGATGGGACATGACGACCGCAGCTTTTCTGGCGGCCCTGCTAGCCGCCTCCGCCGCGCCCGCGGCCCCTCCCGGGCCGACCGTGGGGGCGATCCGGATGCAGCTTTTCTATGAGGATTCCGGAAGGCTCTCGAAGGATATCGCGCCGCCCGCGGACTTCTCCGGCTGGAACACGGTGATCGGCGAAGGCTCCGCCGAGGAGGCGGCGAACGACCTGCTGGTGCTGGTCGAGGCCCGGATCCCGCCAGGGGCGCCGATGGACCAGATCCTGTCGGTCGTGGCCCGCGCGGACGGCAAGATCCTCGGCCAGCGGCGCTTCGACAATCTGCTCACCACCATGGACGGGCGCACCTGGAAGGCGCTCTGGCTCCAGGACGTCGGCTGCGCCGGCCGAATCGAAGTGACCGCGACGATCGGGCGCTCCACCCGCAAGTCCGCCGTCAGCCTGAACTGCGGGGAATAGGGAAGGGCGCGGTTCACCTGCCGCGGCCACAGCCCGAGCCGGGGCGACGAGCGGTGACTAGGCCGCCGCGCTCCGGAACGAGGAGGGCCTTCGCACCAGCTTCCTAAGCTTCGCCATCCATGACGTGCGTCCGCCGGGCCGAAGGACGAAGGCGGGCTCGTCCGTCCCCTCGTCGACCTCGCCGTAGATCTCCAGCGCCTCGGGCAGGCGCTGGCGCAGGACGAGCTTCTGGCGGCCCTTCAATATGTCCTCGGCCTCCGACAGGGCGCGGACCAGATCCTCCTCGCGATAGGGTTTCTGGAGGCAGCCGATGGCGAGGTCGCGGACGGCGAAGCCGGGCGCCCTGGCGGTGCTGAACAAACAGGCGATCCCGAAGTCGTGGAGCCTTGCGGCGACGGCATATCCGCTGCTGCCGTTCGCAAGTTGCAGGTCGACCAGGGCCAGGTCGGGCCGCTTCGCTTCGACTGCGGCGACGGCGCTTGGAAGGTCGTTGGCAAGAGCCGTCACCCGGAAGCGCGGATTGAGCTCGACCAGGCTCTTCACCGTCTCGGCGAGCAAGGGATCGTCCTCGACGATCAGTATGTTGAGCACCGCCACTCCCCCGACACGATTTTGCCCGAGGCTGACTTATCCACAGGGGCAAGGCCATGGCCTCCAGTGCCTTTTGCGCCGAACGATTCCTTTTCCACGCCGAAATGATTCCGGGAAACGCTCGCCGCGCCGAGAAATTCGCAAGGTCAGGCGAGTTGCCGCAGGTTAAGCCTTGCTCCTATAGCGGATGCCGCATCTTCCTCGCCGAACTTTCGGAGAACCCATCTTGAAATCATTCCTTCTCGGCGGCGCCGCCGCTTTGGCCCTCGCGGGTTGCGCAACCACCAGCAGGACTTCCGACATGTCAGCAGCCGAACAGACCGCCGTGGCCGAAGCGCCCGCCGCCGCGCCCGCGATCGCCGTTCCGGACAACGTCCTGCTTGCCGACTGGACAGGCCCCTATGACGGCGTTCCGCCGTGGGACAAGGTGACCCCGGACCTGTTCCCCGAGGCGCTTCAGTTCGCCATCGACGAGCAGCGCCGCGAAGTGCTCGCGATCGCTAACAGCCCCGAGGCGCCCACGTTCGCCAACACCGTGGAAGCGCTCGAGAAGAGCGGCCAGCGCCTCGACCGGGTGCTTTCCCTGTTCGGCGTCATGACCGACAACATGACCACGCCCGCCTACCAGGCGCTGGAGAAGGAATGGTCGCCCAGGCTCTCCGCCGCCAGCGACGAGATCACTCTCAACCCCAAGCTCTTCCAGCGGGTGAAGACGATCTACGAGATGCGCGAGAACGCCAGCCTCGACGCCAAGCAGCAGCGGCTGGTGACCCGGCTCTACGACAGCTTCGTTCGCCGCGGCGCCAACCTCAATCCCGAGCAGAAGCAGCAGCTCACCGCCTACAATTCGCAGCTCGCGGGCAAGTTCGCGACCTTCGGAGAGAAGGTGCTCGCGGACGAGAGCACCCACATCACCGCCACGGAGGCGGAGCTGAAGGGCGTGCCCGCGGACGTCAAGGCCGCCGCGGCCTCGGCCGCCCAGGAGCGCAAGCTGCCCGCGGGCACGTTCGCGATCGTCAACACCCGCTCGGCGGTCGATCCGATCCTCACTTATGCGGACAGCCGGGCGCTTCGCGAAAAGGTGTGGCGCGCCTTCGTCAACCGCGGCGACAACGGCGGCGCGAACGACACCAACGCGACCATCGCCGAGATCGTCAAGCTTCGCGCGGACCGCGCCCGCCTGCTCGGCTTCTCGAGCCACGCCGAGTTCCGAATGCAGGACACGATGGCCAAGTCGCCCGCGAAGGCGCTCGACCTCATGAACCGCGTCTGGCCCGCCGCCGTCGCCCGAGTGAAGGAAGAGGTCGCCGACATGCAGGCCCTCGCCCGCAAGTCCGACCGCAACCTCACAATCGAGCCCTGGGACTATCGCTATTATCAGGAGAAGGTGCGCAAGCAGCGCTACAACCTGACCCAGGAGGAAGTGAAACCCTATTTCGAGCTGAACAACATCATCGAGGCCTCATATTGGGCGGCCGGCGAGCTGTACGGGCTCGACTTCAAGGAGATCACCGGCACCGTTCCGGCCTGGAACCCGGATATCAGGGTCTACAGCGTCACCGAGCGCGGGACGGGCAAGCAGATCGGCGTCTTCTACCGGGACGATTACGCCCGCACCGGCAAGCGCTCCGGCGCCTGGGCGACCACCTACCGCAGCCGCGCCGGCCTGCTGGGCGACGACATCGTCCTCGGCTCCAACAACAACAATTTCGTGAAGCCCGCGCCCGGCCAGCCGGTCCTGATCAGCCTCGACGACGCCGAGACCCTGTTCCACGAATTCGGCCACGCCATCCATTACTTCCTGTCGAACGTCTATTATCCCAGCTTCGGCGGGACGCCTCGCGACTTCGTCGAATATCCCAGCCAGGTGAACGAGAATTGGCTTCTGACCCAGCCGGTGCTCAGCCGCTTCGCCAAGCATTACAAGACCGGCCAGCCGATGCCCGCTTCGCTGATCGCCAAGATCGAGAAGGCGTCGACGTTCAACCAAGGCTTCGCGACGGCGGAATATCTCTCCTCCGCGATCGTCGACATGATGCTCCACATGGACCCGAACGGAGTCGTCGATCCCAACGCGTTCGAGGCTCGGGCGCTCGCCAAGATCGGGATGCCCAAGGAGCTGGTGATGCGGCACCGCCTGCCGCAGTTCAATCACCTCTTCTCGTCGGACGCCTATTCCGCGGGCTATTATTCCTACCTCTGGTCGGAGACGATGGACGCGGACACCTGGGCGGCTTTCGAGGAAGCGGGCAACCCGTTCGACAAGGCGACGGCCGACCGCTTCCGCGAGACCCTGCTCTCCACCGGCAACGAGACCGACCGTGCGGAGGCCTACCGCGCCTTCCGCGGCCGCGATCCCGACGTGAAGGCGCTGATGCGCAAGCGCGGCTTCCCGACGGGTTGAAAAATCCTCCCCATGCAGCGCATGGGGAGGACTATTCCGGCAGTTTCACCGTCTCGATGAAGAGGTCGAGCTGAGCCTCGCACCGGTTGCGGATCAGGGCCTGAGCCATGTCCTCGAGGCCGGCGGACGTGGCCGGCATGGTCCGGAAGCGCAGGACCGTGGGAGTAGCGCCGCCGCTCCAGGAAAGCCGGTATTCCACTCCGTCGGCTACCGGAAGGTCGGAGGGCCAGGCGATCGTGCTGGAGCCGGGCTGCCAGCCGAGCTGCCTGGCGCGTCCGCCGACGCCTCCGATAACGAGCGTCAGCACCTTGCCCGGATCCGCCCGCCACAAGGTCACCTTCGTCGGATCGGCGACGCAGACGTTCGAGCTTCGCGCGACGTCGACGTGCCAGATGCTCGGCGGGCGAAGCTCGCCCATCTCGATGCCCCGGACGGCGCCGATCCGGGCGCGCCGCTGGCTTACCGGGCCGGATGAGGGGATCCGGCCCGCGCTGGGCGCCCCGGCCGTGAAAATGCCCGGCCCGCGGATGACGCGGGTGCCGCGGCCGTCGAGCACGACAAGTTGGTCGTTGGTCTTGAGGCTGATCCGCGCCGTTTCCGGAAGGCGCTTGCCCGGCGTGAAGCTTCGGGCGGAGGGGCCGGTCGAGCGGACCACCAGGATGTCGGCCAAGGCGGCGCCCGAAGCGGTGAGGAGCGCCGCCGCGATCAGCGGACGGACGACGATTCTACTTTGACCCCAAGACAAAATGACCTCCCGGACCTGCCTTGCCAAGACGATACACGAAATCCGACAGCGCCGCATCCTCGCCCCGGGCGGCGATCGCTTCCAGCGCGCCTAGCGCCCCCGGATCGCCCGCCTCGAAGGCGAGCCAAAGCGCATTCAGCCGCTGCCGCGCCTCGGCGGGCATCGCCGGGACAGGCTCCCACACCTCGACCGGAGTCGCCCGGCCGTTGAGGACCACCCGCCCGAGGGGACGGAAGATGTCGAGCCCGGTCCGCTCCCTGGCCTCGGCGCTGACGAGGATGGTCGAGTGGAGCTGCTTGTTGGCGGATTCGAGCCGCGAGGCGGTGTTCATCGCGTCGCCGAGCGCGGTGTACTGGATGCGGCCCTCCCCGCCGAAATTGCCGACCACCGCCTCGCCGCGATGAAGGCCGACCCGGGTGCAGCCGATCGGCGGCAGCCCGGGCCCGGAGTCGCGGCGGAACCGCTCGCCCGCCTCGTAGAGCGCGACGGCGGCCCGCGCCGCTCGGTCGGCGTCGTCCCGCCGGGCGATCGGCGCTCCCCAGAAGGCGACGATGGCGTCCCCGACGAACTTGTCGATGGTGCCGCCGTGGCGAAGCACGACTTCGCTCAGCATTTCGAGATAGCGGTTGAGCAGGGTGGAAAGCTGCTCCGGGCTGATCGAATGGCTCAGCCGGGTGAAGCCTTCGAGGTCGGAGAAGAGGGCGTATATCTCCCTCTTCTCGCCGCGAAGGCTGAGCCGCTCGGGATCCTTCAATATCTCGGCGGCGACGTCGGCCGGAAGATATTTGCCCAGCGTCGCCTGGGCGAAACGCCGCTGCTCCGACCCGACCGCCCGGGCGGCGGTGCCGGCGGCGGCGAAGGCGACGATCCAGCCCAGGCCCCAGCCGAAGGCGGGCAGTCCATAGGTGTCCGCGCCCCACGACTGAAGCGCGAAGGGGAGGGCGGCCAGGACGAGGAGCGGCGCCGCCAGCGCCAGCGCCAGGCGCCGGCCGCGGGTCTCGAGCAGCCCGGTCAGTCCTCCGGCCAGGACGACGGCGACGGCGATCGCCCAAAGGGCCGGCGGCGGCACCGCCGGGCGGATCCGCCCGTCGAGCTGCTGGGCGAGCATGTGCGCATGCACCTCGATACCCTTCATCCACCGCCCGCTGCCCCGGCTCATCGGCGTCTCGTAATCGTCCTGGTCCTTGATGTTGCCGCCGATCAGAACGTGGCGGCCGGCGATCCTGTCGCGGATCGCGTCTCCCAGCAGGGGCAGAGTGTCGATCGCGAAGCCCGCGAAGACGGGCCGCTCCGGATCCGCGGGCAACAGGAAGTCGATGCTTCCCAAATGGCGGGCGAACCCCGGGTGCGCGGAGGTCATCGCGTTGGCGAGCTGCGGCGGAAGGCCCTCCTTCCGCTCCGGCCAGCGCCGGATGACCCCGTCCTCGACGTCCGGCTCCATCCTGATGCTCGCAGGGCGCACTTGCCTCGTTCGGGCCTGGCCGAGGAAGGCGCGCAGGAACTCGTGCTGCTCGTAGCCGATCTGGTCCTCGTTACCGGCGGGCTCCGCATAAGCGAGCAGCGTGGGCGTCTTCATGCTCCGGAGCGTGGAGAGCAGCTGCGGATCCTCGGCCTGGGGCTGGTCGAGCAGGATGTCGATCCCGATCGACTTCGGCTTCATCCCGTCCAGGGCCGCAAGCGCCTCGGCGAGGACCTTCCGGTCGAGCGGAGAGCGTTTCTGAAGGGCCCGCAGCGTCTGGTCGTCATAGGTGACGAGGACGATCCTCTCGTCCTGCGCTACACGCGCCGCGGCCCGCTCGAAGCGGATGTCGTAGAGCGCGCGCTCCGCGTCGCCGGCGAGCGGCAGATGCCAGGAATAGCGCCCAAGGAGCAGCGCGAGGATCAGGAACACGGCCGTGCCCGCTAGCCGCGCCCAGCCGATCTGCCTGACCGCCCGCTTCAGCCGCGTCCGCGCGCCTTCCTCCGCCATGCTTCCCCCAAAGCCTGCCCGCGCTGTGGTTAAAGCGAAATAGGCGGACGGGATAGGGGATGTGCCCCCCTAAGCCCTCTCCCGCGAAAAGCGGGAGAGGATAATCTCAGGCCCCCGCCCGCACGGCCTGCGCCCATGCCCCTTCCGCGAGGGGCTCGAGGCTCGCCGCCATCTGCGCGGCATGGGCGGAGGAGGCGTTGCCGCGCGCGAGGCGTCCCTTGATACCGTGGACGATGGCGGCGAGCCGGAACATGTTGAAGGCCATGTAGAAGTCGATGGCGGGAATGCCGTCGCGGCCGGTGCGCCGGCAATAGGCCGCGACATATTCCTCCTCGGACGGGATGTTCAGCGCCGCCAGGCCGAGCCCCGCAAGCCCGGTCGAGATCCCGGCGGGCATCCGGTAGACCATCAGATGATAGGTGAAATCGGCGAGAGGGTGGCCCAACGTCGACAGCTCCCAGTCGAGCACCGCCAGCACCCTCGGCTCGGTCGCATGGAAGATCATGTTGTCGCAGCGGAAGTCGCCGTGGATGATCCTGGCGTCCTGGTCGTCGTTGGGGACGTTCCGCGGCAGCCATTCCACGAGGCGGTCCATCGCCTCGACCCGGCCCGCCTCGACGTCGCCCAGATACTGCTTCGACCAGCGGCCGATCTGCCGTTCGAAATAATTGCCGGGCTTGCCATAGTCGCCAAGGTCCGCCGCGAGCGGATCGATCAGGTGCAGCTGGGCGATGGCGGCGTTCATCGCGTCGAAATAGGCCGGCCGCTCCTCGCGGGGCACCTGCGGGAAATCGGCTTCCCAGAAGATCCGCCCCTCCACCATCTCCATCACGTAGAAGGCCGTGCCGATCACCGCCTCGTCGAGGCAGAGGCCGTAGGCGCGGGCGACCGGAAAGCCCTGCCGGCCGAGGGCGGAGATGACCCGATACTCCCGGTCGACGGCATGGGCCCCGGGCAGCAGCTTGCCCGGCGGCTTGCGGCGAAGAACGTAGGATCGGCCGGGCGTGACCAGCTTGTAGGTCGGGTTGGACTGGCCGCCCTTGAACTGCTCCACCCTGAGCGGCCCTTCATAGCCCTCGACCTCCTGCTCCAGCCACCGCTCGAGCGCCGCGGCGTCGAACCGGTGGGCGTCGCGCACCTCGATCGTGCCGCTGTTCTGGGCGCTTCGGTCCATTCTGCTGCCTCCTATTCCCCCAGGACCGCCTGCTTCAGCGCCAGGCGGTGCTTGTGGAGGAGCGGCTCGGTATAGCCGGATGGCTGCTCCGCCCCTTGCAGGATCAACGCTCGCGCCGCCCGAAAGGCGGTGCTCGCCTCGAAATCGGTGGCCATGGCGCGGTAAAGGGGATCGCTCGAATTCTGCCGGTCGACGACCGCGGCCATCCGGCGGAGCGACTCCTCGACCTGGTCGTGCGTCACGACGCCGTGGAGCAGCCAGTTGGCGACGTGCTGGCTGGAGATGCGGCAGGTGGCCCGGTCCTCCATGAGCCCGACATCGTGGATGTCGGGCACCTTGGAGCAGCCCACGCCCTGGTCGATCCATCGCACGACATAGCCCAATATGCCCTGGACGTTGTTGTCGAGCTCCTCCCGGATCGCCTCCGGGGACCAGCCGCGGTCCGCCGCGACCGGGATCGCGAGCAGGCCGCGGAGGCTCGCCGGCGCCCGGCCGGCGAGCTCGCGCTGGCGCGCGGCGACGTCGACGCGGTGGTAGTGGACGGCGTGGAGGGTCGCGGCGGTGGGGGAGGGGACCCAGGCGGTGGTCGCCCCGGCGAGCGGATGGGCGATCTTCTGGGCGAGCATGCCGGCCATCAGGTCCGGCATCGCCCACATGCCCTTGCCGATCTGGGCCCGGCCGGCGAAGCCGCAGGCGAGGCCGACGTCGACATTATTGTCCTCATAGGTCCTGAGCCACTCGCTGTTCTTCATCTCCGCCTTGCGGATGACGGGCCCCAGCTTCATCGCCGTATGGATCTCGTCGCCGGTACGGTCGAGGAAGCCGGTGTTGATGAACACCACCCGGTCCTTCACCTCGCGGATGACGGCGGCGAGGTTGACGCTGGTCCGGCGCTCCTCGTCCATCACGCCGATCTTGAGGCTGTGGCGGGGGAGGCCGAGCAGATCCTCGGTCCGGTCGAACAGCCGGCCGGCGAAGGCGGCCTCCTCGGGCCCGTGCATCTTGGGCTTGACGATGTAGACCGATCCCGCACGGCTGTTGCGGAGCGCGCCGAGCCCTTTGAGGTCGTGCATCCCGATCAGCGCCGTCATCACCGCGTCGAGGACGCCCTCGGGCGCTTCCGTGCCGTTGGCGAGGAGGACGGCGGGGGTCGTCATCAAGTGGCCGACATTGCGGACGAACAGGAGGCTGCGGCCCGGGAGCGTGAACGCCGACCCGTCGGGCGCGAGGTAGTCGCGGTCGGGGTGGAGCCGCCGCGTGACGGTCCGCCCGCCTTTCTCGAACGCCTCCTCGAGGTCGCCCTTCATCAGCCCCAGCCAGTTGGCATAACCCAGAACCTTGTCGTCGGCGTCCACCGCCGCGACCGAGTCCTCCAGGTCGACGATGGTCGACAGGGCCGCCTCCAGCACCACGTCGGCGATGCCCGCCGGGTCTGTCCTGCCGATCGGGTGCTCGGCGTCGAACACCACCTCGATGTGCAGGCCA